>JAKSML010000015.1 GCA_024400665.1 Bacteroidales bacterium
GCCCACCGCTGTTAATAACCTGAAATTTCCACACCGCTTTATGCGTTTGCCCTGAATAATACTTCTCTTCCTCTCCTGTTGCTATTTTTCAAACTATAGAAATCACATTGTAACATTGTCACATCGGGGCGTCGCTTGGGGCTTGCCGTCGGCGGAACAAGCTCCATATACTGAGGGGGAGGATTCCATCACTTGCTCTCTAGCTTCTTGGTGGAGGCGTATGGCGGTTTGTGTGTGCATGAGGTGAGGGGATTTGGGGCAGTGTGACGGCTGACAGAGGGGCTCGTTGCCAGGCACCGGTTTTAACACAAATATTAACGACTGTTAATGAGAAAACGCTCTCCAAAGCCTCTCTGAGGGCTCGGTGTAGCTCCGCCTTAGCTTCGCCTTAGCTCCGCCTTAGCTCCGCTCGGCGGGTGGAGGATGGGCGATGCTGAAGTGGCACTGCTTACTGGCTATGGCGGAGTGTCTGCGGACATCAGATTTTAACAATTGGCAGCACGGGCGGCGTCGGCTGAAAGGGAGTCCTCCAGTCGAATGAGTCGAATGAGTCGAATGAGTCGAATGGGGTCGAATGAATCGAATGAGTCGAATGGGTCGAATGGGGTCGAATGAATTGAATGAGTCGAATGAATCGAATGAGGTATTTTTCGCCTTTTTGTTGAAAGGCTCTTGGCTGGTGGCTTCGTTGGCGGAGCTGTGGGGCGGGGCTATTTCTTGATGTCCAGGGCGTCGCGCACGCCGTTGCCGAGGAGCATGAAGGCGAGGACGATGAGCATGATGGCCAGGCCGGGGAGGAGGGCGAGGTAGGCGTTGTCGAGGAGGATGTAGCAGTAGTTCTCCTTGACCATGGTGCCCCACGAGGGCATGGGGGGCTGCACGCCTATGCCGAGGAAGCTGAGGCCGGCTTCGAGGAGTATGGCGCTGGCGAAGTTGGAGGCCGTGACCACGATGATGGCGCCGGTGATGTTAGGCAGTATGTGGCGGAAGATGGTGCGGAAGGTGCCGAGGCCGAGGGCGCGTGCCGCCTCGACATATTCTTTCTCCTTGATGCTATAGACCTGTCCGCGCACCACGCGGGCTATATCCACCCACATGGTGAGGCCTACGGCAATGAAGACTTGCCAGAATCCTTTGCCGAGGGCGAAGGTGATGGCGATGACGAGCAGCACGGTGGGTATGGACCACACCACGTTGATGAGCCATGTGATGAGGTTATCGACCCAGCCGCCGTAGTAGGCTGCCAGGGCGCCGAGGGCGATGCCGATGATGAGGGCTATGAGCACTGCGATGAAGCCCACGGAGAGGCTGACGCGGCTGCCTATCATGATCATGCTCAGCACGTCGCGGCCGTAGCCGTCGGTGCCGAGGATGAAGGTGCGCGTGGCTTGCCGCACAATCTGTGTCTTGGCCACGCGGCGTATCTCGCCGTCGTTGGGCGTGCTGCCGGTGTAGCTCTCTATTGCAAGGCTGTCGCCTATCGCCGTGGTGCGGTAGGTGGGCACGGCGGTGTAGGGCAGGGGCTGGCCGAAGAGCATCTTGCGCAGCAGCCCTTGTCTGGGCTGGGGGAGGCCTTCGTCGATGTAGGTGAAATCGACCTTGGTGAAGGGCTTGAGGGTGGCGAGTTCGAGGTACTGCTGGTTGCAGTAAGGGGTGCTGTCGGGGGTGATGAGGTAGCCGAGAAGTGCCATGACGACGAAGATGCCGATGACGACAAGGCTTGCTACGGAGAGTCCGTTGCTGCGGAAGCGGCGCCATGCCATGCCGGAGAGCGAGGTGCTCTGCTGCGGGGCTTCGTTTTTCACGAAGAGGCGGTGGGCTTTGTCGAGGAGGGCTTGCAGGGTCATGCTTTTAGGGGAGGGGGCTTGGCGTTTTTGACGGCTCTATGGGTAGGGCTTGCCTTACATGAGGCCGAGTTCGAGCTTTACCTCGTCGGAGAGGTTGTTGAAGTCCCATGGCGGGTTGAAGGTGAGCTCTACTTCGACCGATTTGACGCCCTGGATGTAGCCTATCATCTGGCGCACTTCCATGAACATGTATTCTGCCTCGGGGCAGTCGGGGGCGGTCATGGTCATGAGGACCTTGACGTTGTGCTCGTCGTCGATATCAATATTGTATATAAGGCCGAGGTCGTAGATGTTGACGGGTATCTCGGGGTCGTAGATGTTTTTGAGACAGTTGACGACGGCGTCTTTGAGGGTTTCTTTTGTGGGCTCCATGGCTTGTGACGGTTATTGTTTGACGGAGAAGGCGAGGGCGTACATTTTCATCTGCTTGACCATCGAGGTGAGGCCGTTGGAGCGGGTGGGGGAGAGGTGCTCTTTGAGGCCTATCTGGTCGATGAAGGCGAGGTCGGCGTTGAGGATGTCCTGCGGGGTCTGGCCGTCGAGGGCGCGGATGAGGAGGCTGATGATGCCTTTGGTGATGACGGCGTCGCTGTCGGCCTTGAACCAGAGCTTGCCTTCGCGGTGTTCGCAGCTCAGCCACACACGGCTTTGGCAGCCTTTGATGAGGTTGTTTTCGGTCTTGTCCTTCTCGTCGATGACGGGGCATTCCTTGCCGAGTTCGATGATGTAGGCATATTTGTCGAGCCATTCTTCGTAGCAGGAGAATTCGTCGATGATGGTTTCTTCTATTTCTTGTATGGTCATTTCTGAGGTGTGTTTTGTGTTGCCTTCATGACAGGGGCCGGCCTACTTGGGTGCGCTGCGTATCACATACACGGCAATGATGCCGAAGACGGCTTGCGGCAGCAGCACGGCGAGGAAGGGCTTGAGGGTGCCGAAGACGGCAAAGACGGTGGAGACCTTCATGAAGACGATGAAGCCAAAGGCTAACGAGATGCCGATGGCAAGGTGGACACCGATGCCGCCGCGCGTCTTTCGACTCGACACGCCCACGCCGATGAAGGTCATCACGATGATGGCTATCGGGTTGAGGATGCGCTGGTAGAACTCAATCTTGGCGGAGATGACGGCTGAGGAGCCTTTCATCCTCTCGCGAACAATATATTTATATAGTTCGATGGAGTTCATCGTGGTGATGTTGATGGTGGAGGAGACGAAGTCTTCGGGCGTGACGTCGAGGGTGCGCTGCGAACGGGGGCTGCGCGACAGGTGCTCGCGGTTGCCCTTGATGGTGCGGTGGACGAACTCGTTGCAGGTCCATTTGCCCGTCGTGGTGTCGTAGGTGATGTCGCGGCAGGTGATGCGGTCCACGAGCTTGTTGTCTTCGTCGTACTGGTCGCGGTGGAAGTTGTTCACGCGGAGCAGGTAGCCGTCGTAGCTCTCGGCATAGACCTGCACCCCTTTTGCGGCTTGGAAATGCAGGTTGCTGAAGTAGTTGGGCTTGTGTGTCTCAATATAGGTGTTCTCGAACTTGTCGAGCGACCTGTTGTTCAGCGGTATGACGAAGTTGCCGAATATCAGCACGATGAAGGCCACGAGCAGCGAGCCGTAGAGGTATGGCCGCAGCATCCTGCGGTAGCTGATGCCGCTTCCGAGGATGGCTATAACCTCGCTGTTGCCTGCCAGCTTGGAGGTGAAGAATATCACGCTGATGAAGATGAACAGGGGACTGTAGAGGTTGACGAAGCCTGGGATGAAGTTGAGGTAATATTGGAAGACGATTTCCTTGAACGGAGCATGGCCGTCAAGGAAATCGTCTAATTTTTCTGATACGTCAAAAGTGATGACGATGACAATGATGAGCGCCATCGCCAGAAGAAAAGTCTTCAAATACTTAAGCAGGATATACCTGTCAAGTTTGGGAAAGCTTTTCACTCTTATTCGATGCCGAGGAGTTTCTGGAACTTAGTGAGGCAGTCGAGGACGTTGGTCTTGACGTGGATGAACTCGTCAACGCCGTAGCCCTTGTAGGTGTCCACCATCTCTTTGGGGAAGCCTGCGAGGACGATGCTCTTCACGTTGCCTTTCAGACCCTTGCAGGCCTGCTCGGTAATCTCGGCATATTCGTCGTCGCTGGAGCAGAGCACCACAACGTCGGCTTTGGCTTCGAGGGCGGCTTTCACGCCTTCCTCAGCGCTCTTGAAGCCTGCGTTGTCGATAATCTCGTAGCCAGCCACGCCGAAGAAGTTGGTGGCGAAGCCGCTGCGAGCCTTGCGCATGGCGAGGTTGCCATAGGTGAGGAGGAAGACCTTGGGACGACGGCCGCTCTTCTCGGTGTCGAGGCGGAGCTGCTCGAAAGCCTCGGCGCCACGATAGAGGCGGAGGGTCTTTATCTCGGTGGCCTTGCCGTTGCAGCATTTGTCTTTGCAGCCGCAGCCGTAGGCGTTCTCTTTCTCAATCTTGTCGCCCATCTTCTCAAGGAGGTTGGGGTACTGGTTGGTGCCGAGGATGGTGGTCTTGCGGGTTGCGATGTCCATGTCGCGGCGCTGAGCCATCTGTGCCACTTCGTCCTGCACATAGCCTTCGCGGATGGCCTTGGCGAAACCGCCCTTGGCCTCGACGGCGAGGAACTGCTCCCAAGCGTACTGGGCGATGCTGTTGGTGAGGTTCTCGATGTAGTAGCTGCCAGCTGCGGGATCGACAATCTTGTCCATGTAGGACTCTTCTTTGAGGAGGAGCTGCTGGTTGCGGCCGATGCGGTAGCCGAAGCTGTCGGCATCCTTATAGGCCACGTCGAAGGGGTTGGTGGTGATGCTGTCGGCACCAGCGATGGCGGCAGACATGGTCTCGGTGGTGGTGCGGAGCATGTTGACGTAGGGGTCGAAAACGCTCTTGTTCCAAATGGAGCTGGTGGCGTTGATATAGACCTTGTAGCAGCAGTCGCAGCAGGGGTTGTACTGCTCGATGATCTTGCTCCAAAGCAGACGTGCGGCGCGGATCTTGGCAATCTCCATGAAGTAGTTGCTGCCGGTGGCGAAGTTGAAGACCAGGCTGGTGGCTACGTCGCCAACCTTCACGCCCATGTCGGTGAGGTGGGCCATGAGGTCGTTAGCAGCGGCGAGGGTGAAGCCGAGTTCCTGAACGATATTGGAGCCTGCGTTGTGGATATGGCGGCCGTTGATGGTGAGCACGCGGAAGTGGGGCAGGTTGGCTTTGGCAAACTCGACGAGTTCTTTGGCCTCTTTGTAGCAGCTCTCTTCGCCGCCGCGGTATTCGCCAAAGAGGAGGGCGTGGCCGTACATGTCGTAGTTGGCGCTGCCATAGACCTTCTCGGGATTGTAGCCGTTAGCCTTGACAACCTCGGCGAAAATTTTGAGGGTGTCGAGGAGGTTCTTGCTGCAGGTGAAGTTGATTTTGCATTCTTCGAGGTTGATGCCTTTAAGGAGCTGCTGCATCTTTTCGACGCTGTCGGCTTTGCAGGCGCAGAGACCGAGGGCGTTGGCGCCGCGCTCTACAGCTTCGAGGGCCAGCTTGTTGGCCTCGGCGAGGTCGTCGGCCTTGATGTCCTGGCGGATGTCCCAGACATTGTTGTCGGCATGTTTGCCACGGGTGAAGGGTGCCTGGTTGGGGTTGGAATCGAGATATTCCAGTCCCTGGAGGTCTTCTGCACGGTAGTAGGGCTTGACGTTGAAACCTTCGATGGTCTTCCACACCAGTTTCTTCTCATAGTCGGCACCTTTGAGGTCTTTATTGATGACTTCTTCCCATTTTTCGGTCGAAATGGGCGGAAATTCGCTGAACAATTTATTGTTTTCCATTATATTATGTATTTTTATTCTCAATAATTAAACAAACAAAAGTACAACTTTTTTTTGACATAGCAAAATAAAAGAGCATATCAGGGCTTCAAAAAGCCTTTTTTGTGTCATTTTTTTGTGCTTATTTGCAGGGCACAACCTGGCATTTCTGTGTGCCGAGGTAGAGCAGGTAGCCTTTCACGGAGGGGTACCCCATGGCCTGTATGGCTTCGCAGTAGCGGCCTACTTGTATGCGGTGCTCCACTTTGGGCGCGCCGGTCTTGAAGTCGATAACCCAGGTCTCATCCTGGGCTGTCACAATACGGTCAGGGCGCAGCACCTCGCCGTGCCACACCATGTCGCATTCGTTCTTGCAGCCGTGTTGAGAGGAGAAGAAGCGTGCTATCTCGGGCTGCTTCAACATGCTGTGCAGCATGGAGGTTAAGGCTTCGGCATCCTCTTCCTCCACCTCGTTTCGGCTGATGAAGGCTTCGAGGGCTTTGTCGGCCTCGTCGCTGTTTGCGATGGTGGCGAGAAGGGCGTGCATAAGGTTGCCGCGGCGCTTCGAGCTCTCGTCAAATTCGCCGAATATCTCGGCCGACTGTTCTGCTATGGCTATGCGCTCTGCCCAGTCGGGATAGGCGGCCTTGTCAATCTGCCTGTTGAGGGGCTTGGACGCTTCATCCTCGGCGGTCTTGACGGTCTTTGAAGTGTTTGTGCCCCAGCAGAATGTGCCATCTCTTCCCTCAGCGCAGCTTTCGCTTTGCAGGGCATAGCTGTTCAGCAGGGATATGTAGCTTTTCGAGGGCTCTTTGGGCGGAGCCTGGCAGTACAGCATCAGCTTCTCCTTGGGACGTGTGAGGGCGACGTAGAGCACGTTCACCTCGTCCATCTCATGCTTCAGCAGCTCAGTCTTGTATTCGCTGTCGAAGAGGGTGGGCTCATTCTTGTTGGGTGCCACGAGGCTGGCGGGCAGGGGCAGCCCTGTCGCGGGGTCGATGTTCACCCAGATGCTGTCGTTTGTCTCCTTGGTGGTGAGGATGGGGTAGAGCACGATGGGCGACTCCAGTCCCTTGGCTTTGTGTATCGTCATGAGTCTCACGGCGTCGAGGTCGGAGGCGGTGTTGGTTGAGAGACGGTCTTTCTCTGGGTCGAACCATTCGAGAAACTCGCGAAGGTCGTATCTGTGGTTGCTGGCATAGCGTGCCACGGCGTTCAGCCACGAGGCCGTATAGGCAGTCTCTATGCCGTTGAGGTCGAGCATACGGAGCGCCTCTTCGCAGCAGTCGTAGAGTCCTAATGAGCGCAGCTTCTGGCAGTTGAGGCCGAGACCTTCTTGCTGGGCAATCTCGTCGAGGTCTATGCGCTTCAGGTTGTGGATGAAGGCGTCATCGTAGTGCTTCTTGGTCTTGCCGAGGCTGTACAGATACATCAGCACACGGGCTGCGGCTATGCGGTCTGTGTCGTCGATGAGGTATTGCAGCAGGTTGCGCATCATCATCACCACGAGACTCTGCGAGAGCAGCAGGGATTCGCTCGACACTACGGGTATCTCGTTCTGTGTGAGGAAGGTGGATATCTCGGAGAGCACCCTGTTCTTACGTGCCAGGATGGTGATGTCGCGGTAGTCGTAGCCCTTCTCATCCCTCAGGTCGCGGATGTCGGCGAGCATCTCTTTCCACAGCACTTCGTGCTCCTTGGGGCAGTCCCAGAAGCCAATCTGCACATATCCGCCCTCTTTGGTCACCTTTTGTGCCAGGTCGGGCTTCTCGCTGTCGCCGAGGTAGATTTGGTGCAGCTCCTCATTGTCGGGGAAGCGGTTTCGCACAGCCCATTCGAAGAAGTCGTTGTTGAACTCCACCACGGTTCTCGCGGAGCGGAAGTTGCGGTCAAGCCGTGTTGGGTGGCTCACTCCGGGCTGTTCGAGCAGCTGGCCGTGGAGGGGGCTATCGACATGGGGCAGGCTGACGAACTGCTCCACGTCGCCTTGGCGGAAGCGGTAGATGGCCTGTTTGCCGTCGCCCACCACGAGCGAGGTGTGGCCGGCGCCCACGCCGTTCTCCACCAGCGGCACCAGGTTCTGCCACTGCATTCGTGAGGTGTCCTGAAATTCGTCGATGAGGTAGTTGTAGTATCGGTTTCCGATACGTTCGTATATGAAGGGCGCAGGCTCTTCCTGCACCACTCTTGAGATGCGTTTGTTGAACTCCGAGATGTGGACGATCTCGTTCTCGCGCGAGTACTGTCCCACCAGTTCGCCCAGCTTGTTGAGGAGAGCCAGCTCGTAGAGGCTCTTCAGCAGCAGTTTGCGGGTGAAGTAGGTGCGTTCCTCGGCCTCGCGCAGGGCTGTGATGCCTTGGTGCAGCTCCTGCAGGCGCGGCTTGATGCTCTCAATCTGGGCCAAAGCTGCTTTCGATGTCTTGGAGCCTCCCAGCTTGTCGCCTTCGAGGAATTGCAGCGCCCAGCTGTTCGGCGCCACAGATTCTCCCGCGGCTGTCTTGTGAAAATAGCTTGCCACGCCGTTCCTGCCTCGGAAGAAGTCTTCGTCGCACAGTCCTGCCGAAGTGTAGGCCTCCACGGCAGCTTCGCCCAGGGCGGCAAGGCGGCTTTCATAGTCGCGGTTCTCCGCTATCAGCTGCTTGTGTATCAGCTTGAACTGGTCGGGGTCCAGATGCTCCAACTTGCCGAGAAATTCGGGCGTGTGCTCTTTGAAGAGCTCTTCGGCTTTCTTGGCAAGGTCTTGCTCTATCATGAAACTCTTGCCCTCTGTCATCTGGCTCTCGGCATAGTCGCACAGCACCTCCGTGAGCCCTTCCTGCCCCTCGCAGCCCACCAGGGCCATCAGCTCGTCGATGGCGTTTTGGATGAGGTCTGTATTATCAATATATACATTAAAATTCATAGGGAGGTTCAGGTCGTGGGCAAAGGTGCGGACGATGTGGTGGACAAAGCTGTCGATTGTCATCACGGCAAAGTCGGAATAGTTGTGCAGTATGGCCTGGAGCACGGTGGCGGCATAGCGGCGGATGGTGCTGTCGTCGAGGTGCATCTCCTCGGCCAGGTCGCGTCCCATAGCGGCCTCCGTGCCATGGGCGGCGATGTTGTCGAGCTCGCGCAGGATGCGCTCCTTCATCTCGTTGGCGGCCTTGTTGGTGAAAGTGATGGCGAGAATACGGCTGAAACGGCTTGCCAGCTCCCCTTCTTTGGCCGAGAAGGCAAGCTGCAAGTAGTTGCGTACCAGCGTGTAGGTCTTTCCGGAGCCAGCGGCTGCGCGGCAAATGATAAAACGACTTTTGTCCATAAAATTTTTGCAAAGTTACGCATTTATTTTGAATAAATGCAAAAAAATATGCGAAAATTTCTCAACTGTCCTATAACTCATTCTCCGACAAATAATTGCTTGCGATATTTCCTCACGCTGCCTTTCAAATTCCATGTCCCTTGTTGCCCCGTTTTTTTAACATTTTGAACCCCTCTTTCCTGCCTCTTTCTGTCCTCGATCCCGCACCTCTTCTGTGGCTCTTCCCACACCTCTCTGGGGGGCTGTTTTGGGCTTTGAGCACCTCCGTCATAGCTCCGCCTTAGCTTCGCCTTAGCTCCGCTCTAGCTCCGCTCCCCGGGCGGACCTTTGGCGAGGCTTCCCACGACCTTTCCCGCCCCTGTTTTGGAAGTTCCATTTCGTGGCATGGAAGTCCTCTCAGAGCCGTTTCCCGCCTCTTGGGGATTTGTTAATAGGGGCCTGCGAAACGTTAAAAAATGTTTATTTCGATTTTTTTTTACATTCAATTGTTGATAATTCAAGAAAAATTGCTAATTTAGCAGTTGGAAATAGATGCTTAAAAAGCACCTTAAAATGCAAACAATTAATTTAAATTCAATAACATGGAAGCAAAGAAATCACCCAAGGCAGACCTCGAAAAACGCAGAGGTTTGTATCTGGAAGTCGGTATGATTGTCATTCTTGCTGCCTCTCTTCTTGCCTTCAATGTCAAATCTTTCGACAAAGAGGCAAAACAGATTTCGGTCCGCACCGTAAAGGAAGAGGTTCAGGAGGAAATCATGCAGACGCAGGAAAAAGTGGAACCCCCACCACCACCCGAACAGCCGGAAGTCGTTCCTACCGATCTTAAAGTCGTGGACAACGATGCTAAGATTGAAAACGAAGCCCAGGTATTCGATGCTGACGCTAAGAACGCAGAGAATGTCGAGGTGCAGCAGGTCGTTGTTACGGAAGAGGAAGAGGATGTTGAGGAAACCGTTTGGGTCGCCGTTGAGGAAGACCCTGAGTTCCCTGGCGGCTTAGACGCACTCTCCCAGTACCTTGCTGACAACATCCAGTATCCCGCTCTCGCTCGCGAAAACGGCATCACTGGTAAGGTGTTCGTCACCTTCGTTGTCGAGAAGGACGGCCGTGTAGGTCAGATTAAGATCCTCCGCGATATCGGTGGCGGATGCGGCGCTGAGGCTGTCCGTGTTGTCAAGGCTATGCCTAAGTGGAAGCCTGGCAAGCAGTCCGGTAAACCCGTCCGTACCCAGTTCAACCTCCCCGTCAGCTTCACACTCCGCTAAGTGTCGGCTGATAGCAACGGTTGATTTCAAGGGCTGCCCATTTTTCCCGAATAGGCAGCCCTTTCTATCCCGCTACAGCTCCCTGTCGGCCGCATTATATTAATAGTATTATAAGACATTATTTATCCCCTTTTCGGCATCATCGCCAGCTCATACATCTCTCCGCATGCTCGCTATCAACAATTTATCGGTCCAGTTCACAGGCACTAACCTCTTCGACAACGTAACCTTCAACATTGCCGACCATGATCGCATCGGCCTCGTCGGCAAGAACGGCGCAGGCAAATCCACCCTCCTCAAAATCCTCTGCGGCTGGCAGCAGCCCGAGACAGGCACCATGGTTATTGCCGCAGGCCAGACGGTGGGCTACCTCCCTCAGGAGATGGTGCCCGACACAACTCGGACTGTGATTGACGAGGCTCTCACGGCATTCAGCCGCATAGATGAGCTCTTGGCCGAGCAGCAGCGCCTCACCGATGAGATTGCCTCTCGAACCGATTATGAATCTGCCGATTATACCCGTCTGCTCAACCAACATACTGAGGTGACGGATCAGATTGCCCTCTTGGGCGCTGACAGCCGTCAGGAGCAGACCGAGAAGGTGCTTCTTGGCCTCGGCTTCCGCCACAGCGATTTCAGTCGCCCCGTGGCCGAGTTCAGCGGCGGCTGGCAGATGCGCGTGGAGCTGGCGAAACTCTTGCTTCGCCGCCCCGACTTCCTCCTCCTCGACGAGCCTACTAACCACCTCGATATCGAGTCTATCCAGTGGCTTGAGAATTTCCTCTGCGGATACCCCGGCGCCGTGGTGCTTGTCTCGCACGACCGCACCTTTTTGGATAACATCACCAAACGCACCATCGAGATTACCGCAGGCCGCATCTATGATTACAAGTGCTCCTATTCTGACTATGTCGTGCAGATGCAGGAGCGTCGTGCCTCCCAGATGGCCCAGCTTACCGCTCAGCAGCGGCAGGTGGCTCAGATTGAGGCATTTATCGAGCGTTTCCGCTATAAGGCTACGAAATCCAAGCAGGTGCAGTCACGCATCAAGATGCTCGACAAAATGGAGACCATTCAGGTCGATGAGGTGAGCACTGAGAGCATCCATTTCCGTTTCCAGCCCGCGCCCCATAGTGGCAAGATTGTGGTTGAGACGCAGCATCTTGGTAAGGCTTACGGCGATTTGCAGGTCTTCGACGATGTCGATCTGCTCCTCACTTCGGGCAAGAAGGTCGCCTTTGTGGGTCGAAATGGCGAGGGCAAATCGACTATGGCGAAGATTATCGTGGGCGACATACAGGACTATACGGGCTCTTTCCGTCTCGGCACGCAGGTGCAGGTTGGCTATTACGCACAGAACCAGGCTGCTATGCTCGATGGCGAGAAGACTGTCTTTCAAACTATCGATGATATCGCTACGGGCGACATCCGTCCCAAGATTCGCAACATTCTCGGCAGTTTCCTTTTCGATAGCGAGGACTGTGAGAAGAAGGTCAAGGTTCTCTCGGGCGGCGAGAAAGCGCGTCTTGCCTTGGCAAAGCTCCTGCTCACGCCTTCAAACCTTTTGGTCCTTGACGAGCCCACGAACCACCTCGATATGAACTCGAAGGACATCCTCAAGAACGCCCTTCTTCAATACACGGGCACGCTCATTGTGGTTTCGCACGACCGTGACTTCCTGCAAGGTCTCACCGATATGCTCTACGAGTTCCGCGACGGTGCTATCCATGAGTTCAAGGGCGACATTTTCGAGTTTCTCGATCAGAAGAAGGCCGCTTTGGAGGCTGCTGCACCCCGTGTGACGCCGTCAGAGGCAAAGGTTCAGAAAGAGGGTCGTCAAGCCTACGAGCAGAGCAAGGACCGCGAGCGTGAGCTTCGCAAGCTTCGCAATGCCGTGGAGAAGATTGAGAAAGAGATTGAGGCTTTGGAGTCTAAGATTGCGGAAAAGGAGTCGGTTTTGGCTTCGGGTGCTGCGCAAGATGCTGATTTCTATGCCCAGTATCAGTCACTCAAAGACCAGCTCGATGAGCGTATGGAGGCTTGGGAGATGGCCACGATAGCCGTGGATGAGTTCCAAAACAGCTAAGCACGAGCCACCTTTAGTGTCCGCTTTTGCGAGAGTCTAATCAGGGATAGGTGAATCCAAAACTGAAGCGTTCGAGAACGCCGTTTCTGAAGCTGTATGTGATGACGTATTCTGCTTGGTTGTAATCTTGCAGGATGCTTGATTTCGGGTCGCGTTCGAAGTAGGAATAGACCTTGAAAACTCCTTGTTGGTCAATTTGTTGCGGCTCTCCCTGCAAATCAATGATGTCTTGCTCTTTAATGCCAAGCGTCACGCCGTTGTTGGTCGCGAAGAACTTGTCGGGCAGGGAATGGTAGAAGGTCTCGTCCTCATTGGGTATGCCTTTCCGCACTTCAAATCCCGACATCTGGTACTTCCCGTCACCCGGGTGATGGATAAACCGGACATGCGCGGTATGGTCCTTGTTGGTGAAAATGATGTCTTCGTTATATGGCGTCAGCCGGCTGTATTGCTGGTCGATTTGAAGCTGATATTTTGCCATAGAGGCGGCATGGTAGAGGCGGAACTTATTGACAGCGGTCTCATAGTGGCGGATGCTCTGGGCCGAGGCGGCGCAGGTCAAAGAGAGCAGGAACAGCACGGAGGCCTTTCTGAGCATGACGTTGAGCGGTGAAAATGTATATCTCTTCATAATTTTATATAGTTAAAGATTGTTTTTAGGGACATCCTATTCGGGGTGCAGGCCGGCATAGACGACATCGACAACCCTCTGCTGGCAGGCGTCGAGGTTGTCAAGCTTGTGGGTCGAGATTAGCTGCAGCACGCAAGTGTCGTGGCTGTGGGCCTGGTTTAGTATTGCGGGGTTGGCACATTCGATATGGAATCCGTTGCGCTCGTAGAAATGGATTCTGCGGGCTTTGATTTCGTCTGTGGGCAGCTCGACCTCGCCGATGATAGGCAGTGGCGATTCTGCTTTGAGCAGCTGCAGGGTCTGAGCGCCGAGGCCTTTGTTGCGCTTTTCTTGCAGGGTGGCGAAATAGAGAAGGTAGCGGCAGATGCCGAGCTCCCATATCGCCGCCATGCCGCAGAACGTGTCATCGTCCATGATGGCGTTGAAAGTCATCGCGGGGCAGTCCTCGACCATGGCAAGCAGACGGGCGGTCTCGGTCCTCTCATCCTCGGGGAAGGCGGTTTCGTAGAGGTGCGGCACATGGGCGAGGAGCGGATCCGAACAGGAGGTTATCTTGATGAGCTGCATGGCGGTATGAAGGTGTTGGCGCTATTATATTGCTGGGTCGGGCAGCTTTGCGGCTGCTTTGCCTGCGGCGAAGCCTGTGGAGAAGGCAATCTGGAGGTTGAAGCCGCCGGTGTCGGCATCGAGGTCGAGCACTTCGCCGGCGAAATAGAGTCCCGGCACGAGCTTCGATTCCATCGTCTTCGGGTTGACCTCCTTGGTGCAGACACCGCCCTGCGTGACCACGGCTGTGTTGTAGTCGCCCGTGCCGTTGAGGGTGAAGGTGACATCCTTGAGGAAATGGAGCAGCCGCTTGCGTTCGGCGGCGTTGATCTGATGGAGGCGCTTGTAGTATTCGATGTGCAGACGGGTGAGTGCCAGCTGGATGAGCTCGGCGGGAAGCCAGAGGCGGAGGGCATCGTTGAAGATGCGGGTGCCGTTGCTGTCGAGGTCGGCAATGAGGCGGCGGTCGAGTTTCTCCTCGTCGAGGGCGGGCTTGAGGTCGATGTGGGCGATGAGTTTCTCGCCGTTGTGGAGCATACGGCTCACCTGCCGGCTGGCGGAGAGGACGATGGGGCCGTCGATGCCTTGGGGGGTGAAGGTCATCTCGCCGAAGCCATCGTAGAGTTTCTTGCCGTTAGGCAGCGTGATGGCGAGCCCCACGTTCTTGAGCACGAAGCCTACGAGGTCCTGCGGGATAGGCTCTTCGCAGGTGAGCGATACCAGCGAGGGCACCTGTGGAATGACCGTGTGGCCAGCTTCTTCGGCAAGGCGGTAGCCTATGCCTGTCGAGCCCGTGGTGGGGTAGGAGAGGCCGCCCGTGGCGATGATGAGGACGTCGCCGCGGATGGCGGTGCCGTCTTGCAGGCGCACGCCATGGCGGTCGTCGGTGAGACTTTTGACGGCGCAGTTCTTGCGGATTTCGACATTAGGACGGCGTTCGAGGTCGTTGATGAGGGCCAAGAAGATGTCGAGCGATTTGCCGCTCTGGGGGAAGACGCGGTTGCCGCGTTCTTCGATGAGGGGCACATTGCGCTGCTCAAAGAATTCCATCAGCTGGGTGTTGAACATCTGCGCAAAGCAGTTGCGCATCCAGCGTCCGTCGGGACCTATATGGGTGATGAAATCCTTGAGCGGGGCGGTATTGGTGAGGTTGCAGCGGCCTTTGCCGGTGATGCGGAGCTTGCGTCCGGCCTGGTCCATCTTTTCGACAAGCACCACCTCGGCGCCGCTCTCGGCGGCAGCCACGGCGGCCATCATGCCGGCAGCTCCGGCTCCAACTATGATAACTTTTCTCATGAATCTTATATTTTGAATGCTTCCTGGCACGGCTTGTCGGAATGCTTCCGATAGGCGTCGGGCTGATGCCTATCGGCGCTGCCTGCTCAAGACTTGGAGAGGAAGAATATGTCGGCGGGGTGGACGCACATCACGGGCAGCTGAGCGTTGTGGACAATCTGCTGGGCATTGGTGCCGAGGAAGAGTTGTGCGATGATGCGGTCCTGCTCGGTGTTGATGACCACGAGGTCGGCCTTGACGCTTTCGGCGTATGAGAGCACGGCGTCGCTATAGTTGCTGTACTTCTTGACGGTGGCGCTGAACTTGATGCCGTCGTTCTTCAAGAGCGTAGCGGTCTGGTTGATATAGGTGCGCAGCTGTGCTGCCTGGCTGGGGTCGTCGATGAGGCCGAGGATGTGGACCTCGGAGTGGAACAACTTGGCGATGGCGGCAGCGGGGGCAACCTTCTGGCGTGAGTTGAGGTTGACGCGCAGCGGCACCACGATGCGTTCGAGGTCTTTGTGGAAGTCGAAACCCTCGCGCACGGTGATGACGGGCACGGGAGCCTCCTGCACGATGCGCACGGCTGTGCTGCCCATCCAGTACTTCTCGAAGCCCGAGGCTCCGTTGGTGCCGATGACGATGAGCGGTGCGTTCTCGTGAGTGGCTTGGCGGGCAATCACGGCGGCTACCTTGCCGCTGCAAATCTCCCAGCGTATCTTGCCGTATAACATGCGCGGGCGATACTTTTCGCAGAGGGCGACGAGCTTCTGCTGTGCCACATTGGCCATCTCATTCAGCTGGTCCTCGCTCATAAGCATTTTTTCGCGTTTCACCCAAATGAGGCTGACATCGCAGTTCATCTTGTTAGCGATGTCGATGGCCAGTTCCAGAGCCACAATTGAACCTTTAGAGAAGTCTGTTCCGACGATGATTGATCTCATAGCATTCATATTTTATATTATTTGTATAACGTGATGGTTCGTGATTTATTTTGCGAAGCCGAAAAAAACTTTTCGCCTCTTGATAATCTCATCAGCAAAAATCGTGCCAAACGATGGCAGGGTGACAAATTGTCATGTCAGCATTACTGCCTTTAGAGGCCATATTAAGCCTCGGAGAAGCTCCGCCTTAGCTTCGCCTTAGCTCCGCTCCAGGAGCGGGTGCAGAGTGGAGCTTTGGAAGAGGTATGGCGAAAGTGCCGTACTGACATTTTGTCAGAAAATATTTCGTTGCACGGCTTAGGCACAAATCTTGATAGGATAGGCTTGTGACGGCCGAGAAAAGCAGTTTGGAACACCTCTCGGAGGCTGCCGAAATAATATTTATTGCAGTTTGGGCAATATATTTATATTTTCACGTTATTATTATATTCCAGCCTCAAGCTGGAGTCGATATGAATTGATAATAAGAACCGCCGATGAACAATAATTTAGATGCCACAGGACGCAGTCAGAGCAGCCAGGAGCGCGAGGTCGAGCGTGCGCTGAGGCCGCAGGGCTTTGAGAGTTTTGCGGGCCAGCAGCAGGTGCTGGACAACCTCCGCGTCTTTGTGGGTGCGGCAAAGCAGCGTGGCGAGCCTCTCGACCACGTCCTCCTCCACGGCCCTCCAGGCCTCGGCAAGACTACGCTCTCCTATATCATAGCCAACGAGCTGGGTGTGAATATCAAGATGACTTCGGGCCCCGTGCTCGACAAGCCCGGCGACCTCGCCGGTATGCTCACCTCGCTCGAGGCCAACGATGTGCTCTTCATCGATGAGATTCACCGCCTCTCACCCGTGGTGGAGGAATACCTCTATTCCGCCATGGAGGACTACAAGATTGACATCCTAATAGAGTCGGGACCCGCAGCCCGCAGCGTGCAGCTCAACCTCAAGCCCTTCACCCTGATTGGCGCCACCACGAGGAGCGGCATGCTCACGGCGCCGCTGCGTGCCCGCTTCGGCATCAACTGCCGCCTGCAGTACTACGACGCCGAGACCCTCACCAGCATCGTCAACCGCTCCGCAGGACTGCTCAAGGTGAAGATAACCTCGGAATCGGCCTTTGAGATTGCCCGTCGCAGCCGCGGCACCCCCCGTATTGCCAACCTCTTGCTGAGGCGTGTGCGCGATTTCGCACAGGTCATGGGCGACGGCACTATCACCCTCGACATAGCCCGTTATGCCCTCAAAGCCCTCAACGTTGACAGCAACGGCCTGGACGAGATGGACCTCCGCATCCTCAGCACCATCATCGACAAGTTCAAGGGCGGTCCCGTGGGCATCAACAACATCGCCACCGCTGTGGGCGAGGATGCCGGCACCGTCGAGGAAGTCTATGAGCCCTACCTTATCCAGGAAGGCTACATCCAGCGTACCCCTCGCGGACGCGAGGCAACGATGCTGGCATATCAGCACTTGGGGAAGGTCAAGGCGGCCACCCAAACCGATTTGTTTTGAACAGATGACCGTGGCAGAATCCTCGATGGGCAAAGCCATACTGATTGATAATTTAGAACCCCATAAATATTGAAAATAGAATGAGAACTTTAGTAAAGAATATCAAATCCCTGCTCCAGGTTGAGCAGAATCCTCGTTTGAAAGTGTGCGGCGCCGACATGGCCCGCATCGACCATATCGAAAATGCCTACCTCATCGTCGAGGACGACAAGATTGCTGCTTTCGGCCCCATGTCGGAGCTGAAGGAGCAGACCTTCGACAAAGAGGTTGACGCTACAGACCGCATGGTGCTGCCTTCGTTCTGCGACTCTCACACCCACCTTGTCTATGCCGGCAGTCGTGAGATAGAGTATATCGACAAGATCCGAGGCCTCTCCTACGACGAGATCGCCAAGCGCGGCGGCGGCATCCTCAACAGCGCCAAGCGCGTGCAGGAGGCCTCCGAAGAACAGCTCTACGAGGACGCTATGGCCCGTCTGGAGCAGATCATTGGCTTTGGCACAGGCGCTGTGGAAATCAAGTCGGGCTACGGTATGACCCCCGAGGCTGAGCTGAAGATGCTCCGCGTCATCCGCCGTCTCCGCGAGAACAGCCCTCTCACCATTCGCGCCACCCTTCTCGGCGCTCACGGCATTCCCATGGAGTATCGTGGCTGTCAGGAGAAGTTCGTTGACCTTGTCATCGATAAGATGATACCCCAAGCAGCCGATGAGGGCTTGGCCGACTTCATCGACGTGTTCTGCGACGCAGGCTTCTTCACTGTCGAGGACACCGAGCGAATGCTTGAGGCTGGCGCCAAATACGGTATGCGTCCCAAGATTCACGCCAACGAGATGGCTTGCTCTGGCGGCATACAGTGCGCTGTGAAGTACGACGCTCTCTCGTGCGACCACCTTGAATACACTGGCGATGAAGAGATTAAATGTCTCCTCGGTTCCAACACGATGCCCACCGTGCTGCCCGGCGCCGCCTTCTTCCTCAACATGCAGCACGCCCCCGTGCGCAAGATGATGGGGGCAGGTCTCCCCGTGGCTATGGCCTCGGACTACAACCCCGGCTCATCGCCCTCGGGCAATATGCAGCTCATCCTCTCTTTCGCCTGCGTGAACTACCGTATGCTTCCCGAAGAGGCCATCAACGCCACCACCATCAACAGCGGCTACGCTATGGGCGTGAGCGATATGCTCGGCTCTATCGCCGTGGGCAAGAAGGCCAACTTCTACCTTACCACCAAGATTCCCACATACGAGTTCCTGCCCTATGCCTACGGCGAGAACAAGGTCTATAAGGCTTTCCTGAACGGCAAAGAGGTGTGAGGCTATGATCAGAATAGAGAACCTCAATAAGTCATACGGCGACCTGCATGTGCTGCGCGACATCAACTTGTCTATCAATAAGGCTGAGGTGGTGAGCGTGGTAGGTGCTTCGGGCGCAGGCAAGACCACCTTGCTGCAGATCCTCGGTACTCTCGACCGCCCCGACAGCGGACATATCTTCTACGACAAAGAAGATGTCACCACGTTGGACGAGAAGGCTTTGGCGCGTTTCCGCAACCGCAACATCGGCTTTGTATTCCAGTTCCACAACCTCTTGCCCGAGTTCACGGCTTTGGAGAATGTGTGCCTGCCGGCACTGATAGCTGGACGCTCCATGGAGGAGGCTGTCGCGGAGGCTATGCCGCTGCTGAAGTTCCTGAATGTCGAGGCGCGTGCGCATCACAAGCCGTCGCAGATTTCGGGCGGCGAGCAGCAGCGCTTTGCAGTGGCAAGGGCTTTGATTAACCACCCCGCCGTGGTGCTTGCTGACGAGCCTTCGGGCAACCTCGACACCCATCATGCCGAGGAACTGCACGACCTCTTCTTCCAGCTTCGCGACCAATATCAGCAGACCTTCGTGATTGTTACTCACAACACGGCTCTTGCTCAGAAGTCCGACCGTCAGATCTTGATGAAAGACGGCATGATAGAACAATAAATCAATTTCTTTATCCGACGAAAAAATATCATTATGATACTGAAAAAACAGACCCCGCAATCCGAGGCCCACAGCCCTAAATCCGAGACCACCATCTATGGTCTGCGTCCTGTCATTGAGGCTATCGATGGCGACACCCGCATCGATAAAGTCCTCATCCAGAACGGCCTCTCAGGCCCTCTTGCCGGCGAACTGAAAGGTCGCATCCGCGACAACAACATTCCCTTCCAGTTTGTTCCCATAGAGAAGCTCAACCGTCTTGCCAAAGGCAACCATCAGGGCGTTGTGGCTCTGATATCGCCCATCGAGTACAAGCAGGCCTTAGACCTTATTCCGCAGCTTATGGAGGGCGAGAAAGCCCCCTTGGTGCTGATGCTTGACCATGTCACGGATGTGCGTAATTTCGGTGCTATTGTGCGTACTGCGGAATGCACGGGTGTAGATGCTGTCGTCATCCCCGACCATGGTAGTGCGCAGGTTGGCGATGATGCTGTGAAGACCTCGTCGGGTGCCTTGCTGCGTATGCCCATCTGCCGTGAGCAGAACCTCAAGACGGTGCTTAACCTTGCCAAGCAGTGCGGCATGCAGATTGTGACTGCCACCGAGAAGGGCGCTACAGACTATCTCGAAGTCGATTTCAAGAAGCCCACGCTGCTCATCATGGGCGCCGAAGAGACAGGTATCAGCCCTGAGCTTCTCAAGCTCGCTGACGCACGTGCCAAACTTCCTATCCTGGGACAGGTGCAGTCGCTTAACGTGAGCGTGGCTGCCGCCGTATTCATGTACGAGGTGCTGCGTCAGAGAAGATAGCCTCTTTCCTCAGCCAAGATTTTGAAGCCCTCATCGGCTTCGTCCAATAGGGGAGTCCTTAGCAATAGGGACTCCTTTTTTAGCATAAAGAGCAGGTGAAGTTTCGAGATTTCTGTGAATTTTAGGGAAGGGGCATTCGATAGATTCGATTCATTCGACTATCTCAATAGCTGTTTCTAATTATACTGAAATTCAGTGTTTTATTGCTGAAACATGTGTCGGTAGAAGGAGTCGAATGAATCGAATGCGTGGGGTGGAAGCGGCGGTGAGGAGCCTGCTGTGAGGCTCCATGCGGCTACTTCTTGAGGTTGACGTCAGAATCGGTGTCGAGCTTGACGTTGCGGGTTGTCTTGGCCTCGATGGTGTTGGCCTTCATGATGCTGGCGAGGTTGACGCCTGTGGCGGACTCGATGACGTCGAAGGTCTGCTTAATGACCGTGGGGACGGCGCCGGAGACGCTGGCGGCATCGTTTCCGCTGGTGCCATAGACGTTCATGTTGTCGATGGCGCTGAGCGGCGTAGCCACGTTCTTGGCGGTCTCGGGGATGATGTTGACGAGCATGTCGAGGATGGCGGCTTGGCCGTATTCCTTGTAGGCGTCGGCCTTCTTCTGCATGGCTTCGGCCTCGGCGATACCCTTCTTTTCGATGGCGACAGCCTCGGCCTCGCCGGCACATCTAATCTTATAGGCTTCGGCCTCACCGAGCGATTTGATACCTTCGGCTTCGAGCATCATCGACTGCTTCTTAGCCTCGGCACGGGCTATGGCTGCGCGGGCTTCTTGCTCGGCACGATAGGCCTCGGCCTCGGCGTTGCGCTTGCTCTGCTCGAGGGCAGCCTCAGCGTTCACCTCGATTTGATATTTGTCGGCATCGGCCTGTTTCTGCACCATGGCGCGGAGCTCGTTCTCGCGAATCTTGACCTTCTCTGCTGTCAGTTCCTGCTCACGTTTTGTCTGTTCAATCTGGGCATCTACAGTCTTGACATTGATTACTTTGCGCTGCTCTTGCTCCTGGATGCTGTAGGCGGCATCTGCCTCAGCCTTCTTGATATCTTCGAGCACCTTCAGCTCGGCGCGTTTGATGGAGAGCTGGTTCTGCTTGATGGCGATTTCGGTCTGAGCCTCGACCTGCACATCGTTGGCGTCCTTGCTTGCGCGGGCCTGAGCCTGGGCAATGTCGCGCTCTGCCTCTGCCTTGGTGATGGCGGCGTTCTTCTTAATAGAATAGGTATTATCGGCGCCGAGGTCGCGGATGAGGTTGTTCTCGTCGGTGATGTTCTGGATGTTGCAGCTGATGATTCTGAGGCCGAGGGCGTTCATATCCATCTGGGCCTTAGACATGATTTGGTCGCTGAACTTGTCGCGGTCGATGTTGATTTCGGTGAGGGTCAGTGAGCCTGTCACCTCGCGCATGTTGCCCTCAAGCGAGTCCTGCACCTGCTTGGAAATTTCGGCGGAGGTCATGTTGAGGAAGTTCTTGGCAGAGAGACGGATACCCTCTTGGTCGGGGAGCACCTGCAGCTTGGCCACGGCATCGACATTGACGTTGATGAAGTCCTTGGTAGGGATGGCTACGTTGGTCTTGATATCGACGGTCACCTGGCCGAGATAGACCTTGTCGAGGCGTTCGAGGAGAGGAATGCGGAGGCCGCCCTTGCCGATATAGATACGCGGCTTGCGGTTGAGGCCGGAGACGATGTATGCCACCGAAGGAGGTGCCTTGATGTAGCTGATAAAGATGACGAACAGGGTCAGGATGGCCACGATGATGATGATGGTTGCGGTTGTTGACATGGTTCTTTTTTGCGGGCTCTGCAAGGTTTGTTTGTCGGCATCCGAGGGCGGCGAGGGCCCATAAATCCGCCCGGAGGCTGGGAGGCGGCAAAGCTGCTCTCGGAGGTGCTGCCAAAGAGGTAAATAGATGACTCTTGGCAGTTTGCGGAGATGCAGATGTGGCCAAATCCGTTGCAAATATACGAAAATAAATCGATATAGCAAGCCTTTTGCGGAAATAAATTCGCAACTGTGTGATATTCAGATAGGCATAGTTTCTTTAGATGTGCTTTCTGTTCTCTGATATTTTGTCGGGAGGTGAGCTTTTTAACGCTCCATTTTAAGAAATGGGGAGGTCGAAAACAGGCTCAAAAAAGTGACGAAAAAAGTTCGCGGAAGAGCCCTCCAAGCTCCGCCTATAGGAGTGGAGGTAGAGCGGAGCTAAGGCGGAGGTAAGGCGGAGGTAAGGCGGAGCTATGGCGGAGCTTCAAAAGGGCATTTCGGAGGGGTGGGAGAGGGCTTCGAGAGGCGGCCCCAAAGATGCGAAAAAAAAGGGCAGGAGAAGGCCTTTTTTAACATTTCGCTTTTCGAAATCATAAAAAAACATAAAAGTCGAGGGACGAGGGTAAGAAAACGGGCTTTTCGAGGACTTATATAGTGCGCTTTATCTTGCGTGGATTGAGACGTTTGGGGCGGTGAAATGAGGCAAAGAGCCTGTGCAAAAGGGCGGCAGTAGGACGATGTGGTAATCTAAAATATATATAAAAGTAAAAAAAAATGTTGCCAATTCATTTTTTATTCGTAAATTTGTACTTTCAAAATAGTCTATTTTCGCGGTGCGGAAAGGGATTATTGTGAAGTATAACATGCTGAAAATAAATAATAAATAAATAACATAAATGAAAAAAAGGTTTTTGCTTTTTGGACTGATTTTTGCTGTAATGGCATTCACGTCCCGTGCTCAAATCTACGAAATGTACTCACAAAATTTCGAGACGGGCACACCTGTGACCTACACGGTATCGGGTGCAGCAGCTACCCAGACTAACATCGTGTCCGGCGGACAGCGAGCAATGAAGCTGACGCCGTCGCAGACCGACACGGTGAGGATGGTGTTGGACACGATCGATTTTTCGGCTAATGCTACGCTGAACTACTTCACCTTGGAGTTCCAGCACATTGCTTTTGCAAATGCTACGGGTAGTATCAACAGGGTAAGTGTTTGTAACATCGTGGCCAAGCTGCCCGGACAGTCATCGTGGACGACGTTGGGCTCATCGCAGTACAATACGCGTGGCGAGTACTCTGTCGAGTTCCTCAGCACCTCCTCCTTCTACCAGCAGTCGTATCCTGACTGGGAGGGCGTCAACTCACCGAACAATACGCTATGGAAGCCAGAGCGTTTCGACCTGGAGCAGCTTTTCCAGGGTGTTCCTGCGCAAGACAGGAAGCTGATCATCGCCTTCGAGGTCAACCGACGCAACAGGTCGGCAGGCCAGGAGGGCTGGTTCATCGACGATATCCGCGTGCGTGCCTCCAGTCAGCAGATTGTGACTCCTGCCATCCAAATGGTTGCATATCCCGACCATCTGAATTATCCCAGCAGCCGTGGCGCCAAGGTGGTTGCTGACGTCACCACCACGGTGTCGCAGGGCATCAATGGCGACTCTGTGTATGCCGTCTATCGCGTGGGCAACAGCAATGTGGAGCATCGCGCCTATCTTTCCCGCGTGCCCGGCACCAACCGCTTCACGGGCCGCATCCCGTTCTATGGCTATGATACGCTGATGCACTATCATATTGTGGCCAAGGACTCGACCAACAACCATAACACGGTCTATTTCCCCAAGAACTCAAGCCAGTGGCTGACATATAAATGCGTGCGAGGCAAGACCAACTCGCAGCGCTATATCGGCACGACAACCAATAACTCGGCCTTCCCCTTCATCGGCTATGCCGACAATAGGTCGGAGTTTATCTACGATAGTGCCATGATGGCGGAGCTCGGCTTCGGCCCCGGCGCCATCAATAAGTTCACCTTCACGATTACTGCTGCTCCGGTCGATATCCATCGTCCGCATCTGCAGTTCCGTATGGCCAACGCACCCACCTCGCAGCTCCGCACGAATACGATGACCACGTTTACGAAGAATATGCAGATTGTGTATGATTCGGCATTCACTATCGAGCGTGCTTCGGCCAACTCTACGAAGACTATCAATCTTCAGGATACCTTCTTCTATGCAGGTAGCGACCTGATTGTCCAGGTGTTCTACGATGGCACCCAGGACCCTGCCGCCACCAGCGTTCACCATATCCCCACGGCAGCCAACAAGGTCTCCCTGTTCTTGGCAGGCCATGAGGCTGCAATGAACTACAACGCCTTCTCGGACCCCGCCTTCGACCTCGGCGACCCCGCCACGACACGTCCTCTCATGCAGTTCTTCGAGACTGAGAACGTGCCTCTGGTTTATGACTGCGGCGTTTCCTCTCTGGCATACCCCAGCTTCGATGTTCCTTGTAACATCGGCACAGACTCTGTTGTGGTATGGCTGAAGAACTACGGCGTCCATCCCATGAATGCTGTCCGCATCACCTATCGTATCGATAACCGCGCTCCTGTGTCGTATGACTGGACCGGCACCTTGAACGGTGGCGACAGCATCCGCGTGCTTGTCAACCCCGCTGAGTCTTTCACCGTGGGTTATCACACGATGCGTGCATGGGTTGAAGACACCATGACTTGCGACAGCCTTCGCGTGCGCGACCACGAACCATATAATGATACTTGCTTCTCGCCCTTCAGCTCGTGCGACGGCCCCTATAGCGGCGTCCGCACCGTGGGCACAGGCTCAAGCGCCAACTTCTCCTCGCTGGAGAACTGCCTCTATGTGCTGAGCCGCTGCGGTATCGATGGTCCTCTTACCATCAAGCTGCCCGCCGGCGTATATGGCGTGACTAAGTTCCCCTACATCCCCGGCACCTCGGCAACCAACCAGGTGACTTTCGAGCCTGCCACGGCTACCGCACAGGTCACCTTCCGCCGTCCTCGTGGCGGCTCGGGCGCTGTCAATGTTCCCGCCTTGGTCGATATGTCCGAGGCTCGCGGCATCCGCTTCAACAATATCCGCTTCAGCAACGGCATGTACTCCGACAACCGTTGCGACGTTCTGGTTCAGCTCGGCCCCAACAGTGCCCACAGCCAGTTCGAGAACTGTACGTTTGTCGATAGCAACACCGTCACCAACTCTGCACAGGCACTGCTCCACACGGGTGAGTCTGACTCCGTGCTGGTGACGAACTGCTCGTTCTACGGCGGTATCATTGGCGCCGACGTTCGCGGTCTCGCTCCCGACAATCGCGCATGGCACAACATCGTCCAGTTCTGTAACTTCACCAAGCAGGTCAACACCGCTATCAGCATCATCAACCAGAGCGACGTCCTCATCGATAGTAACTTTGTGAACGATGTGCTGACCAACGCCAGCTACATCATCCTCGGACAGTATGTGTATGACGGCAGCCGCATCGTTCGTAACAGAGTCTTCTCTTCGACGGGCTCCAGCTGTATCGGTGTCTCCGACATGCACGGTAGCAGTAATAATTATTGTATCATTGCTAATAATATGTTGGTGTCGCTCGACGATGGTACCAGCAACATGCTCACCACTCCGTTGAACGTCATCCAGGGCTCCTATATCAAGGCAGTGTTCAACTCTGTCAGAATGAACGCTCCTACGCGTGTCAACGTGGCAGCAGCCACCTTCGGCGGCGGTCTGTTGAGCAACAGCTATTTCCAGAACAACGTCGTCGCAACCTTCGATACGGTCAACTATGCTTTCTCCTTCATTCCCGGCAACAATGCCGCTACGCTCCATGTTGATCACAACTGCTACTACTCCGTGAGCGGTGTCCTCAACAAGCTCGGCGGTAGCACCAACTACAGCAACCTCAACCAGTGGCGTGCAGCAGTGCCTGGCGATGTGGGATCCGTTGTTGGCAACCCCAACTACACGAACGGCTCCGTCTGCCGCGTCGATCTGCGTTCCTTCAACGCCCTGCTGCGTAACGTGGGTACGCCTGTCCCCGAGGTGACGGTTGACCTTTTCGGCTCTACCCGTAATGCCACGGCTCCCAGCTTGGGCGCTTACGAGGTCACGGCCCTCTCTATCGACTTCACCCCCGTCGAGTTTGTCACTCCTTACGAGGACTACTGCGGCGCACCTTCCAACATTCCTGTCGAGGTGGCTATCCGCAACACTGGTAACGGTACTTATACCTATAGCACCTCTCACCCCATCACGGTCTCCTACAGCATCGACAACGGTCCTGTGCAGAACTTCCAGGTGACGCGCGGCTGCGGCCCCAACGACACCCTCCACTTCCTCTCCACCCGCACGATGTCCTTGCCCAGCGGCCCCAACAATACCGATAAGACCTATACCATCAGATGGTGGGTGAAGTGCAACCTCGACCCCGACGACCTGAACGATACCAACACCTATACCGTCCTTTCTCGCTATGCAGCTCCCGCTCCCACGGTCATCAACATGAATGTGGCCTACAACACGGCAGCTACCATCACCCCGACCGCAGGCATCAACACCTGGCCCGTGAGCCACTACACCAACTCGGGCAACGGCCGTCAGCAGCGTTCGGGCATCTCCTGGTATCATGAGATTGACGACACGGCCAAGTTCTTCTATGGTCCCACCCTCGTCACCGATCCTCTCTTCGACGATACCACCTTCTACATTTCGCAGAAACGTAACCTCCCCTTGGTGAAGATTACCGAGGTCCAGGTGAACCGCACGGCTACGGGTGCTACCAATCCTCAGCCCTCATACATGAACACTTCCACGAACTTTGCCGTCGAGCTCACCAACTGCGGTGACTATCCTGCCGACCTCGAAGGCGACTCCATCATCGTTGTTCAGGCCTCTGGCCAGCCCAAGATCTGGGTGCTGCCTCGTGTCACTATCGAGCCCGGCGCCAACTTGCTGCTCCAGTTCAAGGCAATGACGACCCCCAGCGACTCCACGCGTACCATCTTCTCCCCGAGCACTGCTGTTGTCGCACCCGCCTACACTACCACCTTCGGCGTCATCTATCGCGATGGTCATGGTATTGCCGATGCAGTGCCTTTCAATACAGGCATTACAACCTCGACCAACTGGACAAGCCAGAACGTCCCCATGGCAGTCTGGTCTGGCACTCCTATTAACTTGTCACAAGGCGGCTGCTTGGTCACGCCTCCTGTCAATACTCCCACAGCAGGTGCTCGCCGCATTTCCTGGCCCACTGCCGCTGCTACGACTAACCCCACCTCATCGCCCTCTGCCAACCAGTGGCAGGTCGCTACCGCCGACCACCCCATGCACCTTGGCGAGACCGAGACCAACCTCATCCGCTACTACGATAACGGTTGCGAGGGTCTCCGCTCGGCCGTCAACGTCCACGTTACCAACGTGCCTAACAACGACCTTGCTGTCGATGAGCCTGTGGTCGATACCGGCTGTAACCTCACGGCTGCTGAGCCTGTCCTCGTGAACGTCCACAACTATGGCGCACAGACCGTCTCCAGCGTCACTGTAAAGTACAGCCTCAACAACGGCGCTACCGTGGCTTGCAGCGATGTGCTGCCTGTCGCCTTAGGACCTCGTTCCTCCTATCTCCACACCTTCTCCGTGCCGATCAATATGCACCAGGCTAAGGATTCGGTCTTCAATGTGAAGGTCTGGGTCGATGCCATCACCACCGATGCACTCCATACCAATGATACGAACAGTGGCTCCTTCCTCTCACGCTTCACGCCTGATGTGCCTGTTGTGACCACACCGCGTTCTGTCAACTATGGCGATACGCTTCATCTCACCGCTGGCGGCCTCGCAGGCAAAGCCCATGCAGCATGGTATGATGCTTCGCACAATCCTCTCGACACCACTACCGGCATGTTCGCCACGCCATACATCTATCACCCCGACACCTTCTTTGTCAAGGCTATCGCACTTGTCGATGTTCCGAGCACGCATGTTGGTACGCTTGCCACATTGTGTAACAACAACTATCCTTCGCCCTACAATCCCAAGATGCGCTATGTCAAGGAGCAGTACCTCTTCACTGCTGACGAGATTCTCGCCGCAGGCCACGAAGCAGGCACCATCACCTCTCTGTCGTTCTTCTTGGAGAGCCTCGGCGCCAACGTGTCCAGCTTCACCTATAGCTATTATACTATTAAGATGGGCACCACCACACTTTCGACTTTTGCTAACGGCAACTTCATCAGCACTGGTCTGAACCAGGTCTATAACGCCAACAACCTTACCCTCGATGCAAGCAACATTGGCTGGGTGCACCACAAACTCAACACCCCCTTCGTTTGGAACGGCACCTCTAACATCATTATTGAGATTACCCGCGCACTGAACGCCGCAGGTCCCACTACTGGTGCTAACACCCGTTACACGGCAAAGCCCAACACGGTCATCACAAAACAGAATGCCTCCACCGACCAGGCTACCCAGGCTTCGGGAACTAAGGGTAACAACCGTCCTGATGTCACATTCGGCTTCAACGAGCCTCAGGGCTGCGAAAGTGCCGAGACCGCCATCTTGGTCAATGTGGTTGGCGTGCCCAATGTGGATGCTTCCATCGAATGGCCCGCATCGCTCGACACGACGGTCATTGCTTCTTGCGACACCACCCACCTCGATGTCGTTCTGAAGAACATGGGTAACAATCCTATTGGCAACTACACCCTTCGCTACAAGATTGACAACAACAGCTGGCAGCAGACTACTGGCAATGCCAACAACCTCGGCCTCGGCTACAACCGTACCGTGCCGCTGCTCGACACGCATCTGACGCCTGGCCGTCATACCATCAGGGCTGTTGTGAATGTCAGTGGCGACGCTGTCAACACAAACGACACCATCACCCGTTCCTTCAATGTCCGTTTCTGCACAGGCACCTACACCATCGGTTCCTGCACAGGTCACGACTATACCTCCCTCACCACAGCTATCGACACCCTGCATAATGCCGGTGTTGCCGGTCCTGTTGTCTTCGAACTCTGCCCCCAGACCTTCACTGGCCAGATTGAGCTGAACAATATCCCTGGCGCTGATGCCAATAACACGATCACCTTCAAGACGGTTCCTGGCTCTTCCAGCATGGCCAAGATTATGGCCAATACCAGCTCTACAGCCAACAGAACCCTTTATCTCCACAACACCAACTATGTCACCTTCGACAGTGTGTACGTCTATGCCAACTACACCTCTGGCTCTGGTAATAACATCTATGCAAATACGGTATTCATTGAAGGCTCCAGCAATGTGGCTTTCCGCAACTGCGTGCTGCGTTCTAAGAAGACCACCGCGTCCTCTACCAATGCCAACGTTGTCCTCCTCGGCAGCGAGAACCACTATGTCACCATCGACCACTGCGTCATCGATAGCGGTTACTTTGGTGTCCGTTCCTATATGAACATCCATAGCGACAACATCAACATCACCAACAACGAAATCACCAACTTCTGGTACCAGGGTGTCAATCTCCGTGCCTGCGATACCGTCAAGGTTTTGGGCGATAGTATCGTTTCTGGTGTCACTGTCGCTGGTAAGCCTCTCACGGGTATCTATATCTCTGATGCTAACCACGCCAGCGTTCAGAAGAACTTCATCTTCCTCGTCGATGATAAGACTGGCGGCAAGCGCGGTATTCAGCTGAACCACTGCCGCGGTACCAATATCGACCGTGTGACTGTCTATAACAACATGATCTCCCTGAGCGGCTCTGCCGTTGCATCCCTCTCCTCTTCGGGCATCTGGATTGACTCTCTCTCGAAGCACGTCAACGTCCTCTTCAACACCGCCAATCTGTATGCTGGTGCCAATCAGGCTGCCACGCGCGTCTTCAGCGTCCAGAACTCCTCCAACATCCATGCGTTGAACAACATCTTCAAGAACGACAGTAAGGGCTATGCCGCATATATCGCTATCGATACCTGTATGGCATCCTCCAACTTCAACGTCTATTGGACCAATGCCGAGACTGCGGCCAACGGAACGCGCAAATTCGTCAAGTGGGGTACCCCCGACTGCCAGACCATCGACACCTTGCGTATGGTGAATGGCAAGGATATCAACTCGCTTGAGGAGCGTCCTTACTTCGTCGCACCTCCCTACAACCTCCGCCTCTCTCTTGCCCAGTTCGCTGGCAAGGCTCAGTACAATCCTGATGTCACCACCGACGTCTATGACTCCATCCGTCCTCAGATTCCTGCGCCCACCATTGGTGCTCACGAGTTCGGCCGTCTGAATCACAACCTCACCGTTGCTGAAATCATCACGCCCATCATGCCCACCGTCACCACGGGCAACAATCCCGAGGTCTATAATATTGAGAGTGACTCCATCCCTGTCCGCGTCTCCTTCTACAACAATGGCGACGGTCCCGAGAACAATGTCACCTGGCATGCTTACCTGAAGGATGCCAATCCTCCTGTAGTCTCTGCCACCCGCACCCTTTCTCGCTTCCCGGCTCGTACCATGATTGTGGATAGCGTGATGCTGCCTTCTCCTCTTGGCGTTGTCGATACGCAGAATGTGATTGTGGTCATCAACACAGATCCTAACGTTGTCGATGCACTGCCCGAGGACAACTACGACACTGCTCAGTTCTTCATCTATCCTGCCTACAACCTCCAGTTGGTCTCCGTCTCCGTTCTCGACACTGTTGACACCATTTTGCATCCGCTGCACTGCCGCATGTATTCTATGCCGATCAAGTACACCATCAAGAACGCCGGCTTCAAGGACTTCCCCGCCACCTTCCAGTTCAATTTGGGCTATGACTACTATTGCTCGAATCCTTCCACGGCTTCGTTCCCCAACTTCCCCGGATTTAGTAATGAAGACGTTACCAACTTCACCAGAGACCTGCCTGTCGGTACTACCGAAGAGGTAATCAACCACGCCGCCTACTGGCCCAACCTCTATCCTACAGGATCTTTGAGCGACATCACTGTCAAGTTCCGTGGCTTTGTGAACTATGCATACGATGTCAAGCCGATGAACGATACCACCAACTACATCAACGTAACTTCCAACCACACACCCGAACCTCCTGTCGGACACGACACGATGGTCAACTATGGTGCTTACGGCAACCTCTATTCTACCCAGAGTGAGAACCGCGTCATTCGTTGGTACCTCCCCGAAGACACCATCAGCCCTGTCAGCGATGCGTTCTTCTACAATGGTAACAACAACTACAGCCGTTCCACTCACTGGAGCAGCACGCCTCAGTTCTTCCACGACACAGTGTTCTACATGAATGCCAAGAGCTCCAAGAACTGCCCCAGCTACTACTCACCCATCAACGTGGGCATCAATCCTCCGCTCTATTGCGATGTCTCCATCTCCCAGGTCCGTTCGCCGCGTGCTTCTGGCCGTGTCTATCTCGAAAACGATACCGTCACGCTGCGCGTCGTCAACTACGGTGCCGCACCTGTCTCCAACATTCCTATCGCCTTCAAGTTCATGAATGCTAATGGTAGAACAACCTATCTGGAATGCCACGACACCGTTCGTGCCACCATCCCCGGCCGTGTGGGCGACAATGTCCATTACTTCGACTTCACCTTCGACACCGCTCTCCTTCAGATCAACCAGCCTTTGACAAATGTCAACTACACGCTGAATGCTTGGGTCTATCATCCCGATGATCAGGAGCGCGGCAACGATACGCTCCGTTCCGTCCACAACTTCTGTTCATTGGCTGAATCCACATACGCTACGAAAAACGAGACCGGCAAAGAGCCTACGGCTCCCGAAGGCTTCGATATCACCCGCGTCAGTTTCTACACGCTCGACAACGTCATGCCCGACATGATTGGCTATACCAACCTCTTCGTCGGCAACTACAACGAGAACCTGGCCGACGTGCCCCATCTTGTGGTTCGTCGTGGCACAACCGACACCTTGACTGTCGAGGTGGCAAACAACCAGTTTGAGATGGACTCCTCCTCCAAGGCTTGCCTTATGGTAGCTATCGACTACAACCGCGATGGTGTCTATGATTCTGCAGGTGTTGAGAATCTCACCCTCGACTCTGTGCGCACTAATGCTGGCATGCAGATGCGCTATGCCCGTGTTGTCGAGAGCCGTCGCGAGGTCAAGATCCCGCTCACCATCCCCGATGCCGCTCACTATGGCTTCATGCGTATGCTGGTCTGGGTTGAGGCTGGCGATACCAACACGCTCCGCAACCAAGGTCTGTCTTCTGGCGATCATGTCAATGGCCAGATGCAGCAGTACCTTCTCTACGTCACCGAAGATAAATGGTTAGACTCCGTCAATGCTGCACTGACGCGTGTGGTGACACCGCGCAATCACATTGTGACCGACACCGACCACACCATCAGCGTCATGCTGGCCAACACGGGTCGCACTCCGCTTACCAGTGCCACCATCAACTACCACCTCTTCAATCCTGCTCATGTCCAGAACGGCACCATCAACTGGTCTGGCAATCTGGAACCGGGCAAGAGTGAGGTTGTCATGCTCGACTCTGTCTTCTTCCTTGAGGGAACAACCAACTTCACGGCTTCTGTCACCCTCCCGTCCGACACAGCCGATGCCAACCGTCCCGTTCTCCAGTATCAGTATCATCGCTGGTATTTGGTCGAGCCTCGTTTCATTGATAGCTTTGACGAAGAGGTCTTCAAATGGTACATCCCTGCTGGCTATAACGCCTATACTCGCAACTACTTCAACCGCGATATTCCTGCCAAGAGCCACATCTCCTCGGCCTACTCTTCTCCCTACGCTCTGGTTACTAATGGCGGTGCAACCGAGACCATTGTGACTGGCAAGTATGGCAACCGCAGTGTCGTCTATACGCCCAAGATTTATATCGGACAGGTCACGGCTGATACTCTGGCATTCCTGATGGCTCGACACCTCTTGAATGGCAGCCATCTCAGAATTGAATATCTCGACTATCTTGGCAACTGGGTCTCTCTCGACAACCCGTTGTCTCGTCCTGGTGCAGACGATGGTCTCTCCTGGTACGATGACGAAGAAGGTTGGAACGACAGAAACACCTCTGGTGTCTATAACACCTACCAGCTTCCCACTTCATTGGTTAGGGGTAACTTCCAGCAGGTTATTCAGTTCCGCTTTGTCTATACAACACCTGTCGGCACCTCCAATTCTGCTTCTTTCGGTGAAGGTGTCGCTATCGACAACTGGAATCTGGGTCGTGCTCGTAGAGATATCGACCTCGGTGTCACCGATATCGTCTATCCCACCGAGCCTCAGTTTGGTCAGTCCATCAAACCTCGTGTCCGTATCCACAACTATGGTCTCGACACCATCACCGACTTCATTGTGGGCTACACTCCGTATGGCACCTATCTTGCCCACGAGTCCATCTGCCCGCTGCCTGTCCCGCCCGACGAGGATATCGAGTACGAGTTCCCCGACCCGTTCATCATCACCAACACCTTCCCCGACACCTTCCAGATCTACGCTTACACACGTGCCACGGGTGATATCTACACCGACAACGACACTGTCTTCAAAGACTTCGGCCTGTCGCCGTTGGCCAACGACCTCTACATGTATGAGATCATGATGCCGCGCGACAACTGTACTGCTGGCGACAGCCTCTATTTCACCGTCCGTCTGCGTAACTTCGGCCAGAATGATATTGAGCAGTGTGACGTCCACCTGATCTTCAATGATGGCGACACCGTCACTGAGCATATCAACTTCGCCGACTACTTAGGTCGTCCGTTAGGCTCCACCGAGTTCTTCAACTACACCTTCCAGCGTAGGTATCGTGCCACCTTCGGTGTCATGAATATGCAGACATGGTGCTCCTATGAACAAGATGTCTATCCCTACAACGACACCCTCTCCAAGCGCATCACAGGTATTGCCAACATCATCGATATGAAGGCTTCGGGTGTCTTCATGGATACACGTAACCACGAATGGGTACACGGCTGCGTAGTCCTCGAAAATGTCGGCTCCTTTGCTTGCAACGACTTCACCGTCGTATATTGGTACGACAATGACCTCTCCACACTTGTTGAAGAGACCTTCCATTCCACCCACGGCATCGCTTCTGGTGAGCGGACGGTATTCCGCTTCTCCACCGACGTTGTTGCTGCACGTGGTGAAGCTCGTCCGTTCGACATGATGACGGCATACGTCGTTGTCAATGGCGATGAGAACAGCTCCAACGATACCACATCTGATGTTTTGCCCTACTACAGTGACCTCTCTGTCGATAAGGTTCAGGTCGAGGAGAATATGTCCGACTCCTGTCGTGTCCGTGTTCAGATCACCAACCTCGGCACCATCCCCTACGACAACTACAACACCATCAAGGTCACCATCAATGGTGGCGAACGTATGAAGCGTGAAATCGTTCCTGGTGAGTTCCCCATCGCTCCTGGCGAGACCCGCTATATGATGCTCAGCAAGGATGGCCGCGACCTCCTCATCCCGAAGTCGCCCACCCGCACCTACGTTGGCTCTGCAACGATGAGTCAGCCTAACCCCGATGAGAATGCTGCCAACGATCAGACATCCATCGTTGAGGTCATCAACTACTTCGAGAGCGTGCCTCTTGCCGACGACGACAACTTCGCTCTTGAGCAGAACTACCCCAACCCCTATGATGATGTCACCGATATCGAGTTCGCCATTCCTTACGGCGGCAATGTGCGCTTCTTCGTCTCCGACATCATAGGCCGTCAGGTCTTTGAGAGCAATGCCACCTATTCCGAAGGCCGTCACATCATCACCTTCGAGAAGGGCGAGCTTCCCGCTGGCGTCTATTACTATGGTATCGAGTTCGGCGGCGAACGTCGTATGAACAAGATGATCATCAAATAGTGCTACAGAAGTTCTCAGCACACATCTTGCAGCAGCACCTCTTCCCCACGGGGCAGCAGGTGCTGCTTGCTATTAGTGGCGGCATCGATTCTGTCGTCCTGGCGCACCTTATGCACTGTGCCGGCTATCCTTTTGCCATGGCCCATTGCAACTTCAACCTCCGCCCCATCGACTGCGACCGCGACGAGCAGTTCGTCCGCCAGCTCGCTGCCGCCTATCAGGTGCCGCTGCATGTAGCCTCGTTCGACACCCGCGACTATGCCCTCCAGCACAAACTCTGTATCGAAGAGGCAGCCCGCGAGCTCCGCTACGCCTACTTCGAGCAGCTCCGCTGCCAGCACGGCTATGCCGCCATCCTCACGGCACATCACCGCGACGATGCCGCCGAGACCTTCTTCATCAACCTCCTTCGCGGCACGGGGCTTGCAGGCCTGCATGGCATCCTCCCCGTCCAGGGACATATCGTGCGGCCGCTGCTGCCCTTTGGTCGTGACGAGATTGAGGCCTACGCCCGCGAGCAGGGTCTCGACCATGTCGAGGATGCCACCAACGCTTCGCTCGACTATCGCCGCAACCAGGTCCGTCATCAAGTCTTGCCGCTGCTGCGGCAGCTCCAGCCCGCTGCCGACCATGCCCTGCAGCAGACCATACAGCACCTCCAGTCGGTCGAACAGCTCTACCAGTCCCTTCTTCTGCCCCTCCGCGAGCAGCTCCTCACCCCTTGCGCCGACGGCAGCGTCCATGTCCGGCTCTCTGCTCTCGACAGCCTCGGCCTTCCTGCCTCCTGCCTCCCGCAGCTCTTCTTCGAGCTGCTGCGGCCTTTTGGCTTCAACATGGCCGACGTCTCCGACATCCTCGCCGCGTCCCATTCTGGCCGCCGATTCCTCTCGCCCACGCACGAGGCTGTGCGCGACCGCGACAGCCTGATAGTCCTGCCTCGCGGAGCCTCCTACGAGGCCTCCAGCCTGCCCTCTTTCTCCGTCGCTGTCTCGCAGCATCACCCCGGCCTCTTCAACCCGCGGCAGCTGCCGCCTGGCACGGCTGTATTCGATGCCGACACCGTGACGCTGCCCCTGCGTCTCCGCCACTGGCACGAGGGCGACCGCTTCCAGCCGCTCGGCATGGCGCATGGCACACAGCTCCTGAGCGACTATTTCTCCGACCATAAGGTCAGCCTCCCCGACAAGCAGCGCCAGCTGCTGCTGGTTGATGCCACCGATGCCGTCATCTGGATTGTAGGCCGCCGCACCGACCATCCCCACCGCGTCACGCCGCAGACGCAAAACCTCCTCACCGTTGTAATAGAGATCGCGACGTCATGATGCACAGGCTCGACATCTGCTCGCGTCAGGAGTTCCGTTCCTGGCTCTGCCAGCACCATCTTGATGAGGCTGAGTGCTGGGTGCGCTGCTCGCGCTCCAAAGAGCCTCCTGCCGACGTGGTGCCCTACTTCGACTGTGTGGAAGAGGCGCTCTGCTTCGGATGGATCGACTCCACCGTCACCCATTTTGATGGGGTGCTCTACCAGCGTTTCACGCCGCGCCAAAAGCACAGCTTCTGGTCGGCTCTCAATGTGGCGCGCTGCCACCGTCTCGAAGAGTTGGGGCTGATGACCGAGGCAGGACGTGCGGTCCTCCCCTCCGACTATTGCGTCACCATCGACGACGATATCCGCGAGGCTTTGCAGCGCGACCCCGTGGTGTGGCGCAACTTCTGCGCCTTCCCGCAGCTCTATCGCGACATACGGATATGCAACCTTCAGCGTTCGCGCAGCAATCCCGCCAATTTTTCAAAAATGCTTCAAAATCTTATCGAAAAAACACGCCAGAACAAGCTCTATGGCTCTTGGAATGATGGCGGAAGGCTGCTTTGATGCTTTATGTTGTGCTTGTTGTAAGGTGTTGAATAGCAACAGCTAATGGTCGTGTATTGGCGTGTTCGTGGCATCCTGGAGCAGAAAGGGGAATGCGTGAGTGAAAGATTTTTTTTGTTAAGTGAAAAAAACTTCGTATCTTTGCAAACTCAAAACGCGGGGAAAAAGAGCCCGAAACCTCACGCTTTGACAACATACAACGGCTTGTCCAATGGTGTAATGGCAGCACTCCAGATTTTGGTTCTGTCAGTCCAGGTTCGAATCCTGGTTGGACAACCAAGCTAATGCCCAGCATACTTCACGAGAGGTTGCTGGGCATTTATTATGTAAAGGCGTTCCCCGCGAAATCTTCAGCCAGAGAGGGAGTCTGTGAGGAGTCTTGCGGACAATGCGTCTTTTTCTCTGAAATCGTTTGTCAGTTTTGCCGTAGAAGAGGTTGTTCGAGGTCATTCGACTCGTTCGACTCATTCGACTCATTCGACTCGTTCGACTCATTCGATTCCACTGTCATCATTCTCTATAACCACCCGATAGCGAGGATATGTCGTACAAGCATAACTAACAGATGTGTAAAGTAATGTTGTGCGGCAGCCTCCCCTTCTATATAACCACGTGTTGAAAAAAAACTTGCTATTGGATAGCTATATAAAAGATGGCTGGAAGCCATAACTTATAGTAACCATGGGCAAAAGCCGAAAGGATTTCGCCCACGGCGGCAGAGGCACGCGACATTCTGGCTTCCATCCAGAGACGGAGTCTGAGAGGAGGCTTGCGGACAAAAATCCTTATAGCAAATAGCGGAGTGCAAGGGTTATTATCGTTCCCAGGCCGGCCTCCTGCTGATGACTTTCGGAAATTGACACAAATGAGATTTATTTAACGTGAATTACCGTGAATTGCACGTAAATTATCGTGAATTAATTCGTTGTTTAATAATAATTTACGAAAATTCGCGTTTAATTCACGGCAATTTTCGTTTCAAATAAATGAATTATTAGAGGCTGCCGTAAAGATTTTGTCGCTTACGTCGCCTACGCGTTTTGGAGGGTGAAAGGGTGCCATGGTCACGGCACAAGGCCGCTAAGGGGAGGCGGGAGCCGCCAAGTTGAGCCTATTAATTCAATTGAGGCAACCTCTAAAAATTCAATGCGAAGAATGCCAGTGGCATCCTGAGTAAGTCCGAGAATAATTCATGATTAAATTCATGGACAATTTACGATGATTTATGTTTTAATCAAGCACGAATAATTAGAGCTTTCCTCAACACAAGAAAGGGGCGTCCCGTGGGATGGGGACGCCCCTTGGGGTATAGGGCTATTCATCAAAGGCGGGTGCGGGGCTACTCGATGACGAGCTTCTGTGT
>JAKSML010000016.1 GCA_024400665.1 Bacteroidales bacterium
TATCCGGGATAAGGCCGATATCTGCCCTGAAAAATCTTTCGACCACTCATGATTACAAATCCTTATAATAATTTGTGTCGGATTGCAAATCCGACACGACGCCCCACCCTCAGAACATCCCCGAGAACGGAAATTATGTCAGATTATAAATCCAACATTGTAGTATCGTCATTCTCACTACGGGTGGTTTTTTAAGTAAGGATTCCCGTGTTCACAGGATCCATAAATATTCGTACATACGTTTTTGGTCCATCCAAATAATGAGTGCTCTCCATTCGTGATAGAGACATAGTACCATCCATCTTTGCTAACGTCAAGAACAGGTGCTGTAATCTCACTATACTCTGTTAAATCAACCTTAACGTAATGGCTGCTTTGAACAGGTTCTTCGTAAATATTTATAGTCTTGCTCTGTTCCATAGTCCACAACCAAACATTACAGAATCTTTTTTCCACCCATCCTTCAATTAGTGCTTTTGAAGATGATGCAGCGCACATTATCCTAACCAGATGTCTCTCCATCGTCGAACTTAGAATCTCGACCGAATAATAGTTCTCCAGTATTGAATCCTGGTTTATCACAGCAAAGGGTATCTCACCGCTCTCTGATTCGTAAATATTTATCGGAGAGTTTGTTTGCTTGAAAAAACATGGACTATGTTGTCCGTATGCTTCAATACTTAGAATCAAACCAATAATGCAAAAAAGTTCTTTCATCTTTGAAATATTGGTAGGCTCTAAAAATTGATTATTTTTGTCATCTGGCTTTGACGGAGAGCCTACTTTTCCCGCTTCGCCAGAGTTGTTATTATCTGCAAAGGTTATAAGAGGTACGATTTTGGGTCACAAACCTCTTTCGGCATTAATATTTCAGACTAATCTACATGGCTTTACCTCACGTTCTCTTGTTTGGTTAGTTATTCCGTTATCTTATTCCGTTTCTTACGAACTGCTCGTATCGAAACATGTTGTAGGTCAAGCATTTTAGGAAGATGCTTGTGGCCGCTCTCGCTATACCTATCGTCCGCACGGTCAGCCCGTGCATCGCTCCCTCCATAAAGTTCAGTCCCTCGAAAAAATTGCGGATTGTGTTTGCGTCTGGCACCTTGTCACCACTTGCCAGTCCGAGGAACTGCTTAAAGCTGCTACGATCGATTATCTGGTATTCCGTCTGCTCGTAACTGAGATTGTAATACTGCCGCAACACCATCACTTTGAACATCATTACCACGTCATACTGCCTGGCTCCGGCTTTGCTCTTCGTGCTATGGCTCATCATTGACGCCTCTAATCGGCTGCGGAACATCTCAAAGTCTATCACGCTGTCTAACTTCTCCAAAGGACTTCCCATCTCGGAGAGTTTCCGTGCTGAGTTTTCTGCGTCAAAGAGGGTCTGCTTGCCTGTGGTCTTGTACTTGCTCATAAATGATGCCTTTTTATACCATGATAACACTATTTCTTCTTTTATATTGTCGAATATTTGATATTTAATTTTTAGAGGTTACCTACAATATTAGTCGCAAAAATGCCCGATTTTTTACATCCCTCCTCAAAAATAATTTCTATCCCCAATTGGTCATTAAGGCAATAAGAGACAATCATAGTAGATTCCATTAATGCTTCTTTACTTGTAGTTTGCTACCACAAACCTACAAGACTGAGCTTGCTTAGCGAGAAGAAATTGTTTATTTTCAAACCTATAAAACACACCATGATTTTTTGACTCCTGCCACACCTCAAAAACGGGACCGATTTTAACACAAAACTTAATCAAATCTTAAATTCCACACCTCTCCAAAAGCCATCCTCAGCCCTCGTTTTAGCTCCGCCTTTCCTCCGCCTTAGCTCCGCTTTAGCTCCGCTCTCAAATTGGAGCTTGGGCGGAGCCTGATATGAGCTTCTCACCATGAAGGGCGAAGCCTGAACGAAGCCATCATTTTTAACATTTCAGCACAGCCCCGCACAGGAACCTTCGCCCACGAGACCTCGGGGAGAGAAGAGGGCAATCTATATAGGTATCCCCAAAAATTCAAGACGAAGGATGCCGTGGCATCTGTGATAGTCCGCATAACACAAGAATCTATGATTAAATTCATGGATAAATCATGATAATCTTAATCATCAATAATTAGAGGTGGTCTATCGAGAATACAGCCATGAAAATTGCATGTACACACCTCATGTTTTTTGCATTTTTTGTGATTTTTTTTGCTTGTTATGTCGAATATTTTGCGTATCTTTGCAAAAGAAATCAATAACAAAAGTACGTCATCAAGAAACTGTTTTTCACCACACTAACCCATTTCTGAACTTCAAAAATAGGAGGAAAAGTGAATATTCTCATTCTCATAGGCAGCCCTCGCCAAGAAGGGAACACACAGCTGCTGGCCGAGGCCTTTGCACGCGGCGCCGAAGCACATCACAGCGTCACCACGCTCTCGGTTCGCGACCTCAATGTCGGCCCCTGCTTGGGCTGCAACACATGCTTTGCCAGCGAGGACAACACATGCTGCCAAAGCGACGATATGGTGCAGGTCTATGCCCAGCTGGCTCAGGCCGACATGCTGGTGATTGCCTCGCCCGTCTATTTCTACGGCATCAGCGCACAGCTAAAAGCCGTCATCGACCGTCTCCACAACCCTGTGCGCAACACGTTCCACATCAAGAAGATGGCACTGCTGCTTGTGGGCGGGGCAAGACTGCCCGAGCTGTTCGACAGCATCACCACCCAGTATGAGCTGGCGCTCCGGTTCTTTAACATCGAGGACGGAGGACGCATACTAGTGCGCGGCGTGAGGGAACGCGGCGACATACGCCAGACCGCCGCCCTACAAGAGGCCTACGAGCTGGGAGGCCGCCAATGAACAGCTGCACACTGCAGCCATGACGGCGCCAAGCCTATGCGGCCACTTGTGAAACCAACAAAATACAATGAATATATGAAGAAATTTGCCTATCTCTTGCTCATCCTGACCCTCGCCGCCTGCTCCTGCCCCAACACGGAGCAGCCACAGCAGACCGACCTCGCCGCCGCGTTCGACAGCCTCGCCATGTCGCGCAGAAGCATCCGCCAGTTCTCGCCCGCAAGCATCAGCCGCGACACGCTCGACCTCCTTCTCCGCCACGGCATCAACGCCCCCAACGGCCGCAACCTACAAGCCTATGAGCTCCGCGTGGTGGACGATGCCGAGCTGCTCGCTCAGATTTCGGAGGCCGTGAAGCACGACAACCCCGAGGAGGCACGTGCTGAGGGCAGCATCTTCTTCGATGCCAAATGCGTGATTTTCATAGCTAACGACACCTCGTATGATATGTCGCAGGTGGATTGCGGACTCTTGGGCGAGAACATCATCCTCTCGGCGTGGTCGCTCGGCATAGGCTCCTGCTGCATGGCACACCCCGTGCGTCTCATGAAGACGAGTCCCGCCTGCGCCCCCCTCCTCGAACGCCTCGGCTTCAGCCAGGGCTACAACCTGCTCTACAGCATCGTCCTCGGCTACCCAGAGGAGCAGCCCGAGGCCCGTCCTCGAAAAGCAGCGATGGTGAAGTATGTCGATTAACAGCGCCCAAAAACCACTCTGTTCACATCTGTAACACACAGCACCATATTTGTCAACAAAATACAAATCAAGCATTTGCACACGCATACTAAAATCAAAAGCAGCAATCAACATCAATCCCCCCCAAAAAAGGCAGGAGTTCTTTGACATATTGTGATTATGGTTTATCTCGGTTTGCAGCACGGCATATAAAAAAGGGCATCGCACCGCGTGCAATGCCCTTTGGGACAACTATCGAGTTCTGATTATTTCTTGATGAACTTGAAGTCTCTGCCCAAGTACTGAGCCTGGTCGCCGAGGGCTTCCTCGATGCGCATGAGCTGGTTGTACTTGCAGATACGGTCGGTGCGGCTGGCGCTACCAGTCTTGATGAGGCCGGCATTGAGAGCCACAACGAGGTCGGCGATAGTGGTGTCCTCGGTCTCGCCAGAACGGTGAGAGACGATGGCGGTGTAGTTGTTACGCATAGCCAGGTTGACGGCATCGATGGTCTCGGTGAGGGTGCCAATCTGGTTGAGCTTGATGAGGATGGAGTTGGCAACCTTGCGGTCGAGACCCATCTGCAGACGCTCGACATTGGTGACAAAGAGGTCATCGCCAACGAGCTGGCAGCGATCGCTGAGGGCGTCGGTCATGAGTTTCCAGCCATCCCAGTCGTCCTCGGCCATGCCGTCTTCGATGGAGATGACGGGATACTGATCAACCCAACGCTTCCAGAAATCGACCATCTCGGCGGAGGTGTATTTCTCGCCAGAGGACCAGCGCATGGTGTAGAGGCCAGTCTCGGTGTCATAATACTCGGATGCTGCGGCATCAAGAGCGATGAAGACATCTTCGCCAGGACGATAGCCAGCCTTCTCGATGGCTTGGCAGACAACCTGGATGGCCTCATCGTTGGAGCCCAAGTTGGGAGCAAAACCGCCTTCGTCACCCACATTGGTGGACATGTTGCGAGCCTTCAGCACGCTGCGGAGGTTGTGGAAGACCTCGGCACCCATGCGGAGTGCCTCAGCAAAGGTGGGAGCACCCACGGGCATGATCATAAACTCCTGGAAGTCGATGCTGTTGTCAGCATGCGAACCGCCGTTGAGGATGTTCATCATGGGGACGGGGAGCATGTAGGCACCACAGCCACCAAGGTAGCGATAGAGGTGCTGGCCGGTTTCCATGGCAGCAGCTTTGGCAGCAGCCAGGGAGACGCCGAGGATGGCATTTGCACCCAGACGGCTCTTGTTCTCGGTGCCGTCGAGCTCGATCATCTTTTGATCAAGTGCACGCTGCTCTTCGACAAACATGCCGCGGAGCTCTTCGTTGAGGACGGTGTTGACGTTGTTCACAGCCTGGAGGACGCCCTTGCCCAAAAAGACGGACTTGTCGCCATCACGGAGCTCGCAAGCTTCGTGGATGCCGGTAGAGGCTCCGGAGGGAACAGCAGCACGGCCCATGGCGCCCTGCTCGGTATAAACTTCGACTTCAACTGTGGGGTTGCCGCGAGAGTCGAGAATCTGACGGCCCTTGATTCCTATAATTTGTGACATATTACAATGATTTAAAGTGTTCTTTTGTAACTCACGATAAAAGGACTCATCACGGAGATTTTAAAGTCTTCTCTGTGACAAATCAAAGGAAAAAGGAATGCAGAGATGTCTCCATCTCGCATTCCTTTTGTGATATTTCCGTAAGGGTTATTCAGCCTTAGGAGCTTCCTCAGCAACAGGAGCTTCGACAGCAGTCTCGGCTTTCTTGCCGCGGCTACGACGGGTGCTCTTAGCTTTCTTCTCGGTAGCCACAGTGAGCATGTTCTCATTGTAGTCAACGAGTTCGATGATGGCCATCTCTGAGTTATCACCATGACGGATACCGGTCTTCAGAATGCGAGTGTAACCACCGGGGCGGTTAGCGACCTTCTGAGAAACATTGCGGAAAAGCTCGGTGACGGCATATTTGTTGTGGAGGTAGCTGAAGACAACACGACGATTGTTCATGTTATCCTCTTTCGAGCGAGTGATAAGGGGCTCGACATATACTCTAAGCGCTTTAGCTTTAGCAAGCGTGGTCTCGATTCTCTTCTCCATGATGAGGGAAGAGGCCATGTTGGAAAGCATAGCTACGCGATGTGCGTGGGTTCTTGACAAGTGATTTACTTTACAACCGTGTCTCATTTCTTATTATTCTTTATCTAATTTATACTTAGTGATATTCATACCGAATTCGAGGTTCTTCGAAGAGACCAGATTTTCGAGTTCGGTTAACGATTTCTTACCGAAGTTGCGGAACTTCAGCAAATCGGCTTTATTGAAAGAAACCAAGTCACCCAAGGTCTCTACCTCTGCTGCCTTCAAGCAGTTGAGAGCACGGACGGAGAGGTCCATGTCAACCAGCTTGGTCTTGAGCAGCTGACGGACGTGCATGGTGCTCTCGTCAAACTCTTCCTGTACAGGCTTGGGTTCGGCTTCAAGCGTGATGCGCTCGTCACTGAAGAGCATGAAATGCTGGATGAGGATAGTGGCAGCTTCTTTCAAAGCCTCTTTCGGATGAATGGATCCATCGGTGGTGATATCGAAGGACAGCTTCTCATAGTCCGTACGCTGCTCAACACGATAGTCGCTGACTTCGTATTTCACATTCTTGATGGGCGTATGGATAGAGTCGATGGCGATAACTCCGATGGCGTCACCCGGCTTCTTGTTTTCATCGGCGGGGACGTAGCCACGGCCCTTTTCGATGGTGAGCTCGATCTTGAGTTCGGTAGTTGACTCCATGTGGCAGATTTCCAACTCGGGATTAAGAACTTGGAAACCATTGAGGTAATTATTAAGGTCACCAGCCTTCAAAAGCGTCTGGCCGACCACATCGAAAACTACCTTCTCGGATTCAAAATTTTCAATCTGACGACGGAAACGAATCTGCTTAAGCTTGAGGATGATATCGGTCATATCCTCAACAACACCAGGGAGCGACGAGAACTCATGGTCGACACCCTCAATACGCACCGAAGTGATTGCAAAACCTTCGAGCGAGGAAAGAAGGACACGACGCAAAGCATTACCGATGGTGATGCCGTAGCCGGGCTCCAAAGGACGGAATTCGAATGTCCCACGGAAGTCGTCAGCCTCAAGCATGACCACCTTGTCGGGTTTCTGGAAAGATAATATAGCCATTTTGTTTCCTTTCTTGTTATTTTGGTTTCTGTATTCTGGTTTCTAGATTCTATTAGGATTATCCAGCGAGCTAGAATGCGAAACCAGTAACTATACCCTATTACTTAGAGTAGAGTTCGACGATGAGCTGCTCGTTGATGGTCTCGGGAATGTCGGCGCGCTCAGGATAGCTGAGGAATTTGCCGGACATATTAGCGCCATCCCACTCGAGCCATGCATAGTTGTTGGCACGTGAAGCGAGGTTATCGGTGACAATCTCGAGGGAACGGGAACGTTCGCGGACGGAGATGACATCACCAACCTTCAACTCATAGGAAGGAACATTAACGACATTGCCGTTAACGGCGATGTGACGATGGGATACCAGCTGGCGAGCCTGAGCACGGCTGCAAGCGATGCCAAGACGGTAAACGACATTGTCGAGGCGAGCCTCGATGAGCTTCATCAACTCTTCACCAGTGATACCGCCACGACGGGAGGCTTCAGCATAGAGTTTGCGGAACTGACGTTCGAGGATGCCGTAAGTATATTTGGCCTTCTGCTTCTCCTGAAGCTGAGTGCCGTATTCCGAAGTCTTGCCACGGCGCTTGTTCTGGCCGTGCATACCCGGAGCGTAAGGTTTCTTTTCGTAGTTCTTGTCGGGACCGTAGATGGGTTCGTGGAACTTTCTAGCGATTTTGGTTTTAGGACCTGTATATCTTGCCATTTTATAATTTCAGATTAAAAGTGATTAATAATTACACGCGACGACGTTTGGGAGGACGGCAGCCATTGTGAGGCAGCGGGGTAATGTCGACGATTTCGGTAACTTCAATGCCGCAACCATTAATTGCGCGGATTGCAGATTCACGTCCTGAACCAGGTCCCTTAACAAAGACCTTGACTTTTCTTAGGCCCAAATCATAAGCAACTTTGCCGCAATCTTCCGCAGCCATCTGTGCAGCATACGGAGTGTTTTTCTTCGATCCGCGGAAGCCCATTTTTCCTGCAGACGACCAAGAAATCACTTGACCGGCATTATTGGTCAACGAAATAATAACGTTGTTGAAAGATGCAAAGATGCATGCTCTTCCAAGAGGTTCAACTTTTACGACTCTTTTTTTAGTCGGTTTAGAAGTTTTTGCCATAATTTTTTTTACTTGTGCTTGATTTTACATTTGTTCACCAACTGCTCCTTAATTCAAATATAGTCCGCAATTGGCCGCTACACAATTCATTTTTTACTTGGTAGCTTTCTTCTTGTTAGCGATAGTTTTCTTCTTACCCTTGCGAGTACGAGCGTTGTTCTTAGTGCTCTGACCACGGAGAGGAAGACCAAGACGGTGACGGATGCCACGATAGCAGCCAATATCCATCAGTCGTTTGATGTTCATCTGGACTTCGGAACGAAGAGCACCTTCGACCTTGTACTGATCATTGATGATAGTACGCAGCGTGTTCTGCTCATCATCGGTCCAATCCTGAACCTTCTTGTTCTCATCGATGCCGGCTTTTGCCAGAATCTCAGATGCGAGGCTTCTTCCAATACCGTAGATATAGGTCAGACCTATAACACCTCTTTTGTTCTTGGGTAAGTCAATACCTGCAATTCTTGCCATAAATTCTTTTTATTCTTTTTGTTAGTTAATCATCCTTGTCTTTGTTTGAACTTCGGATTCTTCTTGTTGATTACATAGACAACCCCGTGGCGGCGAACCACCTTGCATTCGGGGGATCTTTTCTTGACAGAAACTCTTACTTTCATTTTTTATTATATTTATCTGTTATTTCTTTTCAACATTCTATCAACAATGCCGACTTATTTGTGACGATAGGTGATGCGGCCCTTGGTAAGATCGTAAGGAGACATCTCGATAGAGACCTTGTCGCCAGGTAAGATCTTGATATAATGCATACGCATCTTGCCGGAGATATGTGCAATGATTTGGTGACCATTCTCCAGTTCAACGCGGAACATTGCGTTGCCCAAGGATTCTGTTACGGTTCCGTCCAACTGTATGGAAGATTGTTTTGCCATTTACTTATCGTTCTTTTTATTTGTTTTCAATGAAATCGAATGTTGAGAGAATATCTGGACCTGTTTTGCCGATGGCAACAGTGTGTTCGAAATGTGCGGCAGGCTTGGAATCCTTTGTACGGCATGTCCAGCCGTCCTCCTGGGAGAACTTGACATTCTTGGAGCCCATGCAGACCATGGGTTCGACAGCGATTACCATACCTTCTTTCAAGAGGGGACCCGTACCAGGGATACCATAGTTGGGAACGTTGGGGCTTTCGTGCATCTTGAAACCGACGCCATGGCCGCAAAGCTCACGAACTACAGAATAGCCATTCTTTTCGCAGTGCTGCTGGACAGCATGGCCGATATCGCCAATACGATTCCCTTCCTTGCACTTATCGAGTCCGATATAGAGAGCCTCTTTGGTGACTTTGAGAAGACGCTGCATCTCCGCCGAGACTTCGCCACAGGTGAAGGTGTAGGCAGAATCGCCCACATAGCCGTTCAGCTCGATGACACAGTCAAGAGATACATTGTCGCCTTCGTTGAGATATACATTGTCGCTGGGGATGCCATGGACAACGACATCATTGACAGAGATACAGAATGCGGCAGGGAAACCCTCATAGCCTTTGCACAAGGGAATACCACCATTGTCACGGATGAATTGCTCACCGATCTTATCCAAGTAAGCAGTCGTCACACCCGGACGAATATGACGGCCCACCTCGGCGAGAGCTTTACCGACGAGGCGGGCACTGTCACGTATCAATTCTATTTCTTCTTTAGTCTTTAAGAGGATCATGTTGCAATATTTTATGCCTGGATAGACATAGATGTACGACCTTTGATACGACCAGTCTTGGTGAGACCGTCATAGTGGCGCATGAGCAAGTGGCTCTCAATCTGCTGAAGGGTGTCGAGGATAACACCGACAAGGATCAACAGGGAAGTACCACCGTAGAATTGAGCAAACTGAGTGTTCACGCCAAACAAACGGACGATGGCGGGAAGGATAGCAACGATGCCCAGGAAAATGGAGCCAGGCAGGGTGATCTTAGAGAGGATGTTCTCAAGATATTCTTCAGTCTTCTTACCAGGCTTGACACCAGGGATGAAGCCGCCGTTCTTCTTCATATCATCAGACATCTGCTGAGGATTGATTGCGATAGCGGTATAGAAGAAGGTGAAGAGGACAACCAAGATGAAATAAACAACATTGTAGCCGAAGCTGTTGATATCACTAAAGATCATCATGAACTTGCTGTCACCATTGCCAGAGAATCCCATAATAGTAATAGGGATGAACATGATTGCCTGAGCGAAAATGATAGGCATAACACCAGCAGCATTGACCTTGATAGGAATGTACTGACGAACACCACCATATTGCTTGTTGCCGACAATGCGCTTAGCATACTGCACGGGGATACGACGGGTACCCTGGACGAGCAGAATGACCAAGAGAATGACAGCCAACAAAACAACGATTTCGATGAGGAACATCACCAGTCCGCCATCAGTAAGACGAGACACGAACTCGCCGAAGAGTGCGAAAGGCAGACGTGCGATAATACCAATCATAATCAACAGGGAGATACCGTTACCTACGCCCTTCTCAGTGATGCGCTCACCAAGCCACATGACAAACAGGGTGCCTGCAATCAGAATGATGATGCTGGAAGCCCAGAAAGTCCAAGGGGTGGAGGAACCATCGAAAGGATAGATAGCAGTAGAAGAAGCACCCAATTGATACATCATATTCTTGATGTATGCGGGAGCCTGGAAACCGGTGATAGCAACAGTAAGCAAACGGGTCCACTGATTGATTTTTCTGCGGCCGCTTTCGCCTTCCATCTGGAGTTTCTTGAATTTGGGGATGACCATAGCAAACAGCTGAATCACGATAGATGCAGTGATGTACGGCATGATACCCAAAGCAAAAATAGATGCGTTGGAGAATGCACCACCGGAGAACATGTTCAACAGACCCATCAGACCATCGGAACCCTGATTCTGCAGATTCTGCAGCTGCGTAGGATCAACACCGGGCAGGACGACATAACAACCAATGCGGTAAACGAGGACCAACCCAAGGGTATAAAGGATTCTTTTCCGCAGGTCTTCAATCGACCAGATGTTTTTGAGTGTCTGTATAAATCTCTTCATTATTGTTTAGTTTTTGAGTTTAGGAGTTGATGACGTTTTGAAGTTGATGAAGCTGTGAAAGAATCATCAACAACTTCATCAACTCCGCAACTATAACTTTATTCGATTACTGTAGCCACACCGCCTTTAGCTTCGATAGCCTGCTTTGCGGAAGCAGAGAAAGCGTGAGCAGTGACATTAATGGACTTGTTCAGTTCGCCACGGCCCAGAATCTTGATGCGATCCTTGGAGCCCATCAGACCATTCTGCTTGAAGACCTCGACATTGAAATCGGTGATGTTTTTGGTCTCAGCAAGAGCGTTGAGCATATCGATGTTGATAGCGACATATTCAACACGGTTGATGTTTTTGAAGCCGAACTTAGGAAGACGACGATAGATGGGCATCTGACCACCTTCGAAACCGACCTTCTGGTGATAACCCGAACGAGCTTTTGCACCCTTGTTACCACGAGTAGCAGTACCGCCCTTGCCAGAGCCAGCACCACGGCCGATACGTTTGGAATGCTTGATAGAACCTTCTGCGGGTTTGAGATTATTTAAACTCATATCTGTTTCTCTTTTTAAATCCTGGGGCAAACGCCCCAAGATAGTGTCTAACTAATTAATTTTCCTCAACAGTGATTAAATGTTTCACCTTTGCAATCATACCGAGGACCTGGGGGGTTGCCACCACAGTACGCTCGTGGTTGATGCGTTTTAGACCAAGAGCTGCCATCGTTCTTTTCTGACGGGCAGGACGGCCGATGATACTTCTAACCTGTTTGATTTTCAAAGTCTTTTCTGCCATGATTCTTACCTCCTATAATTAACCGTTAAACACTTTGTCGAGAGTGATACCGCGGAGTTCGGCGACCATGCAGGGATCCTTCATCTGCAGCAGAGCATTGATAGTAGCCTTAACCACACTGTGGGGGTTAGAGGAGCCTTTGCACTTAGCAAGCACGTCCTTGACGCCAACGCTCTCCAAAACGGCACGCATAGCACCGCCGGCGATAACACCGGTACCAGGAGCTGCGGGTTTCAAGAAGACGCGAGCACCGCTGTACTTACCACACTGCTCGTGAGGAATGGTACCTTTCAGCACGGGGACCTTGATGAGGTTCTTCTTTGCGTCGTCAACACCCTTCTGGATGGCGGCCTGGACTTCCTTGGCTTTGCCAAGACCATAACCTACGACACCGTCTTCGTTTCCAATAACGACAATGGCAGCAAAGGTGAAAGTTCTACCACCCTTGGTGACCTTGGTTACGCGGTTGACCGCGACAAGACGCTCTTTAAATTCGATTTCGCTCGATTTTACTCTTTTTACGTTTACTTCTGCCATGACTTATTAGAATTTTAAACCACCTTCTCTGGCACCATCGGCCAACGATTTAACACGACCGTGGTACAGGTAGCCGTTACGGTCAAACACCACAGTATTGATACCAGCAGCGAGAGCACGCTCAGCCAGCATTTTGCCGACCTTAGCAGCCACTTCGCTCTTCGTGCCACTCTTTTCGAAGCTCTTCTCTTTGGAAGAAGCCTGGGTCAGTGTCACACCTTTTACATCGTCAATAACCTGTGCATAAATTTCCTTATTGCTTCTGAACACAGACAGACGCGGCATTTCTGCGGTGCCGCTGATCTTATGACGGATGCGGAATTTAATTTTAGTTCTTCTTATGTCTTTTCTTGTAGCCATAATATATATTCTTTGGCGTTCTATTTAATATTATTTAGCAGCAGCCTTACCAGCCTTCTTACGGATCTCTTCACCGACGAAGCGGATACCCTTGCCCTTGTAAGGTTCAGGTTTGCGGAGAGAACGAATCTTAGCAGCGGCCTGACCGAGGATCTGCTTGTCGCAGCAAGTCATGGTAATGATGGGGTTCTTACCTTTCTCGGTAACGGTCTCAACGTGGATTTCAGGAGCAAGCTCAAAGAAGATCTTGTGGCTGTAGCCCAAATCCATCTCCATAACATTGCCAGTAGCCTGGACTTTGTAACCGACACCGATGACTTCCTGGGTGCATTTGAAACCTTCGGAAACACCTTTCACCATGTTAGCAACGAGAGCGCGATAGAGACCGTGCATAGCCTTGTGCTCTTTGCTATCGGAAGGACGCTCGAAAGAGAGAACGCCGTCTTCCAACTTAACATTGATGATAGGGTTAACCTGCTGGGTGAGCTCACCCTTAGGACCCTTAACGGTGATAACATTTTCAGGAGACACCTTCACTTCAACACCTGCGGGCAGGTGGATGGGCATTTTACCTATTCTTGACATTTCTTATAATCTCCTCTCTTTAATTAGCTGATGTAACAAATAACTTCGCCACCGACATTCAAAGTGCGGGCTTCCTTATCGGTCATCAGGCCTTTGGAAGTAGAGATGATGGCGATGCCAAGACCATTGAGGACGCGGGGCATATCTTCAACAGAGACGTAGCGGCGCAGACCGGGGCTGCTGACGCGCTTAAGCTCGGAGATAGCGGAGATTTTTGTCACGGGGTGATACTTCAACGCAATCTTGATGCTCTGATTGTGGGAACCTTCGTTCTCAAATTTGTAGTTCAGGATATAACCTTTTTCGAACAAGATCTTGGTGATCTCTTTTTTCAAATTGGATGCAGGGATTTCAACGACTCTATGCTTGGCAGCGATAGCGTTGCGCATGCGGGTCAAATAATCTGCAATAGGATCTGTTACCATTTTATATTTTCTTGATTTTAAGTTTTGTAGTATTGGTTTTTGCCAACTTGCAAAGCTACCAATGTATTAATTATCTATTACCAGCTGGACTTCTTAACACCAGGGATGAGACCGCTAACGGCCATCTCGCGGAAATTGATACGGGAGATGCCGAACTGACGCATATAACCCTTGGGACGGCCAGTGAGCTGGCAGCGGTTGTGCATGCGGATGGGGCAGGCGTTCTTGGGGAGCTTCTGAAGAGCGATGACAGCCTTCTCAACCTCCTCGGGTTCGCCGGTGCGGACGATTTCCTTTAAAGCGGCGCGCTTAGCAGCATAACGAGCAACCATCTTAGCTCTTTTGCGTTCTCTTGCTTTGATTGATTCTTTTGCCATTATCTATTATTTTTGTTGGTTCTTGAAAGGAATGCCGAACTGTTTGAGCAAGGACATAGCCTCCTTATCGGTGTTGGCCGAAGTGACGAAGGTGATATCCATACCCTGAATGCGGTCGATCTTGTCGATATCGATTTCGGGGAAGATAATCTGCTCGGAGATGCCGAAAGTGTAGTTACCCTTGCCGTCGAAACCCTTGTCGTTGATACCGCGGAAGTCGCGGATACGGGGGATAGAGGCAGTGATAAGACGCTCCAAGAACTCATACATGCGCTCGCCACGGAGGGTCACGCGGACGCCGATAGGCATGCCACGACGCAGTTTGAAGTTAGAAATATCCTTGCGGGACTTGGTAGCGACAGCCTTCTGGCCAGTGATGAGAGTCATTTCCTCGATACCCTTGTCGATGACTTTCTTATCAGCGATAGCGGCTTTGCCGAGACCCTGGTTCAGGGTGATTTTCTTCAGACGAGGAGCCTGCATGACGGTTTTGTAGCCATACTCTTTCATGAGAGCGGGCAGAATTTCCTCGTTATACTTGGTCTTTAAAGTAGGAATATATGCCATTATTTAATCTCCTCCCCTGATTTTTTAGAATAACGAACGAGTTTACCAGTCTTCTCACTGATTTTACGGCCGATTCTGGTAGGAGTCTTGCCGTCCATGACCATGAGGTTAGACAGATGGATAGGTGCTTCCTGCTCGACGATACCGCCCTGGGTGTTCTTAGCATTGGGCTTGGTATGCTTCTTGATGAGGTTACGACCTTCCACGATGGCGCGATTCTTTTCGGGATAAACTTTCAGCACTTTACCGGTCTTGCCTTTATCTTCGCCGGCAATCACCATGACGGTATCCCCTTTTTTAACGTGCAATTTCATTTCTTTTCTTCTTTTTAATTTTTACAATACTTCGGGAGCCAAGGAAACGATCTTCATGAATTGTTTGTCGCGGAGTTCACGAGCAACAGGTCCGAAGATACGGGTGCCGCGGAGCTCATCGGTAGCGGTAAGCAGGACACAGGCATTATCGTCGAAGCGGATGTAGCTACCATCATTGCGGCGAATTTCTTTCTTGGTACGGACAACGACTGCTTTAGAGACAGCTCCCTTCTTAATGTTGCCGGAAGGAATAGCATCCTTAATAGCCACCACGATAGTATCGCCGATAGAGGCATAACGCTTCTTGGTGCCGCCGAGGACGCGGATGCACAGTGCGCTCTTTGCACCACTGTTATCGGCAACTGTCATTCTAGTTTCTTGTTGTATCATTTCTTATTTTCTTTTTGTCTGGGTTGTTGTAACTAAATTACTTAGCTCTCTCAACGATTTCGACGAGACGCCAGCATTTGTTTTTGCTCAACGGACGGGTTTCCATGATGCGGACAATGTCACCAATGTTGCACTCGTTCTTTTCATCGTGAGCCATGAATTTGGTGGACTTTTTAACGAATTTGCCATACATGGGGTGCTTCACTTTGCGCTCGACCAAAATGACAATAGACTTGTCCATCTTGTTGCTCACCACAACACCGACTCTTTCTTTTCTTAAATTTCTTTCCATATTTAGTATTAGTTCTGCTTCTGCTCAGCGATTTCGCGGGCGCGGAGTTCGGTGAGGCAGCGTGCAATGGTTTTTCTACTTTCTTTTATCTTGTTAGGATTCTCAAGCGGGGAGACGGCATGAGTCATAAGCATCTTCTGATACATGCTGCGCTCGGTTTCTAACTTTTCCTTCAATTCAGCAGTCGAAAGCTCTTTTAAAACTAATTCGTTCTTCATGACTGTATCTTCTTTTTATTCTTCGATATAATCTCTTTTAACAACAAACTTGGTCGAAATGGGGAGCTTCTGGGCTGCCAGGCGGAGAGCCTCTTTAGCAACATCCATAGGAACACCTTCGCATTCGAACAGAATGGTACCGGGCATTACGCGGGCAACGAAGTATTCGGGAGCACCCTTACCTTTACCCATACGGACCTCATTAGGCTTCTTGGTGATGGGCTTATCGGGGAAGATGCGGATCCAAATCTGACCTTCACGTTTCATGTGACGCGTTACAGCTTGACGTGCAGCCTCTATTTGACGGCCTGTGATGAAACAGGTTTCCAGGGATTTGATACCAAAGGTACCGAAAGCCAACTCGTGACCACGGAAAGCATTGCCTTTAATTTTACCCTTCTGCTGCTTTCTATATCTTGTTTTCTTAGGTTGTAACATTTCTTATTATTGTTTTTAGCGCTTAGCGTTTAGTGTTATCTGTAACTCTAACCTCTAACCTCTAACCTATTATTTATTGTTGTTATTTCTATTGTTGACCTGACGGCGACGGGGGGCGCCATTGCTAGGACGGCGCTCGCCACCCATAGCGGGGCGATGATCCTTCTGCTGACCACCAACGGTGGAGGGAACCAGTTCGCGCTTGCCATAGATGACACCACGGCAGATATACACCTTTACACCAATGCGGCCATAAGTAGTATGAGCCTCAGCGTGTGCGTAGTCGATATCGGCACGGAGCGTGTGGAGAGGAGTACGACCCTCTTTGTAATGCTCGCTACGGGCGATTTCAGCACCGCCGATACGGCCGGAGATGGAGACCTTGATACCCTCAGCGCCAGAACGCATGGTGGAAACGATAGCGTTCTTGATAGCGCGACGATACTGGACACGGCCTTCGATCTGCTTAGCGATATTCTGGGCGACCAGGACTGCATCGAGTTCCGGACGTTTCACCTCGGAGATGTTGATCTGAACATCCTTGCCGGTAAGTTTCTTCAATTCTTCTTTCAGTTTGTCAACCTCACTGCCAGCTTTACCAATGATCAAACCCGGACGAGCGGTATTGATAGTGACGGTAAGGAGTTTAAGTGTGCGCTCGATATAGATTTTCGAGACATTGGCCTTAGCGAGACGGGCGTTGAGATACTTACGGATCTTGTCGTCTTCAACGAGCTTCTGCTCGAATTTGCGACCACCGTACCAGTTAGAATCCCATCCGCGGATGATGCCTAAACGATTTCCAATTGGGTTAGTTTTTTGTCCCATTGTTACTTTCTTCTTATTTGATTAACTATTTATTTTCTTCAGCCTTAGGAGCCACAGGAGCCTCATCGACACGGCTGCCGAGGATAACGGTGATGTGGTTGCTACGTTTGCGGATTCTATAACCACGGCCCTGAGGAGCGGTCATCATGCGGCGCATGGTGCGGCCTTCGTCAACCATAATCTGCTTGACATAGAGCTGACTGTCTTCAAGACGCTTGCCCTCGTTCTTAGCCTGCCAGTTAGAAACGGCGCTGAGAACCAGCTTGTAAATCTTAGGAGCGGACTCTCTGGGGCAATATTTCAGGATACCAAGGGCTTTATCAACGTCAACGCCACGAACCATATCAGCGACGAGACGGGTCTTACGGGGCGAAGTAGGATTGTTCATCAACTTAGCCACGTAGAGGGTCTTTCTTGCTTCTTTGCGTGCATCTGCACTAACTTTTCTGCGATGTCCCATTTCTTATTATATTCTTTCTATTTGGACTTATTATTTCTTAGCTTTGTCTTTAGATCCGGCATGGCCGCGGAAGATACGGGTGGGAGCGAACTCGCCGAGTTTGTGACCAACCATATTTTCGGTTACATAGACGGGGATGAATTTGTTGCCATTATGCACAGCGATGGTCTGACCGACGAAGTCGGGAGAGATCATAGAAGCGCGGCTCCAAGTCTTGATGGTAACCTTCTTATTGTTCTGCTGAGCCTCGATAACTCTTTTCTCCAACTTATGGAAGATATACGGACCTTTCTTTAATGAACGACTCATTTTCTTCTTCTTTTAATGATTACTTCTTTCTTCTTTCAACAATGAACTTGCTGGACTGCTTCTTAGGAGCGCGTGTCTTGTAGCCCTTAGCTGGGATACCCTTACGGCTGCGAGGATGTCCGCCAGTCTGACGGCCCTCACCACCGCCCATCGGGTGGTCAACAGGGTTCATAACGACGCCGCGGTTGCGCGGACGACGACCCAACCAACGGTTGCGACCGGCCTTACCGCCGACCTCAAGGTTGTGCTCGGGGTTGGAGACGATACCGACGGTGGCACGGCAAGCCTGAAGGATCATGCGCATTTCGCCACTGGGCATCTTAATGATAGCGTACTTGTCATCACGGGACATGAGCTGAGCGTAGGCACCAGCGCTACGGACCATCTTAGCACCCTGGCCAGGACGGAGCTCGATGTTGTGGATAAGGGTACCGAAAGGAATTTCGGCGAGGGTCAGCGTGTTACCGACTTCGGGAGCAACACCTTTACCAGACATGATAGTCTGACCGACTTTCAAACCCTGAGGAGCGAGGATGTAGCGTTTCTCACCATCAGCGTAGAACACGAGGGCGATACGAGAGCTGCGGTTAGGATCGTACTCAATAGTCTTGACGACTGCGGGGATACCGTCCTTGTCTCTCTTGAAATCGACGAAACGATACAACTGCTTATGACCACCGCCCATATAGCGCATGGTCATCTTACCTTGGTTGTTGCGGCCACCGCTCTTGCCGTAGCCAGCCACCAAACTCTTTTCCGGCTTGTTGGTCGTGATATCGTCATTGGTGACGACGATCTTGTGACGCTGACCGGGGGTTGTCGGTTTAATTTTCTTTAAAGCCATTTCTTTTTTTCTTTTTAGCCTCTTATCAGTGGGCTATTACTATTATTAATTTGTTATTTGTTTGTTTATGTACGTGCCAAAGGTATGGAGTGCTAACCCCATACCTTCAGCGCTATACATTAGATGTTTGCGTAGAAATCGATGGCATCGCCTTCGGCCAGGGTAACGATGGCCTTTTTGAAAGCGTTGGTACGGCCAACGAGATAGCCAGCCTTGGTGTAGCGGGCCTTCACTTTGCCAGCATAGTTCATGGTGTTGACATCAAGAACCTTGACATTGTAGAAACTCTCGACGGCATTTTTGATTTCAATCTTATTGGCGCGCTTGTCAACGATAAAACCATAACGGTTGAGGACCTTAGGCTCGGGCTTGTTCTTAAGACGCTGGATGCGGTTGCGCTTAGGAGCTGCGGCTGCCTCGGTGATTCTCGTCATCTTCTCGCTGATCAGAGGTTTTACTATGATATTCATGTTAAACTTTCTTAAATCTTGTTTCTAACTACTTTATTTTGTTGCCAAAACGCGGTTAATTTCGCTAATTGAACCCTCACAGAGCACAATATTGGAGGCATTAACAATGTCATAAGTATTTAACTGTGACACGCTTACGACCTTTACGCGCTGGAGGTTTCTAGCAGACAAAGATACGAAATTATTTTGATTTTCAACAACAAAAAGTGATTTTTTATCACCGAGGTTGAGATTGTTGACAACTTTTACCATATCTTTGGTCTTGGGAGCGTCGAAAGAGAAGTTCTCGACGATGGTCATAGCGCTTTCAGCGACCTTGGCGCTGAGGGCGGAACGACGGGCGAGGCGCTTCACTTTGATGTTCAGCTTGAAGCGGTAGTCGCGGGGCTGGGGTCCGAAGATACGGCCGCCACCTACGAAAACGGGGCTCTTCAAATCGCCGGAACGAGCACCGCCGGTGCCTTTCTGACGTTTAAGTTTGCGGGTGCTGTGAGCGTTTTCGCTGCGCTCCTTAGCCTTAGCGGTGCCCTGACGGTTATCTGCCAAGTACTGTTTGCAATCGAGATAGATAGCGTGCTGGTTGGGCTCGATGGCGAAGATAGAATCGTCGAGGGTGATGGTTCTACCGGTTTCGCTTCCGTTGATGTTATATACTTTTAACTCCATCTTTCAAGTTTTAAGATTGAACCTTTGGGTCCCGGTACAGAACCTTTGACTAACATTAAATTCTTTTCAGGGATAATCTTGACAACCTGAAGGTTCTGAACCTTCACACGGTGGTTGCCAGTCTGGCCGGCCATGCGCATGCCCTTGAAGATACGCGAGGGATAGGAGCTTGCACCAATTGAACCGGGAGCACGCAGACGGTCGTGCTGGCCGTGAGTCACATCACCGACACCGCCAAAACCGTGTCTCGTAACGACGCCCTGGAAACCCTTACCTTTGGAGGTTCCGACAACGTCAACAAATTCGCCTTCCTGGAAGACTTCCACTGTTAAAACTTCACCAAATTTCTTTTTAGAGCCCTCCTCAAAGCGGCTGAACTCAGCGAGATAGCGTTTGGGGGTGGTGTTGGCTTTTGCAAAATGGCCTTTCATAGCCTTGGTGACGCGGCTTTCTTTCTGCTCACCAAAAGCTAACTGAATAGCCTCATAACCATCTTTTTCGATGGACTTCACTTGTGTGACGACACAAGGACCAGCTTCAATAACTGTGCACGGAATCTGCTTTCCGTCGGCATCAAAAAGACTGGTCATACCGATTTTTTTACCAAGTAATCCTGACATTTCTTTTTTTGGATTGTTTGTGGGTTTTTAGTTTTCAGCTTATCTTCACCGCCGCTTGTGACGGCGGCTATGTACATTGGCTGAGTGTTAATTTCAGACTTTGATTTCAACTTCGACACCGCTGGGAAGCTCCAGTTTCATGAGAGCGTCGATAGTCTTGGCGCGGTCGTTGATTTCGATGTCCATCAAGCGCTTGTAGCTGCTGAGCTCGAACTGCTCGCGGCTCTTCTTGTTGACGAAGGTAGAGCGGTTGACGGTGAAGATCTTTTTGTTGGTCGGCAGAGGAATGGGGCCATTCACAACTGCGCCGGTCATCTTAACGGTCTTAACGATCTTCTCGGCGGATTTATCGACGAGATTGTGGTCGTAAGATTTCAGTTTGATTCTAATTCTTTGACTCACGGTTAAAGTTTTTTTATTATTAATTATTGTATTTATTCTTTAATATGTTCTCCTGCTGGTCGCGGCTCACCTCGGCGTAGTGCGAGAACTCCATAGTGCTGTTGGCACGGCCTGAGGTGATGGTGCGGAGAGCGGTGACATAGCCGAACATCTGCTCCAGGGGCACCTTGGCATGGACTGCCTGGACGCCCACCTTGGCATCGATGCTTTCGAGGAGGCCGCGGCGGCGGTTGAGGTCGCCGGTCACATCGCCGACGTAGGCGTCGGGGGTGAGCACCTCGAGCTTCATGATGGGCTCAAGCAGCACGGGAGCTGCCTTGCGGCATGCGGCTTTGAAACCGATCTTGGCGCAGACTTCGAAAGAGAGCTGGTCGCTGTCCACAGGGTGGAAGGAGCCGTCGAGGATGGTGACCTTCATGCTGTCCAGGGGATAGCCTGCGAGGACGCCGTTCTGCATAGCCTCTTTGAAGCCTTTTTCGATAGCAGGGATATACTCTTTGGGGATATTGCCGCCCTTGACCTCGTTGACGAACTGCAGACCCATCACGCCCTCGTCGGCAGGGCCGATTTCGAAGAGGATGTCGGCAAACTTACCCTTGCCGCCGGTCTGTTTCTTGTAGATCTCGTGGTGCTGGACGGTTGTAGTGATAGCCTCTTTGTAAGCCACCTGGGGACGGCCCTGGTTGACTTCGACCTGGAACTCACGACGCAGACGGTCGAGGATGATGTCCAAGTGAAGCTCGCCCATGCCGCTGATGATGGTCTGGCCAGAGACCTCGTCGCTCTTGACGCGGAAGGTGGGGTCTTCCTCCACCAACTTGGTGAGAGCGTTGGTCAGCTTGTCCATGTCGCCCTGCGTGAGGGGCTCGACGGCGATGCTGATGACGGGCTCGGGGAAGATCATCGACTCAAGGATGATGGGGTTCTTCTCGTCGCAGAGAGTGTGGCCGGTCTTGATGTCCTTGAAGCCGACAGCTGCTCCGATATCGCCTGCCTCGATGCGGTCCATGGGGTTCTGCTTGTTGGAGTGCATCTGCATGATGCGGGAGATACGCTCCTTCTTACCAGTGTTGGCGTTATAGACGTAGGAGCCGGACTCCAGAGAGCCGCTATAGACGCGGAAGAAGCAGAGGCGGCCGACGTAGGGGTCGGTAGCAATCTTGAAAGCCAGAGCCGAGAAGGGAGCCTTCGGGTCGATGGCGCGGGTCTCAGTCTTATCGTTCTTGGGGTTGACGCCGTCCACCTCTTTCATGTCGAGAGGGCTGGGCAGGAAGGCTGCCACAGCGTCGAGGAGGGTCTGAACGCCCTTGTTCTTGAAGGCGGAGCCGCACATGACGGGCACAATCTTCATGGAGAGGGTGGCCTTGCGGATTTCGGCGATAACCTCGTCGGCGGTGATGGAGTCGGGGTCGTCGAAGAACTTCATCATCAGCTCCTCGTTCTCCTCAGCCACACCTTCGATAAGCTTCTGGCGGTACTCAGCAGCGATATCCTTCAGGTCGTCGGGCATGGGGATTTCCTCGAAACGCTGACCGTTGGAGGTCTCGTCCCACACGAGGGCCTTGTTGGAGATAAGGTCAACAACACCTTTGTAGAGATTCTCCTGTCCGATGGGGATTTCGATGGGGATGGGGTTAGCGCCCAGGCGTTCCTTAATCTGGCTCACCACGCCGAAGAAGTCGGCACCGGCACGGTCCATCTTGTTGACGAAGGCGATGCGGGGCACGCCGTACTTGTCGGCCTGGCGCCACACGGTCTCGGACTGGGGTTCCACGCCGCCCACAGCGCAGAAGATGGCAACGGCGCCATCCAGCACGCGGAGAGAGCGTTCCACCTCGACGGTGAAATCGACGTGGCCCGGAGTATCGATGATGTTGTACTTATAGCGCTGCTCATGCCAGTCCCAATACACGGTGGTAGCGGCCGAAGTGATAGTGATGCCGCGCTCCTGTTCCTGCACCATCCAGTCCATCGTGGCCGAGCCCTCGTGGGTCTCGCCCAACTTATAGTTCTTGCCGGTATAGAAAAGGATACGCTCCGTCGTCGTCGTCTTGCCGGCGTCGATGTGAGCCATGATACCAATATTGCGTGTATATTTAAGGTCTGACATTGAGTTGTTGTATTAGGCTATCTTTATTTGCGAGTATTGATTAAAATGAATATATACTATATATATTGCGTTAGAAGCGGAAGTGCGAGAAGGCCTTGTTAGCCTCAGCCATGCGGTGGATATCCTCCTTACGTTTGAAGGCTGCACCTTCCTCTTTGTAAGCGGCCTGGATCTCAGCGGCGAGCTTGAGAGCCATGGTCTTTTCACTGCGCTTGCGGCTGAAGAGGATGAGGTTCTTCATGCCGATAGACTGTTTGCGCTCGGGGCGGATCTCGGTAGGAACCTGGAAGGTGGCACCGCCGATACGACGGCTCTTAACCTCGACAGAGGGGGTGATGTTGGCCAAAGCCTTCTTCCAAACTTCGAGACCGTCTTCCTTAGTGCGGTCAGCGACGACATCGATAGCCTCGTAGAAGATCTTGTAAGCGATAGTCTTCTTGCCACCGAGCATCAGGTTGTTGACGAACTTGGTAACGAGCACGTCATTATATTTAGGATCCGGAAGGATGATACGTTTTCTGGGTTTTGCTTTTCTCATTTCTTTAACAATTCTTTGTGTGAATGCTATTCACTTAACTCTTATCACTTAATTACTTAGCAGCCTGCTTGGGGCGTTTTGCACCGTATTTGGAACGACGCTGGCGACGGCCATCGACACCGCTGGTATCCAAAGCGCCGCGGATGATATGATAACGAACGCCGGGGAGGTCCTTGACACGACCGCCGCGGATCATAACGATAGAGTGCTCCTGAAGGTTGTGGCCCTCGCCGGGAATGTAAGCGTTGACTTCCTTACCATTGGTGAGACGCACACGGGCAACCTTACGCATTGCCGAGTTAGGTTTTTTAGGAGTGGTGGTGTACACACGGGTGCAGACGCCGCGACGCTGGGGGCAGTTGTCGAGAGCGGGAGATTTGGACTTGTACTCCATCTGCTGACGTCCTTTGCGAACTAATTGCTGAATTGTTGGCATTTTTTCTTTTTGTTGTTATATATTTAATTATTAATATTTTCGAGCATTTCTCAAGGGCATAATTTCCCTTTCAAATGGATTGCAAAATTACAACTATTTTTTGGATTGGCAAAATATATTTCTCTAAAGCAAATGTTAAAAACTCTTAAACTCTTTGCACAATATTATATTACAGTAAGTTACATTCGAGTTAAAAAATTTTTAACACACGTTATTCACAACTTTATACACCATGTAACTTCCACAAAAACAAACCGCCCCACACAGGGCTTTTCAACACCTTATCAACAGCCCGCCCCTACCCTTTTCGCAACCCATATATATAAATGTTCGCACGCGACCCCGCCACCCCTACAGCATACCCTCGCCACACCTCCCTACAAGCCCCGCCAAAGCCCCACTTATGCCCCACCTCAGAAGCGGAGCTAGAGCGAAGCTAAGGCGGAGCTAAAGCGAAGCCACTCTTTCCCTCAAAACGCCCCTAAGCCCCCTTCCCAACCCCAAAACAAACCACCCCCAAAAAACAAAAAATGAAAGAAAAATCCAACCAATGCACCCATATCGCACACCCCTACCCTATCTTTGCAAAATCAAAAACGCCCTCATCCATGCCTCAGACCATCCGCAACACCCTCATCCCGAAGACCATTACCCGCTTCAGAAAAAATGTCAATATGTCGAAAAAAAGTAGTATCTTTGCAAAATCGATTACCATCTAATTTAATAACAATGAATTCTGATCAAAAGAAATCATACAGGTCTAGCAAATGGCTTAAACTAAGAGAAAGAGTCCTCTATAGAGATGGATATCGTTGTGTTCAATGCCAAAAACCAGCTACTGAAGTTGAACTTCAAGTACATCATCTTTACTATACAGAAGGGAAAAAAGCATGGGAGTACCCCGAAGCCGACCTAATTACTTTATGTAAAGGATGTCATGCGCAAGTGCATGGGAAAGAAATGCCACAATTTGGGTGGGTATATGAAGGAATGGAAGACCTTGGTGACTTAATTGGAACATGTGATTTTTGTGGAACTAATATTAGATACGTTCATTACATCTACCACGAACAATGGGGACATACTACTTTAACTGTAGGAGCTCATTGTGCAGATAAGCTAACAGAATCTTCTGTAGCCTCTGAGAAAGAAGCCGAACGGAAAAAAAGTGCAAGAAACCTAACAACATTTATTAATCCGCAAAAATGGAAAATCATAAAAAACGGAATAAAAAGAAATTATAAGCAGTATAAGATTTTCATTTGGGATAACCATTATTATTACAGAATCGATGTTTATTACAATATTACTGATCATTGGGGTAACAATGTTCAGAAACCAATCAAAGGTCAAGATCGATTCAAAACTTTGGAAGAAGCCAAGACCAAAGTATTTGAGAAAATAAATAATGGGGAAGTTGAAGAATATATAAAAAGACACGCCAATGAAGATTGATAAAGAAGTTTATTTTTGTGAATATATAGTTTAAAACAAATACCCCAGTACGCCAAGAAAACAATTGAGGATTTAGAAATAGGTCTATGGCTTGTTACATTGAATACATCACAATGATTTGAAATAAATGTCGTTATTTGGACAATTACGTATCAGAATCTGATAGAAGTCATACAATACTATTTTGCCACGCAGCCATTCTACGGACATGGGTATTTGGCTCTTTTGCCCGCGAGGAACAGATCCTGAGAGCGATACCGACATCTTGGTAGATTTTGACCACAAGAATGCCCAAATTGGGTTGATGGAGTATGTGCAGATTTCCGATGGTCTGAAAATCTAATTGGCCGAGAGGTCAATTTTGTCAAGAATGGAGCCCCGCTGCCGTTTGCCTCCCAAAGTACCGAGAACGATAAAAAACTGATATTATGAGAGAGCCTGTTAGAGTCAAGGGAAAACTGAATGCGGGAGCAAATTGAGACGCTGCTGGCGGAAATTGATCATGAATAATCAGCATTTTTCAACTTTTTTCAATCGTGTGCAGTCATTTGGCACAGGGCGGGCGTATCTTTGCAAATCGGAATGACGGACTGTGTATGAGTGTTTTATGGTGAGGGTGAGCAGGTTATTCTTGTTATTTCGGTTTTTATTCGTATCTTTGCAGTCGTTTTTTTAAAGAATAAGATATCATGGCAGCTAATCTGATTCACAAATATGTCTGGCTCGTGAACACGATTCACCGGGCACGCCTCATCTCGCTGGAGGATATCAACCGTGAGTGGCTGGAGAGCGACATCGGCGACGGCAAGCCTTTGCCGCGCAGGACCTTCCATGTGTGGCAGGCGGCCATCTTAGACATCTTCGGCCTCATCATCGAGAACGAGAACAAGGGGCAGTACCGCTACTATATTGCCAACGAGGAGGAGCTGCGCCTGGGCACGATGAGCAACTGGTTGCTGGACTCGCTGACGGTGAGCGGCATGCTGGCATCGAGCAGGCACATCCAGAACCGCATCCTACTGGAGCAGGTGCCTTCGGCGAGGGACTATCTGGGCGTGGTGGTGGAGGCCATGCGTCACAACTACAAGATCGTGCTGACCTACCAGACCTACAGCCAGACGGAGCCCAAGGTGCGCACGGTGATGCCGTTCTGCCTGAAGATCTTCAAGCAGCGCTGGTATATGCTGGCACAGCGCGAGGACAAGGAGAAGCCAAGCATCTATTCGCTCGACAGGGTGAAGGATATGCAGCTGCTGCGCAAGGAGACCTTCGTGCTGCCCAAGAATTTTGACGCGGAGAGCTATTTCGCCCCCTACTACGGCATCATTGCCGACGAGAGCGTGGAACGCGCCAAGGTGAAGCTGCGCGTGTCGCCGCTGCAAGCCAAATACTTGCGCGCCCTGCCCCTGCACCACAGCCAGCAAGAGATGGCAGAGGAGGCAGAGGCGTGCGTGTTCAGCTACAACCTAAGGCCGGCATTCGACTTTGTGCAGGAAATTCTCTCGCACGGCAGCGAGATGGAGGTGCTGAAGCCGCTATGGCTCCGCGAGAAGATTGCCGCAATTATTAAAGAGGAAAATAATATATATAATGGATAATTTTGCCGCAATAGATTTTGAGACGGCCAACTTTGAGCGTGGCTCGGCGTGCAGCGTGGGCATCGTGGTGGTGCGCGACGGCAAGGTGGCGGAGACATTCTATTCGCTCATCAAGCCCGAGCCCAACTACTACAACTACTGGTGCACGCGCGTCCACGGCCTCACCCGCAAGGACACGGACAACGCGCCCATCTTCCCCGAGGTGTGGGCAAAGGCTGCCCCGCTGGTGGAGGGGCTGCCCCTGGTGGCACACAACAGCCCCTTCGACGAGGGATGCCTGAAGAGCGTCTTCCGCATATATCAGATGGACTATCCCGACTACCGTTTCTACGACACCTTGAAGGCCTCGCGCAAGAAGCTGCCCGACCTCGAAAATCATCAGCTGCACACGGTTTCGGCAGCCTGCGGCTACAACCTTGAGAGCCACCATCACGCCCTTGCCGATGCCGAAGCATGTGCCGCCATAGCCATCAAACTGTTATAGATAATCTATTAATAATCATATAATATGAAGAGAACGACATTACTTATCATCCTCGCAGGAATGCTGCTCATGAACGGCTGCGGCAAGAAGGAGGAGACGCTGAACTGCACCATCACGTGGCAGCTGTATCATCAGCCAAAATACATAACTGAGAGCGACATAGAGCGGGCTTTCCAGGAGACCTTCTTCAGCTTCTACGAGAGGGTGAACGACAACACCGTCCTGGCCCGCAACACCACCAAGAAGGATGTCCGCTCCCTCACCCTCAAGCTGGCTTCGATGGCCGACAGCCGCATTACGGAGACAATGGACCCCGAAAACAGCGAAAAAGTGGAAGTGAAGGTGTTTGTCAACTATGCCGACTCCTACGTGGAGGAGATATGGAGCAAAAGCTATTTGTAGCAAGCGTTTCAGCCCATTTTGAGAGGTGAAGACACAAGGCGGCAGAATGCTCGGAAAGCATTCTGCAATATAATGACACCCAGCATACTACGCACCATTTTAAGAATAATCTACTTGCCCTTTTGGATAGAAAAACATAGTTTTAGCGTGTTATTAGACCGAGGGGATTTGATACACAAGATATTATATATAAATTAATGGGGGGGTGTTGATAACTCATTTCTTATTATTAGAAAACTTATGTGTAATTTCGCAATCTCAATCAAAAAACGAATATCATTATAAGCATCTATAAACCTAACAATTAAAAAAAATACGCCCTATGTCAGCCGATATGTTTTTAGATTTTGGTGATAACCGTCAGAAGGAAAACACCCAATACACGCCCGAGGAGATTATGAAGTCCTCCATTGAGTACTTCTGTGGCGACGAACTCGCAGCCAACGTATGGATGAACAAGTATGCCCTGCGTAATGACGACAAAATCTATGAACTGAACCCCGACATGATGCACCACCGCATCGCCGCAGAGTTTGCCCGCATCGAGCGGAACTACCAGAACCCCATGTCGGAGGAGACCATCTACGGGCTGCTGAAGGACTTCAAATACATCATCCCTCAGGGCAGCCCCATGACAGGCATAGGCAACGAATTTCAGGTGGTGTCGCTTTCCAACTGCTTTGTGATCGGCAACAACGGCAGCAGCGACTCCTACGGCGGCATCATGAAGATTGACCAGGAGCAGGTGCAGCTCATGAAACGCCGCGGCGGCGTAGGCCACGACCTCTCCCATATCCGCCCCACCGGCTCCCCTGTGAAGAACTGCGCCCTCACCTCCACGGGCATCGTCCCCTTCATGGAACGCTACAGCAACACCACACGCGAAGTGGCCCAGGGCGGCCGTCGCGGAGCCCTGATGCTCAGCATCAGCATCAAGCACCCCAACGCCGAGGACTTCATCGACGCCAAGCTGGAACAGGGCAAGATCACGGGCGCCAATGTGTCGGTGAAAATCACTGACGACTTCATGGAGTGCGTCAAATCCGGCAACCCCTTCATCCAGCAGTACCCCATCGATTCCCCCAACCCCACCATGACGAAGGAAATCGACGCCCGCGCCCTCTGGAAGAAGATTATCCACAACGCCTGGGCCTCGGCTGAACCCGGCGTGCTGTTCTGGGACACCATCATCCGCGAAAGCGTGCCCGACTGCTATGCCGACTTCGGCTATCGCACCGTCTCCACCAACCCCTGCGGCGAAATCCCCCTCTGCCCCTACGACAGCTGCCGTCTCATCGCCATCAACCTATACAGCTATGTGGAGAACCCCTTCACCCCCGAGGCCAGATTTAATTTCGACCTCTTCCGCGACCACGTCATCAAAGGCCAGCGCCTGATGGACGACCTCATCGACCTCGAACTCGAAAAGGTGGCCAAGATTCTCAAAAAAATCGCCGCCGACCCCGAGAACGATGACATCAAGCGTGTCGAGAAAGAGCTCTGGATGCAGATCAAAGACAAATGCATGGAAGGCCGCCGCACCGGCTTCGGCCTCACCGCCGAAGGCGACATGCTGGCCGCCATGGGTCTGCGCTACGGCAGCAAAGAGGCCACGGATTTCGCTGTGAAGGTTCAGCGCACCCTCGCCTGCGCCGCCTACCGTTCCTCGGTCACCATGGCCAAGGAGCGCGGAGCCTTCCCCCTCTACAACGCCAACCGCGAGAAGCTCAACCCCTTCGTCCAGCGCCTCGCCGAAGCCGACCCCGAACTCTACGCCGACATGGTCAAGGTCGGCCGCCGCAACATCGCCCTCCTCACCATCGCCCCCACAGGCACCGTGAGCATCCTCACTCAGACCACCTCCGGCATCGAACCCGTCTTCCTCGTCTCCTACAAACGCCGCAAGAAGATCAACCCCAACGACAAAGACTCCACCAAGCACACCATCATCAAGGACGAGAACGGCGACTACTTCGAGGAATACAACGTCCTTCACCCCAAGTTCATCGACTGGCTCATGGTAAAGGGCTACACCAAAGAACAAATCGACAAACTCGACGACAAGGCCATCGAGCACCTCGTCAAGGAGTCACCCTATTATAAAGCAACCTCCGCAGACATCGACTGGGTAAGCAAAGTCCAGATGCAGGGCGCCATCCAGAAATGGGTGGACCACTCCATCAGCGTCACCGTCAACATCCCCAAGGAGACTTCCGAGGAAATAGTAAGCACAATCTATCAGACCGCATGGGAGTCGGGCTGCAAAGGCTGCACCATCTACCGTGAGGGATCGCGCAACGGTGTCTTGGTTTCGAACAAAGAGTCCAAGAACAAATGCGACGAACACTTTGTCGAAAGCAAGGCACCCAAACGTCCCAAGAAGCTCGAAGCCGAAGTCGTCCGCTTCAAGAACGACCGCGAAGACTGGATTGCCGTCGTCGGCATGTACGAAGGCCGTCCCTACGAGATCTTCACCGGCAAGGCCGAGAGCTTCCCCGTACCCAAGAACGTGGAAAAAGGCTGGGTCATCCGATGCAAAGAGGCTGGACAAGAACATGCCCGCTACGACTTCCAATACACCGACCAGGACGGCTACCATACCACTATGGAAGGCCTCTCTCGTATGTTCAAGAAGGAGTACTGGAACTATGCCAAGCTCATCAGCGGCATCCTCCGCCACGGCATGCCTATCACCAACGTGGTTGATCTCATCGGCAAGCTGAACTTCGACGTCGATAGCATCACCACTTGGTCCAACGGCGTCGCCCGTGCCCTTAAACGCTACATCAAAGACGGCACAGAAACCGGCGAGGTCTGCCCCGACTGCGGCGCCCCCGTCATCTACTCTGGCGGCTGCAAAAGCTGTCCCAACTGCGGCTGGTCCAAGTGCTCTTAATCGCGCTATTACTTAAAGCATCTGATATCATCACGGGAGGTTCGCCAGAACCTCCCTTTTTCATCCGCACAAATCAATCACAACCTATACCCATTAATTTCGGTAACAGCCATCGATTATGCCATTCCGAGACCTTTAAGACAATCCTCACCATTCCCAGAAAGGCAAAACTACCCCATTCGATTCGTTCGACTGGCTTGCAGATTAATATTTGTCAGTGTAATATAATAGGATAGGCAGTCGAAGGATGAGTTCGACTGCTTATTCGACTGTGAGAATACAACGTTCTTCTCAGCTATTCTTCGATCTGATTGGCGGATTCTAAAGCCCCAATGGGGAAGATGGGCGTGGCAAGGACGGGGAGTATCATCCATACCTTGCCCTTGAGGGACGTATGTCTAACGTCTTTGATGAGAAAGATAGCTACGATAACCAGACCAAGGTCATATATCACAGAGCCAAGCCAACTCATCTCCATCACCTCATACACATTGTTCATCAAAAGCATGTTATACACTTTCATCCACACAAAAGAGAGAAGCATCTGCGCGGCCATCACCACCCAGTACTTCGTCAGATAATCAGGCGCCTTGCAATCGCTGCCATAGCGGGCATACAGCAACACCAAAGCCAGCGCCCCCAGGAGGCTTGAGCATAGCATCAGCACGATAAGGCAGACCCATGTGGCCCAATGCCTGCAACGCATCTCACGAAGCTGCATAACGGCTAAATAAGCCATCACAACGTTATAGAGATAAGGGAGGTATGCCGCCCAGTCATTTCGGACGAGAAAGGCGCTCCAAGCATAGGTGCCAGCCACCAGCGGCCATACAAAACACACAGCCAGCGCAACCGAATATATCATAACATACCTTTCCAGCTGGGCAGCATACGGAGCCTCCCGCTTCTTCAGCCACAGCGGATAAAAGATAGCACCAACGCCCGACGTCACAAATGTGAAAAACAGGAGCAGCCCGCTGTAATGCTTCTCACGGCTCATAAAGAAAGCCAAAACGGCAGTCATGACAACGGGCATGAACAACCTCAAGGCCAGCCTCACCATATAGAACTGCTGGTCAGACCATGGTGTCACAAGCTCCATGAGACAATAAGAGTAGATGTTGAACACCACAAAGGCAATGAGATAAACTATCGACAGAGGAACCGCTAAATTGTTTTGCTTCATATAAGATAGACTTTCTGGTGTGGAGCTGGAGGGAGTCGAACCCTCGTCCAAACAAGTGACAGATGTGCTTTCTACATGCTTATCCCGTGATTGATTGTCGGGGCTGCTCCGGACGCGGACACCCAAGGCAGGCCGTAGCTCCTAAAGCTTCATCGGCAGCGCGGAGCGAGCCGCCGACTATCCCGTTCTCATGAGCACCTCCTGGTCACTGACCGACGGGCGTGGTCGGTGGGAGATGTCTTGTCCCTGCAACTGTTGCGGGGATTAAGCAAACCTACTATACTTCAGTTATGCAGCAAGAGCGTAGTTATTTTCGCCAATTATCTTTCTGCATCGGTTTTCAAGGCTGCTGATGCGTGAGCCTGCATGCTTACAAATCCCCCTCCTTGCTGTCAAAACCGGTCAGCCCCGTTTTGATACAACGGATTGAGACGTTGTGGTAAAAAAAAAGCCCTCAAAAATATGAGAGCTTCTTTTTGTTTGGCGGTCCGGACGAGACTCGAACTCGCGACCCCATGCGTGACAGGCATGTATTCTAACCAAACTGAACTACCGAACCGTACATTGTGCATCTGATTTTCAAAGGACTCTCTTTATCTCTCAAATGCGGGTGCAAAAGTACGACATTTTTTTGAATCTACCAAATAAAATTGCATATTTTTTGAAAACAAACTTATATGTCATTATAATACAGCATATTGAAAATGCAATTTTTTTCATCACACGGAAGGAAAAAGGCCAAAAAATGGTCTATCTCAAAGCATTTTTCACAAATTTGAAGCATTTTCGCACACAAAAGCAAAGCACATTACACACAACTATATGAATAACAATAAAATACACAGCATATAACAAAACAGAAAATCTCGCACAAACGTCTTATACCACACATAATCAAACAATTACACACACTGACACCAAACCTGTAATCCCGCAGCAATATGGCAGCGTACCTACGGCAGCCGACGCATAGCGGTCCACATTCCTCGGAGAGCACGCACGGGCACAAACAAAAAAGCCGACGCATTAGGGTGCATCGGCTTTTTGTATTCTGTGGAATCCTTAGATTACATAGCGTTGACCTGCTTCATGAGCTTGCTCTTCAGGTTAGAAGCCTTGTTCTTGTGGATAACGGAACGTTTAGCCAGTTTGTCAATGATGGAAACCATCTTAGGCAGTCTTTCAGTGGCGGTGTTCTTGTCTTCCAAAGCGCGGAAATCACGCAGAGCGTTGCGCATAGTCTTGGCGTAGTAACGATTCTCGACTCTTCTTTTATCGTTTGAACGGATTCTTTTTTTTGCTGACTTGTGGTGTGCCATAATTATTATTAATACTTTTTTAGTTGTAGTCCGAGCGGGATTCGAACCCGCGATTTTAAGAATGAAAATCTTACGTCCTGGGCCAGCTAGACGATCGGACCATCAAAATTTGCTATCGTTTGTCTCTCGAAAGCGGGTGCAAAATTACTAACTTTTTTTGAATTGACAAAATATTTTTTTCAATTTTTTTTTACAGCCACTTCCCGATTAGTCCGTATCTGCCTGAAATCTAAAGCCTAAACGCTTTCCTGTGACCAATGATTTTTTATCTGCATCCGACCTCATTTCACCCACCGAGACCAGCTTAACTTCGTCGTATGGAGGGGTCAAAAGATCAAAATTGGTGGTATATTCGATAGCCGACTCTACTATACTTTGCACTGACTCGCTGGTAATCAGCGAAGTACCGAAGTTATTGTACAGCATTCCAAGCTCTTTCTTACCCTCGATAAAGTAGTGTTTTTCGTTGTTAACAAACACTCTTCCAATCATATAGCCAAAGTCTTGGTCACGCTGGTAGATGAATGAGTCTGCCAGGAAGTTATAGATGCGGATAACACCGCAATAAGAGCGGCGGCTGTCCTCGCGGATATAGGGCGATTTCATCACCTGATGGTCGCGCGAGAACTCGAACACGTTGGTGTGCATGATGAACACGAGCACATCGCCCGCAAACTTCACCTCAAACTCGAAGTCGCCGTGGTCGGTGAACTCGAAGCGCACCTCGCGTCCCTCCTCCTTGGCCTTTTTCTGAAACTCCCCTATCAGCTCGCGCGTGATGGTGCGAAACTGTTCGAAAGCCTCCTTGGTGGAGCGGAAGACCTGCTGTTTGAGGTCGCTTTTATCGAAAACTAAGTTCTTTAACGAATCTTTCAGTTCCATGATTTCTATTTTTTGAAAATGCAAAGATACAAAAAAAATATGGATTGGAAGACTTTTTTCAAAAAAAATCTCACTCCGCAGCCTCTCTCAGCGACGGGAACAGCCTCAGCGAAGCTCCGCCTTATCTCCGCCATAGCTCCGCTTCTGGGGCGGAGGCGTCACGCCTCCATCCTGCGTCTGAGGCGGCCTATGAGCAGGTATGCCATAGGGGTCGAAGCACAGGCCTCGATGGCCATCTTCACCCCAATCTGAATGAGGATCATGGTGAGAAGGTCGTGTGCTGGCACCACGCCCGCGAAGGCCACGAGGACGAAGATCACAGTGTCGAGCACAAAGCCGAAGAGCGAGGAGCCTATCGTGCGAAGCCACAGATGGCGTCCCTGGGTGCGCCTCTTAATCTTGTCGAAACTCCAGGCGTTCATCAGCTCGCCCACCAAGAAGGCAGCCAGCGAGGCCCCCATGATGCGGGGCACGAAGGTGAAGACCTGCGCATAGGCCTGGGCCGTGGCCTCTGTGCCTTCGGGATAAGGCAGCAGCGTGCCCACCCAGGCAAAGAGGGTGAAGAGCACCTGACATAAGAATGTGAGAAAGACAACCTTGCGCGTGGTCTTGAAGCCCCACAGCTCGGTGAAGACGTCGCCCAGCATATAGGTGATGGGGAAGACGATGGTGCCGGCGTCAAAGATGGTGATGCCGCCGACGCTGATGAGCTTCACGGCCATCACATTGGCGGTGAGATAGAAAGTGACCATCAAGATGGTCATCACGACAAATGTGGCTAACTGTCGGTTTTTTAAAGGGTTTTCCGTAACCTTGTCCATAATTCTATGCGTTTAAAACAGCTGCAAAGATACGATTTTTTTTCGGCATAGAAGAAATATACAATAAAAATACTGCTTGTCCGTTACTCCATATTAATAATACATTATAATATGAAGAAATCTACACTCATCACCGCTCTCCTGGCCTTCGTCTGCCTGCTCACGCCCAGCAGCGAGGCCTGCACCAATTTCCTTTTCACGAAAGGCAGCACCACCGACGGCAGCACCATGATCACCTATGCCGCCGACAGCCACACCCGCTACGGACAGCTCCGCCACAGCCCCGCCTCCGACCACCAGCCGGGCGAGATGCTCGACATCTACGACTACGGCAGCCTCAAATACCTCCTCTCCATCCCCCAGCCCGCACACACCTACAACGTCGTGGGCTTCATCAACGAACATCAGCTGGCCATCGGCGAGACCACCTGGGGCGGCCGCGCCGAGCTGGAGCACGGCAACAAGACCGGCATCGACTACGGCAACCTCATCTACGTCACCCTCATGCGTGCCAAGAACTGCCGCGAGGCCATCAAGGTGATGGACGAGCTCACCCGCACCTACGGCTACTGCAACGGCGGCGAGAGCTTCTCTCTCTGCGACCCCAACGAGGTCTGGATCTACGAAATCATCGACAAGGGCGACGAGCAGGGCGCCGTATGGGTGGCACGCCGCGTGCCCGACGGCTACGTCTGCGGCCATGCCAACCAGGCACGCATCACCCAGTTCCCCCAGCAGGTGGGCAAGTTCAAGAAAGCACGCGGCAAAGGGCTCCACAAAGTCCTCACCAGCGACCACCTCGACTACCTCGATGAGCCCGAAGTAGAGTGCGTCTATTCCGCCGACGTCGTCTCCTTTGCCCGCAAGCAGGGCTGGTTCGCCGGCAAAGATGCCGACTTCAGCTTCGCCGACACCTACAACCCCCTCACCTTCAGCGGCGCCAGAGCCTGCGACGCCCGCGTGTATGCCATGTTCAACCGCGTGGCCCCCGACATGAAGCGCTATGAGGCCTACGCCATGGGCGACCTCACAGCCGAGCGTCTCCCCCTCTGGGTGTTGCCCGACCACAAAATCAGCAACCTCGAAGTGATGAGCCTCATGCGCGACCACTTCGAAGGCACCCCCATGGACATGACGCAGGATGTGGGCGCAGGCCCCTTCCATTGCCCCTACCGCTGGCGTCCCATGGACTTCGAGGTCGATGGCAAGAAGTACGTCCACGAACGCGCCACCTCCACCCAGCAGACAGGCTTCAGCTTCGTGGCACAGTGCCGCAACTGGATGCCCGACAAGGTCGGCGGCATCATCTGGTTTGGCGTTGACGACACCTACAGCACCTGCTACTGCCCCATGTTCTGCGGCATCACCGAGATACCCCTCTGCTTCCGCGAGGGCAACGGCTCCATGAGCCAGTACTCCGAGACCTCCGCCTTCTGGCTCTTCAACCGCGTGAGCAACTTCTGCTACCTCCGCTACGACGTGATGATCAAAGATGTGCAGAAAGTACAGTCCCTCCTCGAAAAGAACTGGAGCGACAAGCTCTCACGCTTCACCATCAACAACGCCACCGACGTGCAGACCGTCAGCATCATCAACAGCGTCTGCGGCGCCATGGCCGACGAGATGATGAACAGCTGGAAAGAGCTCGACATCCTCCTCCTCACCAAATACATCGACGGCAACATCAAGCAGGAAGAGAACGGCCGCATCCTCACCACCGAGACCGGCGTGGTGAAGTACCCCAGCCAGCCCAAATACCCCGACTGGTTCTACCGCGCCATCGTCGAAGACCACGGCGACATCCTCCAAGTGAAATAGACCTCCCAACGGGGCATCTTGAGCCCCCTTTGCAACACAACCCCAAGAGGGGAGCAGCCACCACCTGCCCCCCTCTTTCTATATAACCACCAATAGCAAAGATGTGTAGTATGACTTGTAACTTATTGGTGTATATAATGTTGTGCGGCAGCCTCCCCTTTCGGAAAGGGGTGCCACGAAGTGGCGGGGTATGTTTCGATTAAATCAAAAAAGTCCTTATAGCAAATAGCGGAGTGCAAAGGTTATTATCGTTCCCAGGCCGGCTTCCTGCTGATGACTTTCGGAAATTGACACAAATGAGATTTATTTAACGTGAATTACCGTGAATTGCACGTAAATTATCGTGAATTAATTCGTTGTTTAATAATAATTTACGAAAATTCGCGTTTAATTCACGGCAATTTTCGTTTCAAATAAATGAATTATTAGAGGCTGCCGTAAAGATTTTGTCGCTTACGTCGCCTACGCGTTTTGGGTGCCATGGTCACGGCACAAGGCCGCGAAGGGGAGGCGGGAGCCGCCAAGTTGAGCCTATTAAGGGGACTTCTAATTATTCATGTTAATTCAATATTTTGATAAACATGAAGA
>JAKSML010000017.1 GCA_024400665.1 Bacteroidales bacterium
TTTGCATGGTTTCTAATGCTTTACGCATGTTTTGTATATTTGGAGTTTCTTTCTATTGCTGCGTAACTGCTGTTATTTGGACGTGTTATGAACGCGTGACTGGGAAGCATTTCCCGCCATCCTGCGCGATACGGGATGACATCGGGATGCTCTGCGTGGGACTTTGGAGGCCGGAAGCACCTCTTTCCGCCCGGAACGGGCTGCCTCCGCGCCACTAACGCGGTACTTTCTACAAAACAGGGCGTCTTTTTGCCTCTGAAAGCCGAGAATCTGAAGAAAAAAATGAAATGGCATCTCTTATATATAATATGATACGGAAACTTTATGCGGCTGAATGAATTTTTTTTCGTACCTTTGCAAAACCAAATAATATTGTAAAGATGAGGTTTAGATATACTATAGCATTGATTATGTTAGCATTGATGCCAGCATCTTCGGTTTTGGCACAGTATGATAGGGCCGTGGTGTCGCTCACAAGATTAGATTATGTATATTATAATATAGATAATCCCATGTCGGTATCTGTGCCAGGACTGATGCCGAAAGATATATCCGTGAACATCGGAGAGGAGCGTGCTTTCCTCCATCGCGACCCAGACGGGAGCAACGTCAATGATTTCATTGTGCGACCAAAGGATTCGACAGGCACTATAACCGTGCATATCAATGAAAAACTCGAAAATGGAAAGACACGAAGCCGAGGAATGCTGCGCTTTCGCGTCATCACAATACCCGACCCTGTAGTGTGGTTAGGTTATGTAAGACAAGGAGATACGGTGTCACTTGACGACCTAATTAATAAAAACTATATCCAAGTGAAAGCAAAACTCGAAGACTTCAACTTCCCACTTGACGAGCCCGAAGTTGTGAGTTACGAGATTAATCGAAGCGAATCTTTCAGCCTGCCAATCGAAGTACAAGGTTCGAAACTCTCCCAACAAGCCAAAGATATGCTCTCAAAAGCAAGACGCGACGAAACCCTCTATGTCGAAAACATCAAAGTGCTCATGCCCGATGGAAGGACTGTCACACTACAAGCCCAGTTCCCACTCAAATAATTCAAACATGACGCAAATCGTCATTTCGATAGCCTCAAAAAAGAATCCCCCCCACACAGATATTCTTAAGACAACATACCTTCGCCTCAGCTCCGCCATAACTCCGCTTTAGCTCCGTCCAAAAAGCAAAAATCGAATGATCCTACGACCTCACTACTCATACCCTATTATAGTGGACGAGGTTATTCCTGACACATTTGCAGTTACAGCACTTATTTCAATAGAGCATAACAGCAAAATTGGAATACCCTACATATCCCATGACCGTTGTACGAAATCAGAATTGTAATTGCGTTGGAGAATTATTCTGCGTCTTTATGCAAAAAGCCACTTTCGTCCATGCGATATTTTCGTCCGCAAGAACATATAAACGAGTCATCTAAACGTTTGCCACATTCACACACCCAGCCAATCCTTTTTGCCGGAACACCCGCCATAAGAGCGAAATCGGGAACATTATGGGTAACCACGGCTCCCGCTGCTATCAATGCCGAACGGCCCACAGTATGACCGCATACCACCGTGGAATTGGCACCAAGTGAGGCACCTTCTTTAATCAGCGTCTTCGCATATACCCCATGCGTAGGGAAATGAGCCCGAGGCGTATTGACGTTTGTGAACACACAACTGGGGCCACAAAACACATTATCTTCTATTTCAACACCTTCGTATATCGATACATTATTTTGAACCCGCACCCCATTACCGATATGGACATTGTTTCCAACATTCACATTTTGCCCGAAAGAGCAGTTCTCACCAATTCGGGCACCACGCTGAATATGGCAGAAATGCCAAACCTTGGTTCCTTGTCCGATAACTACATCATCATCGACATAGCTGCTTTCATGAATAAAGGGTGCGTTCATCATATTGAGGTAATAAAATAGCTTTTACTGATTGTCCATCTTTTTGATGCCTTGCAAGCAACGTTCTAAGCTGTCGGTCCAATACGGGACATCAAGGGCAAATGTATTTTTGAAAAGAGTCTTGTCTAAAACAGAGAAACTGGGGCGCACAACAGGGCTTGGGAACTCATCGCTATGGCAAGGCTTGATGTCGCAAGCTGTGTTCCCTACTTTTTGTGCAATGATTTTGGCAAAGTCGAACCAACTGCAAACACCCTCATTACTATAATGATAGAGTCCTTCATGGCCTTTGTCAAGGCCTTTTTCGACAATCGTGACGATTGCCTTGGCCAAATCACCAGCATAGGTTGGCGTGCCCACCTGGTCGAAAACCACACTGATACCGGGCTTAGACGAAGTAAGGTTGAGCATCGTCTTACAGAAGTTCTTACCATACTCACTATATAGCCAAGCTGTGCGGAAAATAAGATAGCGACAACCCGAATATCTTACGGCAAGTTCACCTGCCAACTTCGTCCGTCCATAAGCACCCGTTGGGTTGACGGGCTCATCCTCGCGACAAGGCGTATTATTTTTATTTCCACCGAACACATAATCGGTCGAGATGTGAACCAAAAGTCCTCCGACAGAAGCCATGGCTTCTGCCAAATAGCCTACTGCAGCATTGTTTAGCCTGTCAGCGAAAGGTTCGTCGCTCTCGGCCTTGTTCACATCAGTATATGCTGCACAATTGATAATTACACCGATCTTATGCTCTCGTACAAAGGACTGAACAGCCGACTGGTTGGTAATATCCAGTTCCTCATAATCAGTATAGTAATATTGATGCTCAGTATGTTGCGTACAGAGTCTGATGTGGGTGCCTAACTGACCTTTTGAGCCTGTAACAAGAATGTTCATCATATAATTATAATGTAAAGGGAGACTGAATGTCACGCAAGAAAGGATGATGCGTGTCTTTTTCAGACAGCTGCACTTTGTCCTGAGGCAACTGCCAGTCGATAGCCAAGTCAGGGTCATCCCATGCTATAGCACCTTCATTCTGCGGAGCATAGAAATTGTCGCATTTGTACTGAAAGATGACCTGCTCACTCAAGACCGCAAAACCATGTGCAAAACCATGGTCGAGGAATAGTTGACGATGATTGTCTTCCGAAAGTTCTACTGCTACATGTTGTCCATACGTGGAAGAGCCTCGACGAATATCAACAGCCACATCGAGAACTTTACCTTTTACCACTCTGACCAACTTGCTCTGAGCATATGGTGGACATTGAAAATGCAATCCTCTGAGCACTCCATAATGGGACATCGACTCATTATCTTGAACAAAAGTGGTATGGACACCTGTTTTCTCAGCAAATTCCTTCGCATTAAAACTCTCAAAAAAATATCCACGAGCATCACCGAAAATTCGGGGCTCAATGATAAAGACACCATCAATGGCTGTTTTGATTACCTCCATCTTCGCCTACAATTTATTCTTTAATGAGATTGATCAAATATTGACCATACTGATTCTTAATCATGGGCTGAGCAATGCGACGGAGATCATCTGCTGTAATCCAACCTTTTTCGTATGCAATGCTTTCAAGGCAAGCCACTTTGAGCCCTTGGCGCTTCTCGATGACCTCGATAAAAGTCGAAGCCTCTGCCAAAGAATCGTGAGTACCTGTGTCCAGCCAAGCAAAACCGCGACCAAGAAGCTGAACTTTCAACTCCTTATCCTCCAGAAACTGTTGATTTACTGAGGTGATTTCCAATTCTCCACGAGCCGAAGGCTTGATGTTTTTCGCAATACGCACAACCTTGTTCGGATAGAAATACAATCCGACCACGGCATAATTCGATTTAGGCTGTTTCGGCTTCTCTTCGATAGAGATTACATTGCCTTCTTTGTCAAATTCGGCCACACCATAACGCTCTGGATCGGCAACCCAGTAGCCAAAGACTGTAGCTTTCTTTTCATTTTCTGCAGCTTCAACAGCCTCTCTTAGAAGTTTACCAAAGCCATTTCCTTGGAAAATATTATCGCCCAAGACCAAGCAGACAGAATCATTTCCAATAAACTCTTCGCCAATAATAAAGGCCTGAGCCAGTCCGTCGGGTGAGGGTTGCTCCGCGTATGTGAAATGCACGCCATAATCTGAGCCATCACCTAATAAACGCTGAAAGCCGGGAAGATCATGAGGTGTTGAGATTATGAGAATGTCGCGAATACCAGCCAACATGAGTGCCGAGATAGGATAATAAACCATGGGTTTATCATATATCGGCAAAAGCTGCTTACTTACACCTTTTGTTATCGGATATAAACGGGTACCGGAGCCTCCGGCAAGTACAATACCTTTCATATACAAATAAAAAGTCCACTTGAAAAGCATTTCAAGTGGACTTTGCTTTAATGATTAACTCTTCTTTTTATCTTTGTCTTTCTTATCCTCGCCATAGCCATAACCGTAGCCGTAACCATAGCCGTAACCATAGCCGTAACCATAGCCATAACCATAGCCATAACCATAGCCTTTGCCGCCATAATAACGGCGTTTAATCAGAGGAACATCGGTCATAACAATAGCCATATTCTTAAACTTGCCCTTGTCACAAAGCTCTTGAATGAATGGGAAAGAGGTCTTATTAAGATAACCAACACGTGTGATATACATCGTCAAATCAGCACAACGATTGACAATTGCTGCATCAGCAACAATCTGAGCCGGAGTCGTATCGAAAATGATGTAATCATAACGTTCACGCAAATCTGCCACCAACTTATCCATCTTGTCTTCCAACAATAGCTGAGTAGCATTTGGCGGTGTCTTCTCGCAAACAATATAATCGAGATATTCAGACGCATCACTATGTGAGATGATATTATCGATATTCTCTTCTTTACCCAACATATACTGAATCAATCCAACGTGGTTGTTTCTATCAATGGTCTTGGAGAGACTTCTCTTACGAAGGTCACAATCTACCAGAATTGTTTTCTTACCCAAGTATGCCAAAGATAATGCCAAGTTTAAAGTAACGTATGACTTACCCTCGCCAGGGACTGTTGAAACGCTTTGGATAACCTTTTGTCCATTCTTTAGGAAGAACGGCAAATTAGAATGCAGTATTCGGAATGCCTCCGTAACAACATCTGTTCCTTTCTCTGAAACGATAATCTCATCATTCTCACGCCCTTCAGGTTTCTGAGGAATCTCACCCATGACAGGAATGGTGAGAGCCTTTTCGATGTCCTGTTTAGAACGCAATTTTGTATTAAAGAAATTAACTAAGAACATGATGACCGCAGGAATAGCAAGGCCGCATACCAAACCCACCAATATGTACATTGAAAGATGAGGGGAAAGACTCGATCTTGATGCGGGTTCTACGACCTTTGCATTTGCAATTGTTACAGCGAGATTCATGGCGTTTTCCTCTCGTTTGCTCAACAAATACAAATAAAGTTCTTCTTTGATCTTCTGCTGACGAGTAACCTCAGTCACGGCTTTTGTCTGTGTTGGCATTGCCAAGATTTGGCCTTGAGCATGAGCCTCTTGAGCACGAGCTTTACGCAAACGAACCTCTGCAGAATTAATGTAGTTATTAACGGATGCCAAAATATTATCACGGGTGGCCTCCATCTGTTGAACTAATGTTCTAACCTGCGGGTTCTGAGGACCTGCATTATTCAACAATTTACGATATTGCAAAACTTGTGAATTATACTGGTTAATCATACTCTGCACTCCACCATCTGTAATACCGACATTAGCAGGTAACAACTCCTGTGCATTAGCGGGATCTACCAAATATGAACGGATATATTTAACCAACGTCAACTCAGTCTCCAAATTCACCACTTCTTCTGTATAACGGGTGCCATTTTGAAGCAAAGCACCAGAAGCGCCAGTAAGATCTGGGAGACGAGAGTTCTTCTTTAGTTGCTCAACTTGGGCATCAACATCACCTAATTCGCCAGAAATTAACGCAATTCGGTCAGAAACAAACTGAGCCGTTTTTTGAGCAACCTCATTTTTATCTTTTATACCATCCTCATTATACGCATCAACAATCGCATCAACCACTTCCATGGCTCTATTTGCATTTCTATCCACATAATTGATAGATAATACCGATGCGTTCTTATCCACTCTAGTCACAGAGATTTTTCTTGCCAAACTACGAGAAGTTGGCACTATCGCAGCTTCTGAAACTATGAATTTAGCTTTCACATCTCTCTTTGTAAAGAAAGAGGTTTTATCTATCGTCATGGAAACATTTTCATCCAAAGCGACTGGCTCTGAGAACCGAGCATTTCCACTCAACATTCCTACTTGATATTCGTATTTATCCATATCTAATGGCAATACATGGACAGAAATAGACATCGTGGAATCATACCCATTGCGATTATAGATTTCCAATTGTAATGGGGAATTTTTATAATATGAGTATTTTGAAAAGAAACCATCACGTTCGCAAGTCTTGTTTAGTTCAAGTTTCTCAACGACACTCTTCATCAATGATGAAGATTTAAGTAAGTATATCTCATTCTCCAATGAATGCATTCCATTATCGGGTGCCATGCTATTAAGAATAGCATCCATATTCCGGGACGAATAATTCATATTATTAGAATTATCGCGCACCATAATCGTTGAAGCGTATCCATATTCAATTGGCTTCGATTTAAACATGATGCCTGCGACAAGCATACACACCAAAAGCGATAATGCAAACCAATACCAATTATTGATAACCAAGAATACAATATCACGAATAGATATTGTACTTTCCGTTTCCTGTTGATTTGGAGTCTTGACGTTATTGAAAGATTGTTGATTTTCCATAATGCAGAATATTTAAGGTAATATTATCTTGATAAGACATCTACCATTGTAATCTCTGAGACAGCAAATAGTAATAGAAGCACGATGACAGCACTGAGATAATAGACACAGCACTGGAAATATACGTCAGTGTCATCCTGTCACGCTCTGCGTCCTTCTTTCTCAGTTTGTTCGGTTCGACATACACGACATCGTTTTGATGGAGGTAATAGTAAGGGGAATCAAAAACTGACTGGGACGAGAGGTCCACCTCACCAATCGTGCGAAGACCATTTTCCTCACGGATAATGGTCACATTATGGCGCTGTCCATAGATAGTGAGGTCGCCAACCATACTCAATGCCTCGAAAATGGTAAGACGTTCGCCTGCAACGACCAACTGACCTGGACGAGAGACATCGCCTAAAACGCAGACTCTAAAATTCATCAATTTAACGGTGACCACAGGATCCGTGATATGGCCTTCAGCGACGAGACGTCGTTCAATAAGTGAAGCCAGCTCGTTGTGCGTAAGACCCACAACATGGATCTTACCCAACACGGGGAAAATGATATCACCGTCGTGATTTACCAAGTAGCCAGAAACTGCCGATGCGCCCGGATTCATAACAGACCCGTTCATCACAGCAATCTTGTTCGTCTCCTGGTTGAACTGAATGGTCGATTCAGGAGTCTCACTTTCAACGTAGATACTCAAAAGGTCGTTGGCCTGGATACCGCTTGAGAACTGACCCGACAAAGCAAATGCAGAATCTCGCTGCGCATCATGGATGTAGGCAATCTCCTGAGTCCTGCACGAGACCGTCAGAAGAGCCACAATGCCCATTGCAAATAGTAATTTACCAATTTTCATATAATAAGATATTTTTATTACTAATTATATATCAATTCCATACCCATATTTTGCAACAAAATTGCAGTTCTATGGATTTTGCAAAGATACGATTTTTTTTTGTGAGAAGAAGATTTTTTTTGATAATTGAAAGATTTTTTCTCAATAAGCAAAAAAAAACGTACCTTTGCAAATCGATTTGAAGACTCAAAACATGCAAGCTTTCATCCCTGCTGCCGGTCTCGGCACACGCCTAAAACCCCTTACAGACCATCGTCCTAAAGCCTTGGTCGAAGTGCAAGGAAAAACCTTGCTCGAAATAGCCATTACCAATCTAATTCGGCAAGGAGCGACGAGAATCGTCATCAACATACATCATTTTGCGGACATGATGTGCGACTACATCTCCACCCACTCCTGGGATGCCGAAGTACTCATTTCCGACGAAAGGGATCAGCTTCTTGATACTGGGGGCGGATTGAAAAAAGCCGAGCATCTTTTTCTCAAAAACGAGCCTATCATCATCCATAATGTAGATGTATTATCCCACCTCGACCTTGCTTCAATAATATCGGAACACAATGATTCCATGAGTATTGCAACATTGTGCGTAAGTGAAAGAGAGACTTCGCGATACCTCTTATTTGATAAGGACAAGGAACTCAAAGGTTGGACAAACACCAAAACTGGTGAATTATTATGGGTTGACAATCCCATTCAAAATACTAACAACCTTGCATTTAGCGGTATTTCTATCATAGAGCCAAGCATCTTAGAGATGCTGCCCGATCCTGACAAGCCCTACCCTATCATCCCCTGCTATCTAAGAATTGCTAAGAATCATAGAATCAACGCATTTATCCATCAAAAAGAGGACTGGATTGATGTAGGAAAACCTGAAACGATAACACAAGCACAGAAATGGAAACTTTTTTAGCCGAAGTTGCACAAAGATTACGTGCAGAACATCCTGACGACCTTGCCAACGTGACTGTTGTGTTCAACAACCGCCGTTCTGGCCTTTTTCTTCGCCGGCAGTTTGCGAATATGGACTCCTATCCCTTCTTTCTGCCCAAGGTTATCGGCATCGACGACCTTATTGCCGACCTCGGAGGGCTGAAAATCGTTCCCAACGAATTTCTCTTATTCGAATTGTTCGACATACATCGTCAGATTGGCGGAGAAGGTCGCAAATTTGAGACTTTTGAAGATTTCATTTCTTTCGGAGATATGATGCTGGCCGATTTCTCGGAGATAGACCTCTATTGTGTTGATGCACAGCAATTATTCAACAACCTCCATGATTTGAAAGCTCTCGGAGAATGGGACATCGAAACAGGCAGACTCACCCCGTTCCAGGAGCAATACTTGCAATTCTATAAATCGCTTTATCAATACTATGACCTGCTGCACCAAAGGCTCATCTCTCGGGGCAAAGCCTATAGCGGCATGGCCTACAGATATGTGGCAGAAAATATCAGCACTCTTTTCAACGACAAGTACGCACACCCCACCTACTTCATCGGTTTCAACGCACTGTCAGCCAGCGAGAACAAGATAATCCAGCACTACATAAAAGAAGGCTTCGGACAGCTCTACACAGACGGTGATGCCTACTACTATGACAATCCGCAGCAAGAGGCTGGCTATTTCCTCCGCAAGTTTCACCATGCCGAGCAAGGCTACCCCAGCCATTTCGATGCTGCACCCAAGCACATCACCATCACAAGCTGTCCCGAGAGCGTTCTTCAGTGTAAGTATGCGGGAGAACTTATTGCAGAACAATTCCAAAGCACTTCCAACAACGCCCTTGAGCAAACGGCCCTCGTCCTGGCCGACGAAAGCCTCCTCCTCCCCGCCCTGAATGCCTTGCCCAAAGAGGTAAAGACCGCCAACATCACCATGGGCTACCCCTTCACAAACACAGCCATCCATTCTCTTGTGCTGAAAATATTCTCGCTCCACCAAAGGCGAAAAGACACCCATTTCTACCATCAAGACATACTCGACCTCTTCACCGACGAAATCATATCCCCCATACACGGCATAAGCGACATACATCCCAAGATGAATGCCATCCTATCGCAGGAACACATCATCTATGCCTCAGCCGAAGAGCTCGAAAAGATATGCCAAGCTCTCGAAGGGGACTTCTCCTCCATCGCCTTTCTGTTCTCCGAGGAGACGCCTTCGGCAGACCATTTCCTGGGTATGTTGCGGCAGCTTGTCCAAACCATTTATTCAAAAGAGATTCTCGACACCAATATCAAAGAGCGCGAAGCACTTGCCAGCCTGCTGCAAATCCTTGACTACTTCGACGACCTCCAATCCGAGTTCCACTTCTTCGACAGCCTCAGTTCGCTCCTCAAAATCTACGAGCGCCTTGCGCAGCGCCACTCTGTGGCCTTCTACGGAGAGCCGCTGCAGGGATTGCAGATTCTCGGCGTCCTTGAGACGAGAAATCTCGACTTCAAGCACCTCATCCTCCTCTCGGCCAACGAAGGCGTCCTGCCTTCAGGGAGGTCTAACAACACCCTCATACCCTATCACCTGAAGACCGCCTTCGGCATCCCCACCTTTCACGAAAAAGATGCGGTCTATGCCTACAACTTCTACCGCCTCATACAGCGAGCCGAAGACATACATATCCTCTACAGCACCGAGAGCGACGGGATGGGGAAAGGCGAGCCAAGCCGCTTCATCTTGCAACTCAGAAGAGAGCTTGCGCAGCGATACCCCGAAAGCATCACGATAAACGAAGAGGTGCTTTCGGCCAACAATACGGCGGATTCCATACCCTATCCCGACATACGAGAAAAAAGTCCCGAATGCCTCCTTCGGCTGCATGAGATGGCACAAAGAGGCTTCTCGCCCTCAGCCCTCAACAAATATCGCGGATGCCCGCTGCTCTTCTACTACGAATACATCCTCAACCTGCGTCCTAACGACCAAGTGAGCGAAGAGCTCGAACAGAACGAGCTCGGAACGTGCATCCATGCCGTTTTGCAAAAGATATACAGCCTCGACACCGACCATCACATCAAGAAGGAGACTCTGGAGGCTTGCCTCGATAAAATCGACGAGATGATCGAGGAGGTGCTTCGGGAGCAGTTCCTCCACGGAAGAAATCGTGCAGGACGAAACCACTATATGGAGTCCGTGGCCAAATCGCAAATCACCTACTTCCTCCGGTCGGAGATAAGATACCTCGAAAGCGGCCACGAGATTGAGATTCTCGCCCTTGAAGAGCCTCTCAAGCGGAACCTCAGCATCGACCTGAACGAGGAAACACAAGAGGTGCTTATAGCAGGAATGGCAGACCGTATCGACAAGACCGACAACTATATACGCGTCATAGACTACAAGTCTGGCAAAGTAGATCCTGCCGACCTCAACGTCCCAAACGCTGTGCCGCTTTGGGAGAAGGTGTCGGACAAATGGTTCCAGGTGATGACCTATACCTGGCTCTTCAAGAACTCCAGCCACGACGCCCTCCCCTACCTTGCCGGCATCGTGCCCCTGCGGCACTTTGGCTCAGACTTCATCCCCGCCTCATGGGACGGCGAGCACTTCATGACGGACGACCACCTCGCGGCCTTCGAGATGATGCTGCAAGACCTCCTTGCCGAGATACTCGACCCTGACGCCCCCTTCGAAGCCAGCCCCAATAAGGAGAAATGCAAATACTGTCCCTTCCTCGAAATATGCAGCCCCATGTTCTCCTAAAATAGGCGGCCTATCTGCACTTTAACTCCGCAAGCGGACGATAGAAACAAGTCGATGAAATTAACATTTGGCTTTAACATTTCAGTTTTTTCGGTTGCCGAACAGTAGCCTATCAGTAGCCTATCAGTCGCCTACCACTCCCTAAGCAGTATATGTTAAAAAGTGCTCTGAGGGAGCGGATTATTTTTAACATTTCGGGGCTGAGCGTCCAAGTGCTGAGTTCACAAACCAACGCAACGACTATACAAAAAACGGGGGCAGAAACCCCCATTTTTATTATAGTTTCCTACGAAGCCTTACTGTGCATCGCAGACCAAGCGAACTGAGCAGCCCCGATATGGATCCTCAGAAATAGCACAACATGAAGGAAAGTTGGCTGCGAATGTTGGTTGATTGGTCCAAATATAATAGTAGTATGAGTCTCTGTAAATGTAAGTTCCCACACGAAAACCAGCAGCAGGGAAGAATATTGCGCCATCGATTTCCATCGCTGCCCAGGTGGTTGCGGTGTAAGTGTTGTCGTTCCAACTACTGTAATTAGTATTGATGGAGGCTCCTTCCCAATCGTTAGGCAGTATCACAACACCATGGATACTCTGTCCATCGATGGTAATCGTAGCGTAGCCACACACATTGTGGGATAAAATATAGTCCCATTCCGAAGGCGAGAGGCTGTACCAAGTGTGGCCATCCCCAACAGCGGTTCCCCAATCGACAAAGGTTCCTGTATAGTCAGCCTCATTATCCGAAGTGGACATACCGAAGTTATTGGTTGTAGTGCTCCAGCCAAAGAGATCCCATGCCATTTCGCTATAGCTATCCAAATAGTCGTACTGATGTGCGGCGAAGCCCCAGGTGCCGTTGATGTACTGAAGATTGCCTTGCGAGAAATAGACCTCACGGCCTGCCTGATTTATTCTGAACGGATGGCCAATAGCCCCATCGGGACGCGTGTAGGATGGAATATCTTCGAACGTCAAGGAGGTCGCTGGCAGGTTGATGGTGGTAATCTGGCTACGATTCACGCTAATTCCCGTATTGGCAACCTTGGTGCAGACGCGATTATCGTCTGTATAGAGTTTTATTTCGAAGTATCGGAAATAACCCCCGCGAACATATATGTAAAAATCCCTCCCGTTATCAATGCTTTGCGGAGTAGGGCACATTAATGTTGTTGTATAGCTACTTCCAACATAATCATTAGCATAAATAATCGGATAATCACTATAATCAGACAAACCAAAACGAGTGGTTCCGCTGATTGCATCATCTGTAGATATAGCGATTCTAGAAATGTTAGTATTTGCTTTCGTAGCGTGGATTTTCAGCACTCCGCATACATTCTTGAAGTATAGGTTCCTATCATTGGAGATTGCTACCATAGGGAATCCTACCATTCCTCCTTCAACGTATGTTTGTCTAGTAGGAATTACACATCCAGGACTCGGAGGGGTCACGTTACGTTCAGGTTCAATCAACGCAGAGGCAGGATAGAAAGCTGTGTAGGGTTCGTGTAGCATGGGATCACTGCCCGGGCCCGCGTAGGTAAACTCTGCGTTTGTGGTGCCGGCGCCTGAACTCACTTGGTAGAGATAGCCACCCGCGGTGTTGCCCGACCCTTGTATGAGTATCTGGTCGCCTGCTGACCAGTTGATGGTCAAGCCGTCGGCGGCCAAACTGGTTTTGTCTCCGCAGCCCTCTGTGGTGGCGCGGAAGCCTTGTGTTTGCTCGTCTTTGTTGCACGAAGTGCTGACACATGCCAGCACGAGGCCGACGAGAAGATATAAAGCTGTTCTTTTCATGTTGTTTATCTATTATCTAATTGTTACTATAATTGTGAATTGACGGCTACCGCCCTTTCACTATTCACTATTTCACTAATCACTAAAATGTGTATTCTGAGCCGTATGAGAGGCCTTCTACGCCGCTTCCGCCAGAAGATGAACCTGAGGGTCCGAAAGCCGATTCTCCATAGGTTCCTGAACCTGTGAGGCCTTCCACGCCTCCGCCCAACGGCGAGTTGCCACCTATGCCAGAGCCAAAAAGCGACCCATCGTAGGTGTTGCCATTGCTGAGCCGCTCAATCATACCTTGGCCGAGGAGGCCTGTGCTGGCCTGATAGCCCTCCTCCACGAAAAACGACACTACCTTCACGCGCGGCGGGCTGTAATGTTCTTTGTTTTGTATCATGGTATATGACATTTTGTTTGCACGCAACAGCTCGAAATATGCGTTTCAAACTAAAATAATAAAGAAAGTGGAGCCGTTCATTCATCTCTTATCCCTGGTGAGGGCTTCGACTCCCTAATAGCGGATACGATTGATAACTACTCCACTTGAGGTATGTCGTAACTAATACGATACCAGCAAGTGAGCGTTCATCTCGTAATTCCAGCTATTGTTGTGAAGTGTCGAAGTTTCACCAGCAGAATTAGCAGAAATGCGCTTTCTTCAGCCAAACATTTTCTCTCAATTTGACGCTGCAAAGATACAAATTATTTTCAATATAGCGAAAAAAAATCTCATTCTGCTCAAAAAATATCTATACGGAAATAACTTTCTAACTTTGTCACTTTTTGCGGATATTTATCTTTTTAAGGCTCCGTGATTGGTTTTTCACAGAAGACTCTTATAACTCAATCACGCACAAAGGATTAAAGCTAAATGGTTTGTATATTACGTTTTATAATGATTAAGGGCGGTGTCGAGAATGCGGCACCGCCCTTAATCATTATAAATTATTGTTTACTCTTCGAGAGAGAGATCAGTCATCCATCATACTACAGCAACTGTTATTCTATCTCTTCAGCCTTGATGCCTGTCAGTTTCTCTATCTTGTCCAACGGCCAAAAGTTGTTCTCCCAAAAGAAGTATTGGTCTTTCCGCTTTTTGAAAATACGGAAAGGTGTCTTGGAAGTGTCATATAATTTCTGGCTTTCGTTCAGTCATATTTATAAGACATATTCTCTATGGCCATCGGCATAAAGCAGATAGGCCTGTTGTTTTTCTTCATCCCAATCGGGAATGGGACAGCCTGTCACCTTCTTGATTTCATTCTCTATGCGCACCGCTTCAACAAAGCGACGAGTGAGCTCTTCATCGCTGATGCCACATGTGCTATCCAGTTCGTTTTCTTCGGTATTCATTTTATGCAGTCTCTAAAATTCATTGAGGCCAAGCGGGAAGCCTGTTCTGGCCGCTCTGCCCCAATTTGATTTTGCAAAGGTACGCAATATTTCTGATATTTCGAATAAATCCTGCCGCTTTTAATTCTTTTTAACATCATGACGCATTGCCATCTTTTTCGTTCGAGCTTTACTTTATTTTCTAACTTTGTCACTTTTTGCGGATTTTAGGGCTTTGAAATGTTAAAATACTAAGGTTGAAGACTGGCTTTGCGACATTTCTTCGCCAAAGCACGCAAGCAACTACGCCACAGGCACATAGATGCGCCGCTCGTTCTCCGCCTTTTTTTCGCTCTCCGAGCGGAGCTAAGGCGGAGCTAAAGCGGAGCTATGATGAGCCGTGGGAAGCACGTCTCGAAATGTTAAAACAGGGCATGGAATTGTGAATATTGTGTTAACAAATGTAGGGCGGCAGCTGTGGCTGAGCGGAGTCTTTGTGAGGCTATTTTGAGACCGCGAAGGGCTGATGAGGGGAGGTGATGAAAAAAATAATTGTATATTTAAAAAAAAGATTGTATCTTTGCAGATTGTTAGAGAAGGACCATTTCGAGCCCAGAATGGGTTTAACGGAATGATTCTCATAAACTTGTTAATGAATAAATATAATAATATAAAGATGAGAAAAGCTCTATTCACGCTCCTCCTGGCATCCCTCGTTGTGCTGACGGGATGCAGCGGATTGTCCAAAATGAAGTCTAATAGCAAAAAGATTCGCTATCAGGCCATCCCCGACCCTGTTGAGGTACGCGACGATAAGGTTGTGGTGAACTTCACAGCCTCCGTCCCCGCCAAATATTTCAAGAAGGGTGTGGCGCTCTTTGTCCAGCCCGTGTTCACATGGGAAGGCGGCACCACCGCTCTCGACCCCATCACCGTTAAGGGCGAAAGCGTCTCCGGCCCCGGCACCACCATCAACTATTCGACGGGCGGCCGCTTCACTTATAACGACGCTCTCGACTACAAGCCCGGCATGGAGACCGGCAAGGTGACCCTCGCTCCTGTGGGCTATAAGACCGCCACGGTTGACGACGAGGCTCTCTTTGCTGACGAGATTGTCGAGAACCACAAAGGCAAGGTGTTCCCCACCGTGCTGATTTCGGACGGTGTGAACGTCACTTCTGAATGGATCGATATCCGCGGCAATATCTCTATCGCTCCCCTGAACTACAACAAGAAGCAGGGCGTGGTTGAGACTGCCGACATTTATTTCCCCAACGGCACCTCTATCCTTGACTGGAACCACGAGATGAACGTCCGCTTCGACGCTCGCTACACCGTAGAGGACCTCAAGCGCGTCATGCTCGAGAACGGCCTGCCCAAGCAGATCACCATCACCGGCTGGGCTTCGCCCGAGGGTGAGGAGACTGCCAACGTGGGTGTCTCGAAGAACCGTGCCGACATCGCCACTAACGAGCTCCGCCGCGTGCTGGACGACGTCCTCAACGTCATGGCCAAGCGCGCCAAGGTGAAGCCTCAGGACCTTGAGTACTACAAGCACAGCCAGCTGAAGAAGATGGTCATCACCACCCGCTCGGCAGGCGAGGACTGGGTGCACTTCGTCGTCATGGTCGAAGAGAGCAACATCCAGGATAAGCACGCTATCGTCAACGTTGTCGAGACTCAGCAGAACCTTGTGAAACGCGAGCAGATGATCAAGAACTATTCCGAGACCTATCCCCAGCTTGAGCGCGACATCTTCCCCAACCTCCGCCGTGCACAGATTGCCCTCTACTATTCCGAGGCACGCCAGACCGATGTCGAGCTGGCCAAGCAGGCAACCCTCAACCCCAGCAAGCTCTCTTTCGACGAGCTCATGTATGCCGCCTACATCAACTATAACTACGACACCAAGATGAAGTATTACAAATGGGCCACCGAGAACCACAGCGCTGAATGGGGTGCATGGAACAACGCTGGCGCCATCGCCTTCTATCTTGGCGACTACGACGAGGCTGAGCGCTACCTCAAAGTGGCTCGCGACCTCAACCCCCACAACCCCGATGTGCTCAACAACACCGGCCTCCTCTGCCTCGCTCAGAAGGACTACACCTTGGCTAAGTACTATTTCGAAGAGGCCAAGCGTCAGGGCAGTTCCGATGCCGATGCCAACATCATCATCCTCAACCTCAAGCGCGGCAACTACGAAGATGCTCAGAAGCTGATGAAGGGCACGACCTGCAACTACAACCTCGCATTCTCTCAGCTGATGAACGACGAGACCGAGGCTTGCATCCGCACCCTCAACTGCTGCCTCGACCAGAATGCCGAGGTCAACTACCTCCGCGCCGTGGCTTACTCCCGCCTTGGCGACCACGAGAACTGCATCAAGAACCTCCAGGAAGCTGTGGCTCAGAACTACGACTACAAGCGCAAGGCTGCCGTCGATACCGAGTTCAAGCAGTACTGGAACGACGAGGACTTCAAGCTTGTCATCAAACTCTACTAATAATATAGTATAATATAAAAAGGATGTAGGAATCTCACCCATTCCTACATTCTTTTTTAATGATAAAGAGAATATGAACATCTTCGCTTCCGCCAAGAGACAGATACCAAACATCATCACCCTCTGCAACCTCACCTGCGGCGTGTTCGCCACGAACGCTGCTGTTCAAGGAGCACTTGCCAATGCGGCATTCTTCATCTGCCTCGGCATACTCTTCGACTTCTTCGACGGTCTCTCAGCCCGTGCGCTCCATGTGGCCTCGCCCTTGGGCAAGGAGCTCGACTCCCTCGCTGACATCGTCACCTCGGGGGTCGCTCCCGCGTTCATCCTATTTCGTATTCTCAGTTGCGGTGCTTTTATCGACCCACCCTATTGGGCCTACGTTGCCACGCTCATTCCCGCCTTCAGTGCATACAGATTGGCCAAGTTCAATCTCGACACCCGCCAGTCCCATTCGTTCCTTGGCCTGCCCGTTCCATGCAACGCCTTGATATGGGCCGCCTTCGGCGTTCTTGCCGAAAGAGAGCTAGCCTGGGCTTCTTTCGAATTCCTCTGGTACAAAATCGCAAACGCCTCTCTTATTTCCACCGAATGGGTCTCCGTGATATTCTGCCCTACCGGCTTGATTGGGCTGGCCGTCCTTTCTATCCTTACCGATATCCTCATGATTTCCGAGATGCCCATGTTCGCCCTCAAGTTCAAGAACCTGAGCTGGAGAGACAACAAGCTCCGCTTCCTCTTCCTCATCGCCTGCGCAGCCTTGATTGTGCTGTTTGGCGTCTTCGGCATCATCCTCTGCATCCTGCTCTACATTCTCCTCTCCCTCTTCACCCAAAAGAAAGCTGCCAATGAATAGCCCCAAGAATATCCTTATCGAAGACTTCGACTACCCCCTGCCCGAGGAACGCATTGCCAAATTCCCCCTCGAACAGCGAGACCGCTCCAAACTACTCTTCTACCACAACGGCGAGATTGCCGAAAGCCAGTTCTTCCATGTCCCCGAACTGCTCCCGCAGAACAGTCTTCTGATATTCAACAACACAAAAGTCATCCATGCCCGCCTCTTCTTCCAGAAAGTGACAGGCTCGACAATCGAGGTCTTCTGTCTGGAGCCTTATCAGATGCCTGTTGCACAAGCCTTTGAGCAACGCGAAACCTGCACCTGGACCTGCTTCATCGGCAATAACAAGAAGTGGAAAGAGGCCCCCTTATCCCGCAATATCAATATCGACGGACAAGACATCACCCTCACAGCCGAGCGCATCAAAGCCGTAGGCAACGCTTGGATTGTACGCTTTGCCTGGAATGGCGGCGCAAGCTTTGCCGAGGTCATCGACCAAGCCGGCGTGATTCCTCTTCCGCCCTATCTGAAACGCGAAGCCGTGAGCAGCGACAACGAACGCTATCAGACCGTCTATGCCATCCACGAAGGCTCTGTTGCCGCCCCCACAGCCGGCCTTCACTTCACGCCTGAGGTCTTCGAGGCACTAAAGGCCCAGCATATCGACACCGACTTCATCACGCTGCATGTAGGAGCCGGCACTTTCAAGCCCGTCAATACCGCAACTATCGGCGAGCACGAGATGCACATCGAAAAGATTGAAATCGACAAAGACAATATCGCCTGCATCCTCAACCACTTTGGCAAGCCCATCATCCCCGTAGGCACCACCACGGTCCGCACCATCGAATCTGTCTATTGGTTTGGCATCAAACTGAGCCTCAACCCCGATTTGGATGCCATGCACATCCTGCAATGGGACCCCTACGAACTGGCCGAGAAGGCTTTGCCTGCCAACGAGGCCTACCGCAACGTCCTCAACTGGATGGAGCGCAACGAGATGGAGCACCTCGACGGGGACACGCAGCTGATGATTGCACCAGGATATAAGTATCATGTTATCAACGGACTGATAACAAACTTCCACCAACCCAAGAGCACACTTCTCTTGTTGGTCTCGGCCTTGATTGGCGATGCGTGGAAGGATTGCTATCGCTACGCCCTCGACCACGAATTCCGATTCCTCAGCTATGGCGACAGCTGCCTCTTCATCCCCTAAAATCGAGTCTCTACGGCGCTTCTTCCGTGATGCGCTCCGCATTGTCTTTCCCGAACTTTGCTGCCATTGCGGCAAAATCTTGGTGGGCGATGAGCGAGACCTCTGCACAGACTGCCTCTGCCAAATACCTTGGGCACGGCTTGCTGAGATGCCCGATAACGCTGTCGAACAGAGGCTTTCGGGCTATCATGTACAAGCTGCTGCCTCACTTCTCATCTTCCGCAAAGGCAATATCGGCCAAACGATCATACACCAAATCAAATATCACGGAAATCTCCGCCTGGCCCATACCTACGGCCGCCTCTTGGGCAATGAACTGAAGCAGAGCGGCCGCTTCAACGACATCGACGGCATCGTCCCCGTCCCGCTGCACTTCCTTCGCCGCATAAAGCGAGGCTACAACCAGAGCGAACAAATAGCGCAAGCCGTGGCCGAAGTGCTCCAATGCCCCGTCCTGACGCACAACCTCTACCGCAAGCGCTACACCGCCACACAGACGCACAAAAACCGCACAGAACGCCACAAAAACATGCAGAACGTCTTTGCCGTCCGCCACCCCGAGCAACTCTCAGGCAAGCACATCCTCCTCCTTGACGATGTTATCACGACAGGAGCCACCACGACAAGCTGCTTTCTCGCACTAAGCCAGATACCCAACCTTCGCGTCAGCATTGCCTCCTTGGCCGTCACACAGTAACACCACCCTGCCTCACCATTCCGCTTTTTCGACGCAGAAAATGGCCTGGTAAGACTCCGAAATACGGCCCTGCCATGTCCGCAAATGAGCTATTTGAGTGTTTTTTTTTGTCAATTCAATATTTTTTTGTACTTTAGTAAATTCAAATTTTGTGAGAAATCTCTCTAACTACGTCAATAATAACAATATATAGAAAATACGAACTATGAAATACAATCGCATACTCCTAAAACTGAGCGGCGAATCGCTCATGGGAACGCAAAGTTACGGCATCGCGCCCGAAATGTTAGAACAATATGCCCTCGACATCAAAGCCGTTGTTGAGAAGGGCGTCGAGGTGGCCATCGTCATCGGAGGCGGCAACATCTTCCGCGGCCTCAGCGGTGCCTCCAAGGGCATGGACCGCGTGCAAGGCGACTATATGGGCATGCTTGCCACCCTCATCAACAGCATGGCCCTCCAGGCCGAGTTGGAGAAGCAGGGCATGAAGACCGAGCTCCTCGGAGGTCTCGCCATCGAGCCCATCTGCAAGGAGATGTCGCGCCGTCGCGCCATCGAAGCCATGCAGGAAGGCCGTGTGGTCATCATCGGCGGCGGCACTGGCAACCCCTTCTTCACCACCGACACCGCCTCCACCCTCCGCGCCATCGAGATCAAGGCCGACGTCATCCTCAAAGGCACCCGCGTTGACGGCGTCTATACCGCCGACCCTGAGAAAGACCCCACTGCCACCAAGTTCTCCACCCTCACCTTCCAAGAGGCTCTTGGCAAGAAGCTCAAGATTATGGACCTCACTGCTTTCGCCCTCTGCGAGGAGAACAACCTGCCCATCTATGTCTTCGACATGAACAAGACCGGCAACCTCCTCAAAGTCGTCTCTGGCGAACCTATCGGCACCGAAGTCAACAAAGGCTGACCATCAAATTATAGAATAAATCAATAAAAACACCATATTATGAACGACCTATCCAAAGTCTGCATCGACGAAGCTAAAAACAGCATGCAGACCGCTATCAACTTCCTCAACAAGGAACTTGAAAAAATCCGTGCCGGCAAAGCCAATCCCGCTATGCTCGACGGTGTGAAAATCGACTACTACGGCACTCCTACAGAGCTCAGCCAGGTGGCCAACATCAACACCCCTGACCCCCGCAGCATCATCATCCAGCCCTGGGAGAAGACCATTATCGGTGCCATCAACAAGGCCATCCTCGATGCCAACCTCGGCTTCACGCCCCGTCACGAAGGCGACATCCTCCGCATCGTCATCCCTCCCCTGACCGAAGAACGCCGCAAAGAGCTCTCCAAAGCTGCCAAGACCGAAGTTGAAAACAGCAAGGTGAACATCCGCAACGCCCGCCGCAACGTCATGGACAAAGTCAAGAAACTCAAAGATAAAGCCGTTCCCGAAGACGAGGTGAAGCAGGTCGAAAAAGAGATTCAGGACATCACCGACAAGTTCATCGCCGAATGCGACCAGATCTTCGCCAAGAAAGAGAAAGAGATCATGACCGTGTAAAACATCTCGTGGAGCAACATGATTATCGAGACTTTCGACAGCCTGCCCTCCACCAACCAATATTGCGAACTCCTCGACCTCTCGCAGACCGAGGAGTTCTCTGTTATCTATGCCCGTCAGCAGACTGCTGGAATAGGCCAGCGAGGCAACTGCTGGGACTCTCAGCCCGACAAGAACCTCACCTTCAGCCTTATCCTCAAACCCTCCTTTCTCCCCGCAGCCGAGCAATACATGCTCACCAAGGTGGTCTCCCTTGGCATCACTGACTGCCTCCAAAGCCTCATCCCCGGAGGGAACATCATCAAAATAAAATGGCCTAACGACATCTACATCAACGACCATAAAGTCTGTGGCATACTTATCTCCAACAAGCTTTCGCGCACCCATCTCTCTGCCTCCATCGTCGGCATAGGCCTCAACGTCAACCAGACCGAGTTCCCCTCATGGGTGCCAAACCCCATTTCCCTTAAACAAATCACAGGGGAAGAACTATTCCTCCGCCCCCTGCTCGAAAACATTGTGCAAGCCATACAAACGCGCTACAGACAACTACCCACTAACCCCGCCATTCTCGACCAAGAATACCTCTCCCGCCTGCTCCGCCTCCATCAGCCAGCCCGCTACCTCTATCACGGCGAAGCCATTACGGCCACCATCCAAGGCGTCAACCAATACGGCCATCTCCTGCTCACCACCTCCGAAGGCCGCCCCCTCACCTGCCAGCTCAAAGAACTGACCTTCCTCCCATAGCCCTCACCAAAACAACGCTACCTCTATCAGTCGTTCACGATTTCCACGCGGCTGCGGCCTTCGCCATGCTTGGTGATACGTATCTGCGTGTGGATTCTGTCTATCAACTCCTCCCTGTGCGAGATGATGCCGACACGTCTTTCGTTTTGGCCCGCAATATCTTGCAGCTTTTCCAAGGTAGCCATCACGCTGTCGAGACTCTTCTCGTCAAGGGTACCGAAACCCTCATCGATAAAGAGGATGTTGACATTCATATCTGGCTTGTTGAGCGAAGAGAGCGCCAATGAAAGGGCCAAAGAGACCATGAATTTCTCGCCGCCCGAGAGCACCGTAGCACTGCGCACCTCGTTCTTGTTGTAGCGATCTATGACCAAAATAGAAAGTTTGTCGTTGTCCTCACTACATGTAAGTAGGTAGCGGTCAGTGATTTGTTTGAGGTATATGTTCGCATTGTTGAGCAGCGGACGAAGAATGTAGGTCTGCACAAGGGTGCGGAAACGTGTGCCGCCGAAATGCTTGTTGATGGCATCCCAACGATTAAAACGCTTCGTGGCCTTGTCTCTATCTTCCTGAGCCTGAGCAAGGCTCTCCTGATTGGCCGAATTGGCATCAAACTTCTGCTTTGCAGCGGCATATTCGGAGTTGAGCCGGATAAAGTCGTCATCAAACTTCTGCTTATCCGTTTTCAATTCATCCAAATCCGGCACCGCGTCTTCGGTCTGCAAGGACAAATCCTTTCGGATGTTTTCTATTGCTTCAAGAGCCTCTTTACGAACCTGTTTCTTAGCGGCCAGATCCTTATCCGCATTCACCACAAACTTGCGGGACGGTTCCAAACTGTCTTTCTTGCCGCATAGCAAGACAAGGTCCGACTCTTGTGTGTTGTTTTGTGCGCACCAGCTGCCGACAACCTCATTGCACCGAGCAATAGTCTCCTCATAGCCGCCCATCTGGCCATGCACGCTGCTGACATCTCGTGAAAGCGTGTTCCACGTCTCTACTGAGATGGCCTTGCCCAAATCCTGAGGCGGATAGGGAATATCCCAATCTCCGTATATCGAAAGTATCCCCCGACGCAAATCCTCTATCTGCGCACAACTATCTTTTGCCTTTTCAAGCCGTTGCGAGAAGGTGCTGTAGTCATCCTGCTTCTTCTTATATTCTTGGGACTCACGCTCTATCCTATTCTTTGCTGTCGCTATATCTTTCTGCCAATCAGCATCAAACGATGAGAGGGCGGCATTGAGTTGCGTAATGAGGGCTGTGCGCTCAGCCTCTGCCTTCTGTATCTGTTCGGCATAATCTCTTATTCTTTCGGCATTCTGCTTCACAGCGTTTTCGGCATCGCCCTGCTCCTTTTGAACCTTTGTGAGGGCTTTGTCTAAGGGCTTCTTCTCGGTGAGGGTTTTCTGAATTTCCTGCTGAAGCGATTCCGCTCTTTTCTGTGTCTCTTTCAATTGCGCCATCCCATTCTCCAATCCCAACAAAGCGTCTTGCAGCTGCTGCTCTACCTCATCGCTGTAAGCCATATCCATCTTGGCGAGAGCACTCTTCAGCACCTTCTCGCATTTCGCAACCTCTTCATTCTGACCCTTCAACGAGCCCTCTTTGGCCTTTATCTGTCCTTGCAGGGCGGTGAGGGCATCGCGCTGTGTATTGTGAGCTTTCTCAGCCTTGTCGAGCTTCTTTTTGGCATCCTCCTTCTCCTTATCCAGCGGGGTGAGCAGATTGCGGAAAAGAGCTTCGTCAAGATGCTCATGGTCAATCTGCTGTCCGCAGAGGGGGCACACCTCAGTATGGCTCTCCCTTATCTTCTTGCGAAGCGCCGTCAGCGTATCCTCCACGCTGCTTTGCATCGTTGTGTAGCGACCGAGGGCCTCGTCATATACCTTCTTAGCCGCCTCGAAACACTCGGAAGCAGCGTCTGCCAGACTCTTCAGTTCTGCCTGCTTATCCTTGTCATGCGATAACTCTTCGCTGAGATTCGATGCGTTCTCGCGCTTCTCTTTGAGTATCTTTATCCGATCTTGGCATGACTTATAGCCCTCCTTCTTTTTCTGCAAAGTCTCCAGCTCGGTATTCACCTGCTCAACATGCAGGTCATTGCGCTGCTGAGTTATCTTATCTATCTCTTCTTGCTTGGCATCAGCCTTTTGCTTGGCATCTTTGGCCAGCTTACGTTTCTGCTCTTGGACGGCAGCCAAGGACTGCGACCTCCCCTCTTCGGCCTGTTTGGCAGCCTTATTCTCCGCCAGCTTGGCCTCCTGTTTCGCCAGATTGTCAAGTTGCAGCAGCAGCTCGCCCGATTTGGCATACACCTCGGCTTTGCCGGCACGTTCGTCGAGCCATGTTTTCTGCTTTTTCAGCCATTCCTCACCCTCCTTATTCTTATCCTGCTGCCAGACATAGTTGGCCGAAAGTTCGGCAAAGCGTCTCTTCTGACCCTCAATCAAGGCTTGAGCCTTCTTTTGGCTCTTCACAGCATCCTCTTTCTGTGCCAAGCTGTTACGCTCCTTCTCCGTTGCATCCCAGTCTTTTACGAACTGTTTGCATCGTCTGTATTCTTCGCCGCCTACTATCTTTTCGGCAGCTTCGATACCTGTTGCCGCTTTCTCAGCACGTTCGGCATTTTCTCCTATGCTGGTGACCTTTTGAATCTTATCTTCCAATCCTTTTAACTGCTGTTTCATCTGACCGAGAAGCGTTTCCTGCTCAGCCTTCTTCTTGGTTAGGGCCTCTATCTCCTCTTGAGGCAGCACATACTGCGCTTTTGTGCTGTACGTCAGCTCTGCATCATCTTTAGCCTTCTTCGACTTGCTGTAGATAGAACTGATGGCTTCCCCATATTTCGAGAAATGCTCAGTGTTTGTGAGCTGCTCAAGGATTTCCTCGCGCTCCTTTTTATCGCCACAAAGGAACGAGGCAAACTGCCCTTGGGCAAGCATGGCCATGCGGTTGAACTGCTTGAAGCTAAGTCCTACGACCTCTTCTATCTTATTGCTCATCTCCGCATCTTTCTGCCATTCTAAAGTACCATCTGTCAGAGACCACTTCGGAGACTTTTGCGTGCTGTTCTTCGTAATGCCGAGGCTTAGCCGAGCATGGTATTCCTTGCCGTCGTTTCCTTCAAACACCACCTCGCTGTAGCAGTCGTCTTTCGCGGAGATTCCCAGACGGGTATATTGTGCCAGACTATTGATAGACATATCGCCCACGCTAGTCTTAAAGTTATTCTCTCTGGTATTTACGACACCTTCGATACGTGGGGTGGTCTTATAGAGTGCCAGGCAGATGCTGTCGAGAACGACCGACTTGCCCACGCCCGTGTCGCCCGATATAAGGAAGATAGGCCACGGCTGCCCCGTGTAGCGGTCGTTCAAATCGGCCTCGAAGTTGATATCGGCCTTCTCAATGGAGGCAATGTTCCGTATGTGCAGTTCTTTGACTTTCATAGCTATCTGGTTTTAGTCTCTAACGATTTCATTTCTTCTTCGATCTCTTTGAACGCTGCTCGCAGATCGTCCAAGTCCAAATCAGGATACGAGCCGATGGTCTGCTCAATAAACTGCATAGGGTCAGTCATCTGCTGAAGGTCTGCAACATCAAAGACAGGTCTTTCGGCCTCGGTCATATCGGCGGGCTTGTTCGGCCAGATTATCTTGGGATTGTAGCGGATGTCTTTCCCGCTCGCCTCTATAATATTGTATATCTGTTGGTTGAAATCCGATGGAATAGACACATCATAGTTGATGCTGAGGCGGAAATAGGCGGTTTCCTGCTCTTCGGCAAAGTTGCGCACAGCCTCGTAGATGTCGCCCAAATCAGTAAAGCTGCCCTCTTTCGGAAGCTCGTAGAAGTGGCGCTTCTCGTCTATTCGCAGCCGCGACACCTTCACCTCTCCCCCATGGTGGTCTATCTCCACAAGGCTCACGGTATGAGGGTATTTCTCATCGCAGCTCACATGCAGGGCACTGCCCGAATAGCGTATCACCCCTGCGGGATAGGTGCTCGCCTCTTCATGCTCGTCTTCAAGATGCCCTATCGTCTGCGGACGATGGATGTGGCCGAGGGCCATATAGTCGTAGCCCGAACCCAGCTCCTCTGCCGAGACTGTCTCGATATGGCCTATCTCTGTGCCGTGGCCCGTGGCGTCCATACCTGTTACGGATAGATGCTCCATCACCACAACAGGCTTGTTGTCAACGTTCTTCGCGGAGACATAGTTTAAGAGGGACTGCAAGATTTCGCCCTTGGGAGCCACCGAGAACGGCAAGGCTATCACATAGCCCGAGGCAAGCTCGACAATATATTCGTCCTGCCAGCCGTCCCCTTCCTCCAAACAGTGTTTCGAGGGCGGTATGCCCACCACCTTGATGTTGCCCAGCGACCACACCGCGTTGTCGGCATGGATGCGGCTGGCCGAATCATGGTTGCCCGCAGTGATGACGATGCTCATCTGCGGGAAGGCACGATGAAGTGCCACGAAGAACTCGTTGAAGCGACGTTTCACCTCAGCGCCAGGCTGCTGAATGTCAAACACATCACCACTCACAAGCAAGGCATCTGGCTTATGTTCTCTGCACCAGGCTTTGAGCTGGTCGAAGAAGTGGCTGTGCTCATCCTCACGAGAGTAGTTTTGATACATTATCTGACCTAAATGGAGGTCGGCCGTGTGAAGGAATTTCATAAAAGGATATTATAATTGTGTGAATATATAAACTACATGTTATCAGCGAGATGCTTGCGTGCCAAGTCTATTAAGGCGGGATGGCATTCGAGCATTTCAGCTATGCGCAGCGCCTCCTGGGGCACCTCGTCGCTATCGTCAGGGACAAGGGAATAGTCTATGAACTTGTTGATATTCTGTGTTGTAAGAGGCACGTCGGACATGGTTTCGACAAAGCCTCTTACCCGCAGACGTCGGCAGGCGATGCCTAACTGGCTGTAGTGGGTTGTTATCATTGTGATGGAATCTCTTGATTCCATGATATTTGCAATTGCCTGAACCAGTGCCTTGCCCTCTATGGGGTTGGTGGTGCGGGCTGGCTCGTCGATGAGGACGAGGAGGTGCTCGCTCTCGCTACGGCGGAGGACATCGCTGATGCGGGTGATCTCGGAAGCAAAGCTGCTGAGGCCGTTCATCTCGTTCTGCTCGTCGCCGATGCAGAACACCACATCATCCACAGGGCTAAGGAGTGCCTGCCCTGCGGGGACAGGAAAGCCGAACTGATACATCAGCTGCGCCACGCCTACGCTCTTGAGCAGCACAGTCTTACCCGCCATATTGGCACCCGTGATGAAGGTCACGCCCTCGGTCAGCTCTATATCGACAGGCTGGTAGCGCAGCCCCTCTTTCAGATTGTGCTGAAGCAGACGCGGATTGAAAAGGCCTTCAAGCCTCATCGCCTCGCCCTCCTCCTCAGGAATGATCAGGTTCCAATCCTTGGCAAGCTGTGCGCGTGCCATAGTAAAATCAATATATGCCATTGTTTCCATGGCAGTTACAAGATTGTCCCCATAGGGCTGGAGCTTGTCGCAAAGATGTGTGATTACCTGTTGCTGTATCTCGTTCTGCTCGGCTATCAGTTCGGCCTGTTTGGCTTCATCGGCCTGCTTCAGCTGACGGCGAAGCGGTGCAAGACGGATATCGTAACTATCATATATATAGAAGTTTGGAATACCAGCATGGTCTGGGTCGAGCAGGTCAAAGACCTCCGTGAGGTCGGGGAGGCAGAAGAAGCCGTCAAGCGAAAGCTGACCAAGAGCCTTGCGGGCATTGTTGCTGTGATAGGCAAGGTTCTTGATTTCAAAGAGTTCCACCTCGTTGAGCAGGTAATGCGACCTCAGGCTCTGCAAAGTGGTATGCAGGTCATGGAGCTGCATCAGCTGATGGGACAATGTGCTGACAGCCATAGCGTAATCGGCATTATCCATGGCCGCACGCATCAAGGTGACAGCCTGCCGCTCATACCGCAGCGCTTCGAGGTCGGTGAGGAAAGGCTGGTCGAGCATGCGCTGCCGTCCCAAAGAGGACATAAGACTCATGTTATCAGTCACAAAGAGAAGTCCTGGGACCTCTTTTACCTTATTTCGCATCAATATATTAGTCATAGCAAATCGATTACATTATTCCCAGAATGTGTTGTGTGCAGGGGCGGAGAAGTTCTGCTCCAGCATTCGGACGTGCGAGAGGAAGTCGGCATCGGCGAAAGCAACCGCTTGGGCAGGACAGCGGCGCACACAGGCCTGGCATTTGATGCAGACCCCCTCGGCATGAGGCCTGCCCTCGTGCATCGTGATGCAGCCCGTGGGACAGCTTTCAGCACAGCACCCACAGCCCTCGCAGCGGTCGGCAGCGAACTGCGGGAGCGCCTTGAGGAATTTGGCAGGCGTGCCGTCCTCCTTTTTTGGCACATAATAGGGTGCCTGGAGCCCTTCGCCCGGCACAGCGGGGGCATCGTGCGGCAGCAGCGAGATACGGTCGCAGAAGGCCTTTATTTCGGCTCTGTCGGCCTCGTTGGGACGGTCCTGCTGCAGTGTCGGCGAGAAGACGTGCCTTGCCACCACAGCGGCAGCAGCCACAGGCGCCATGCCGCCCTCGCGCAGGATCTGGCACATCTCGGAAACGGCATGGTCGTAACTGCGGCCTCCGAAGAGGGCCACAGGCACGGCCATATTGCCCTGCCCCATGATATGACTGCGCACAAAGTCGAGCATCTTATTGGGCAGACGGCCAGCATAGACAGGCGAGCCCCACACCACCAGCTCGTCGGCTGCGATGGGCTGCCATGCCTCGCGCTCGTGCGGGAGGGTGTAAGATGCCAGCTCGCAGGGCACCCCAAGACGTTCGGAGAGCCGCTCAGCCATCAGAGCCACCACCTCGCGGGTGCTGCCCGCGGGACTAAAATAGATGCCTTTAATACGATGTATTGTCATAGCGCATTTACGTTTTGTGTTGAATATAAAGAGACAAGGGCAATCATAACCAGAAAATAGCCTCAAAATGAGAATGCAAAGATACGATTTTTTTCTCAAATAATAATATTTTTTTCGTCCTATGCCCGACAATTTTACATCATACCTACGCCCCAACCTCTCACCCGCTTCATGTCCCAACAATGCCATAGCATCCAACGGGGCCTCTTCCAACCTTCAAAAATGTAGAATTAAACACTTTTTTATCAACAGATTCCCCTTAAAAGAAAGATTACAACACATTTTTAGAGTACAAAAATCTCTGTTTGGTGCAAAATCTTCGTTTCAAAAATCTCCGTTTGGTGCAAATTCTCAATTAAAAAATAACCACTTTCTGACAGTGGCCATGGCCACCGCTTACCAAATAAACACCCGCCACAGGCACAGTCACGTCTTGCGAGGTCTGTCTCGATACTGACAATGGCTGTCCCTGAACATTACATATAATAATCCTACTACCTTGAGGATTGACAACGAAGATTGTATTCCCCTCCGCCCTGACACCAAATGACACGTCAAGTACCGACTCAATATTCACATCTTCTACCTCACTAAAATAGGCCGTGAAGTTCTCGTCACTCGCACCTACATTTACGATGAGCGGATTTTCAGTAGAACCATTACTCCAATGTCTGAATGTATATCCAGTGCTGGGTACTGCCTCAAGACGAGCCTCCTCCCCTTGGACATAATAGCCTGAACCCGTAACCGAGCCTGATGAATCGTTATCCGCCACCCCTACAATATGGTATAACGCATCGCATAAAATCTCACGATATGTATCAATATAATGGCAGGTGCCATTATACCAATACCACCACAGATAGGTTTGCAGCAAAGGCTCGGCCTGATTTTGAGCCCCGTCCAAATTATAGACATGGTTTATGTCCTTGCCAGCAATACAATAGTTATAAGAATACCGTCCGAAATAATCGCCACTCGGGTCTGAGTTTTTGTAAGTAGGGTCGGCAGGGAACCAGCCATAACCTTGAAGGAAAAACTCTGCCCACACGTGCATGTCATTGTCATTGTATGGAGAAAAACCGACGACATGCCGAGCTGGGACACCCTTGTTTCTCAACATCGAGATATAGACGGATGCAAAATTCCCACAGTCACCACCTCCCCATGCAAGGATGTCCTCAATAGAATGAAGTCCCGTGCTGGGATTCTGATAGGTAAGATGTCCAGCAACATACTCGTAGCACTGCCTTGCAAAGTCGATAATGTCGGAAGACTGATCCCAAATCATATCCGCCAACGAATCAATGACAGCATTATCGGGACAGACATAGACCCCCTCGGTCCCTGTGTGCCAAAGCCATTCTTCGGATGTCGAATCGTAAGGATAGAGCATTGTGATGCTATCCAAATTCATGACAAAATGCGTAGGGATAAAGTCAAACGTGTCACTGAAGGTGATTACATCAGGGGCATAATAGAAATTAGTGGTCTTTTGCCATAAATAATGATGCTTCTCATCGGTGGTCTTTTTCTCGCCATTCGTCCCAAAATGATGGTTTGCGATGGTCTGGTATTCGTTAGTTTCACAATAGGGCAAAATTTGAATAAGCTTATTAAGCCCAGGACAGTCCGTCCTATCTGTATGGATGGTATTATAGACCCTCACAGGAGTCTGAGCAGACAATGCTGCCGTGGAACAGACAATTACCAACACAGCCAATAATCTGCTGGCCTGATGGAAGACACTCATTGAAAAAGATTTCATAATTGACATATTGCTCGATGAGACTGAACGACACTCAAAAGGTGGGTCTATAAATTCATTTTTAGCCTCCCGAATGGGCAGAACCCGTTAACCCACCATTCAGCTACATTATTTTCGTGCTGCAAAGTTACACTTTTTTCTCATTTATAACATATTTTTTATCTATTAAAATTCCATTTTAACTTATTAAAACAATAATATAACGTTATCTTTAGCATATTATTGCCTATTATCATACAAAAAAAACGCAATAGATAATCCGCTATGGCCGTGCAAGTTATAATTCAATAAACTGATGTTTAATTGGTTAAGAATATCAGTATCTCATTCTCTACCCCTTCATTGCCACAACATCTTCTGTTTCCCTTAAAGTTCTATCAACTTCCTTAACGGGTTTATTCTTCGACCAATTTCCTTATGGACTATACGGAGCGAATAAAATGTAAATCCACCACAACAGGGGTGCCGTTTTGTCTAAAAAGTGGCTAGAGGGCATTGGCGGGCTAAACGAGGAAGAACATGGCTACGCCTGTAAGGGTTATGATGGTGCCTATCAGTTCTCGCACGGAGACTTTCTGCTTATGGATGATTGAGTAGGGCAGGATGATGAGCACGGGGGTGAGCGCCATCAGAGTGGAGGCTATGCCCGCATGGGTGTATTGCACGGCCATGAGCGACAGCGACACACCTACAAAGGGGCCGAAGAAGGTGGTGAGGGTGGCGTAGGTCATGCCCTGCTTGTTGTGCATGCCCTTCCACACCAGTCCCATCTCCTTGCGGCAGAGCAGGATGAGGGTGAAGCCTACCAACCCTGCCAGCGCACGAATATAGGTTCCCGCAAAGGGCATGAGCATCACCACGTTTTCTGGAGCATTATCCGGAATGGACAACGCATAATGGCTAAGCCCTATCTTGCTCAGCACCAGGCCTACGCCCTGCCCCATTCCGGCGCCTATGCCGAAGAGTATCCCTTTCAGAGGCAGCTTGACCTTGACGCTATTATCCTGCTTCACCATGATAGAGAACGCGATACCGCTCAAGGTGACAAACATGGCGAGCCAGGAGGTCCAGCGCATCTCCTCGCCCAGGAAAAGCCAGCCCGTGATGCCTGCAATAGGGGGCGCGAGCGTCATGAAAAGCTGTCCGTACTTGGAGCCGAATACAATATAAGAATTAAAGAGGCAGTAGTCGCCGAACACATAGCCCACCAACCCTGATAGAGCCAGCCACATCCATGCAGAGGCGCTGGCGAAGGAGGGATAGGGCGTGCCCGTGGCCACCCACAGCAGCAGCGTGAGCATGGCCAGCGAGAGAATCATGCGTATGAGATTGAGCGGCAGCGAACCCAGGCGATGGCTCGCCTCATCGGCAAAGAGCGCCGTAGCAGTCCACGAGATTGCCACTATCAAAGCTATAGTTTCTCCAACGAAAGGCATATATCCTATATTTGACGGGTGCCGCCTATCAGCCATCACCCTACTTCATTATCTATATTATCGCACCCGAAATCCATAATCCGAACCCAAGCATTAGTCCAATTAGTCTTATTAGCCCAATAAAAAAACAGTCACTTTTCGTGACTGTTCTTGAAACTTGCTGTTTCTTTTGCGGAAAGAAAGGGATTCGAACCCTTGAAGCGCTTTTAACGCTTACTCGCTTTCCAGGCGGGCCTCTTCAACCACTCGAGCATCTTTCCGTAGGTTGATTTTTCAATGCTTTAGAGCCTCTTTTTTGTCTCAAAAGCGATTGCAAAATTACAACTTTTTTTAGAAATAGCAAAAAAAAATGTATATTTGCATAGAAAATTTTTTTTCGAAGTATAACTAAAACTACTAATAATGAAGAAATTATCTATTTTTGTTATGGCCATTTCAATGCTCGCAATTGTGGGCTGTAAGGAGAAAAAAACCGAAGAAAAATCGGAAATTCAACAAAAAGTGGACGAATATGCAGAGTTCACTTTGACTACTGATTTGAGCGTTCTGAGCGAGAAGGAAAAGCAGCTGCTTCCCATCTTCATTCAGATTGCCGACATCATGGACGACCTCTATTGGGACCAGTATTTCGGACCCGAGAACCGTGCCAGCCTCGACACCATCTCTGACCCCGCCATGAAGGAGTTCGCCCTCATCCAGTATGGCGCTTGGGACCGTCTGGGCGAAGAGAAGCCCTTCATCCCCGGCTACGGCGAACGCCCCAAGGGCTGCAACTTCTACCCCCTCGACATGACCGATGCTGAGTACCAGGCTCTCGCCGACCCCGAGAAGAGCAGCCAGTACACCGTCATCCGTCGCGACGAGAACGGCGCCCTCAAGGTGGTTCCTTACCATGTTGAGTATGCCGACCGCCTCGCCAAGGTGGACAGCCTCTTCGGCCTCGCCATCGACCTCGCCGAGGATGCCGGCCTGAAGAAGTACCTCACCGAGCGCCGCAAGGCCATCATGACCGACGACTACTACCAGTCCGACCTCGCCTGGATGGACATGAAGCAGAGCAAGCTTGACTTCGTTGTCGGACCTATCGAGAACTACGACGACGCCCTCTATGGCAACAAGACCTCCTACGAGTCGTTCATCCTCGTGAAAGACGAGAAATGGAGCAACGACCTCGCCAAGTTCGTCAAGATGCTCCCCATGCTGCAGCAGGAGCTGCCTTGCGACCCCAAGTACAAACCCGCTATGGCTGGTGGCGAAAGCGACCTGAACGTGTATGACGTCATCTACTATGCTGGCGACTGCAATGCCGGCTCCAAGACTATCGCCATCAACCTGCCCAACGACGAGCGCATCCACCAGACCAAGGGTGCCCGCCGCCTCCAGCTCAAGAACGCCATGCAAGCTAAGTTCGAGACCATCCTCATGCCCATCGCCGAGCTCTGCATCTGCGACGACCAGCTCGACAACGTGAACTTCAACGCCTTCTTCAGCAACGTCTGCTTCCACGAAGTGGCTCACGGTCTCGGCATCAAGAACACCGTCACCGACGGCAAGAACCTCCGCGAGGCCCTCGGCCCCCAGTACAGCGCATGGGAGGAGTCGAAGGCTGACATCTGCGGCCTGTTCCTGACCACCAAGCTCATCGAGATGGGCGAGATCACCAACTGCACCCAGGAAGATGCCTACGTCACCTTCATCGCCGGCATCCTCCGCAGCGTCCGCTTCGGTGCCACCGAGGCTCACGGCATCGCCAACATGATGTGCTTCAACTATCTCCAAGACCAGGGCGCCTTCAGCCTCAACAAGGACGGCAAATATGTCGTAAACGTTGAGAAGGCCAAGGCAGCCATGGAGAGCTGGGCAGCCCTCATCCTGAAGGTTGAAGGCGAAGGCGACATCAATTTTGCCAAGAGATACTCCGCCGAGAACGGCACCATCCGTCCCGAGCTGAAGAGCATCCTCGACAAGATTGCCTCCAACAACATCCCCCGCGACATCCGCTACAACCAGGGCCTCAAAGCCCTCGGCCTTGCTAAATAAGCATCTTAGCATAACCCTTGACGTAAGGCAGCCCATCATCAATAGGCTGCCTTACTTTTCTGGGGAAAAGGGGCCATGATTGCGGAAAAATTCGTATCTTTGCAACGTAGAAACCCATAGTGACAGAATAGCCAAGCAACACATTCCCTATTCACTTATGGAATCTACTATGATTGTCTCTTATTGCCTTAATGACCAATTGGGGATAGAAATTATTTTTGAGGAGGGATGTAAAAAATCGGGCATTTTTGCGACTAATATTGTAGGTAACCTCTAAAAATTAAATATCAAATATTCGACAATATAAAAGAAGAAATAGTGTTATCATGGTATAAAAAGGCATCATTTATGAGCAAGTACAAGACCACAGGCAAGCAGACCCTCTTTGACGCAGAAAACTCAGCACGGAAACTCTCCGAGATGGGAAATCCTTTGGAGAAGTTAGACAGCGTGATAGACTTTGAGATGTTCCGCAGCCGGTTGGAAGCGTCGATGGTGAATCATGGCACGAAGAGCAAAGCCGGAGCCAAACAGTATGACGTGGTAATGATGTTCAAAGTGATGGTGTTGCGGCAGTATTATAATCTCAGTTACGAGCAGACGGAATACCAGATAATCGATCGTGGCAGCTTTAAGCAGTTCCTCGGACTGGCAAGTGGAGACAAGGTGCCAGACGCAAACACAATCCGCAATTTTTTCGAGGGACTGAACTTTATGGAGGGAGCGATGCACGGGCTGACCGTGCGGACGATAGGTATAGCGAGAGCGGCCACAAGCATCTTCCTAAAATGCTTGACCTACAACATGTTTCGATACGAGCAGTTCGTAAGAAACGGAATAAGATAACGGAATAACTAACCAAACAAGAGAACGTGAGGTAAAGCCATGTAGATTAGTCTGAAATATTAATGCCGAAAGAGGTTTGTGACCCAAAATCGTACCTCTTATAACCTTTGCAGATAATAACAACTCTGGCGAAGCGGGAAAAGTAGGCTCTCCGTCAAAGCCAGATGACAAAAATAATCAATTTTTAGAGCCTACCTATAATAATAGAAGCACCCGAGAAATGTGTAACCTCAATACATATAGCAAGATGAATAAACGGATACTGACAACAGTTACCCTCTGTGTCCTGGCGTTGGCCGCACAGGCACAGGCGGTCGTGACTGCCGCCGGCGGCACGGCTGGCAGCGCCACCCACACGTTCACCTACAGTGTGGGGCAGGTGGCCACCGCCGCCACGGCCGACGGTCAACTGCGCGAGGGCGTCGTGCAACCCCTCACCGTCGAGCCTGTCGGCATCGCCAATGCCGATGCCACCACCCTGACGGTCTATCCCAATCCCACGATGGACGGCGTCAACCTGCGCCGCGATGAGGCCGCCGGCACCGTGGTGCGCCTCTACAGCCTGGAGGGTCGCCTGCTGCGCAGCGAGCAGTGGGACGGCACGGCGCTCCGCCTCGACCTCAGCGCCCTGGCAGCAGGCGTCTATATGCTGCAAGCCGATGGTAGAACCTTTAAAATCACAAAACAATGAAAAAGATAGCCCTCATATCCATTGCATTACTTTTTGCTTTCCATTTTTCACCTTTCACCTCCGTCAGCGCCCAAGATGTTCCTCAGGGTTTCACCTACCAAGCTGTGGTGCGCAACGCACAGGGGGCACCGGTAGCCAACAGCCAGGTCTCCGTGCGCATTGCCCTGTTGCAGGGTTCGGCCCTCGGCAGCGAGCGCTATGCCGAACTGCACACCCCTACGACCGACGCCGCGGGCCTCTTCGCCGTCGTGGTGGGGCAGGGCACCGCCTTGGTCAACTGCATGATGGAGGACTGTATCGATTGGGCCGACGGCCCGTGGTTCCTCCACTCTGAGGTCGACCCCGCCGGCGGCAACAACTACACCCTCAGCACCACCCAGCAGCTGATGGCTGTCCCCTACGCCCTCTTTGCCGCCAATGTGCTGCACGACACGGTGCACATCCGCGACAGCGTGGTGGTGCATGTGCACGACAGCATCGTCGTCCACATCCATGACAGCGTCGTTGTCCATATCCACGACAGTATTGTGGTGCACGACAGCATCATTGTCCATATCTACGACAGCATCGTGCCGCACGACACCGTCGGCGCCGCCCCCTACGATGCCAACGGCGCCCTGTCGGGGCTCTTCTCCGTCAGCGCCACCAAGCAGGTGCGCTTCTCGCGCGGCAACCTGCAATACCATGCCGTCGACAGCCTCTGGCGCTTTGCCGAGCATCAGATTGACTTTATTGGTTCGGACAACAGCAACATCTCGGCCACCTACGACGGCTGGATCGACCTCTTCGGCTGGGGCACCGGTGCCAACCCCACGGAGCACTCCTCCTCCAACAGCGCCTACCCCTCTTTCACCGATTGGGGCACCAATGCCATCAGCAACGGCGGCGACTCGGTGGGCCGTTGGTACACTATGACCAAGAATGAGCAGGACTATATCTTCTACGGCCGCGACTCCGCCACCGCCAAATGGGCCATGGTCACCATCGACAGCACCATCAAGGGCCTCATCGTCCTGCCCGATGAGTGGACGCTGCCCGCGGGCCTCACCTTCGTGGCCGGCGACAGCTACAGTTGGGACACCGACCACTACACCCTCGACGAGTGGGAGCGCCTGGAGCAGGCCGGCGCCGTCTTCCTTCCTGCCGCTGGCAAGCGCAATCCCTCCTATGCCGGCAGTGTCGGCAACTATTGGTCCTGCTCGCAGGGGCAGAACGCCGGCTACAACCTCGACTTTGCGCCCCACCACATCCCCAAGGTGATGCCCCTCAGCTTGTGCCCCCGCTACTACGGCTACTCCGTCCGTCTCGTCACCACCGTCGAGTGACCGACCTTCCCGTTCTCGGGGATGTTCTGAGTGAAGCGGTCGTTGTGTCGGATTTACAATCCGACACGAGTTACTATAAGGATTTCCGTTCTCTGGGTGTTCTGAGGGTGGGGCGTTGTGTCGGATTTGCAATCATGAGTGGTCGAAAGAAATGCTTTCAACTA
>JAKSML010000018.1 GCA_024400665.1 Bacteroidales bacterium
TACCAGTAGCCTACCACTCCTTTGTGGCTAAATGTTAAAATTTGGACGAGAGGGGCAGAGATTTTTTAACAAATGATTGAATAATGAGTAATGAATAATGAGTAATGGATAATGAGTAATGAATAATGAGTAATGAATAATGAGTGGGGCGGGAGCCGGCGGGTGGGGCCTGGAGGCATTTGGGGGCGGGGGCTGGCGGGGGGATGGGGGATTTTTTTTGGGAAAAAGTTTGGTGTTTGGGATTTTTTTGTTATATTTGCATTTGCTAACGGATGGGTTAGTTGCTAATAATTAGTTTAAAAAGAGACAGATAACACATTAAATGATTTAAAGAAAGAGACAGATAACACATTAGATTATTAAAGAAAAGACATAGATAAGGCGTTTTTGCTTTTCGTAACGTGATTCGAAATCTGGACAATTTCGTATTAGTACGCAAGAAAAGGGAAACGCTCGCGGTGAATACCGTGAGCTTTCTTGTTCGTACTAATAGGTAGTCCAGAACCTCGAATCACAACATAAAGTTCGCGGTTCTTTTTTTATGTCTTGTTTGAACAGGTATTTTTTGAGTAATGAATAATGAGTGGGGCGGTTGCCGTCATTTGTCAATTTTCCTTTTTAATAAACGTAATATTAATCAAAAATTTTCAACACAATGAAGAACAAGAAACATGTGTATGTCTCCCCGAGTGTGGAGACGATGGATTGCAAGGTGGAGCGTGGCTTCCAGTGCAGCGGTACGGGCTGCGACGGCGGTATGCTCGAAGGTCTCACTGATGGCGGCAGCGCTAATAATTTGTTTGACTAAAGCGAGGAGGTGAGACTATGAAGAAAGTTCTTTTAGGTCTGGCCGCTATGGCTATGGTGGGCATGATGATGACTTCGTGCCAGAAGGATGAGGGGCTGAGCAAGGATACCTTCACCGCTACCACTGAGAATGGTAACAGCAAGACGCACCTTGACGGGCTGAACTTGAAGTGGGATGATGAGGGTGAGAGCATTATGGTGATGGGCAGCAATTATCAGCGTGCTGAGTATTTTGCCATTTCCGTCACTAACGACAACACTTGCGCCACTTTTGCCTGCCAAGAGGGCGAGGAGGTGGATGCCGATGCTTACCAGATTTACTATCCTGCCTCGATGGTGACTGCCAATGGCACGATTGAGCTGCCTGCCGAACAGGAGTATGCAGAGAACAACGTGAAGGGGTTCCCGATGTATGCTGAGACGCAGGGCCATGCCTTCCAGTTCACGAACCTGTGCGGCTTGTTCCGCTTGCAGTTGCAGAAGGATGACGTTGTGGTCAGGAGCATCAGCATCACTACCGACAAGGGTGTGAACGGTGCTTTTGCTGTCAGCACGAGTGCTGCGGGTGCTTTCCAGTTTGAGGCCTACACTGCTAACGATGATGCCCAAAAGACTGTCACGCTTGACTGCGGCAACGGTGTGAGCATTGACGAGCTGACTGACTTCAACATTTATCTGCCTGCTGGTGAGTACAGCACATTCGACATCACTATCACTGCCACGGATGGCAGCTATTGTGAAAAGAGCCTTAATGGGAACGCTATCACTATCAACCGCAACGAGCGTGTGACGCTTACCCGCGAGGGGGAGGCACTGACGTTTATCCCCAAGGATGTCATTAACGGACTTTTCTCAATTGCGCCAGGAACACAAGTGTATTTTTCCAAAGGCAACTTGGATAATAATGGCAGCTACTTCTTTGTCGAGAACCAGTATAACTTTGGCGGTCGTTATCGCTGGACTTCGATAAACGGTACTTCCGCTTTAGATGACTGGGGAAACCACATTGATGGTAACTGGCGTACACTTAGTTATGATGAGTGGTGCTACATAATGAGCAGGAGAGTTGATGGTGCCAGCAAGCGTGGCGTGGGCACGGTGAATGGCGTTCACGGCCTGATTCTCCTACCCGACACATGGACGCTTCCTGCTGGCCTGACGTTCAATAGCGGTTTTAGTTCGTGGACTCGCAACCAATATACCGCTGCCCAGTGGGCTGAGATGGAAACCGCAGGTGCTGTATTCTTACCTGCTGCGGGTGGTAGAACTGATGGATATAATAACAGTGATCGTGGCTACTATTGGATGTCCGATTTGGCCACCTCTGGTGCATCCTATCTGGAAATCAGAGAAAACACGATATTCTTGAACGGCCTCGCTTATATACATAATTCTGAAATGTCTGTCCGGCTTGTTCAGGAATATCAAGGCAATTAAATTATTGACGGGCAATCCCGAAGGGGAGTGCCCGATTATAGGAGACTTATGGAAGGCTCGGGCTTGTTGCCCGAGCTTTCTTTTTTGGTAGGGGGGGGGATAGGAGGGAATGGGAGAGAATGGGAGAGAATGGGATGGGGCTAATGGGGCTAATGGGGCTGATGGGGCGGGGGCGGGGAGAATTGAGAATTGAGTATTGTCGGCGGGGGGGAGGTGATGGCCTTTTATTCTTCTTCCCAGAAGTCGGCATTCTTGATGTTCAGCTCTTTGGGGAGGAATTTGGGGTTGTTGATGCCCGCGCGTTTCTGCTGCTCGTAGTCGCGCAGTATGCGGAAGGTCTTCGGGGAGAGCAGCAGTATCGCGATGATGTTGATCCATGCCATCAGGCCCACGCCCATGTCGCCCAGGCTCCATATCACGCCTGCTTCTTTGAGGCTGCCGAACAGGACGGAACAGACGAAGAGCACCCGCAGCACTGCGACCACCACTTTCTCGCTTCGGTCGTCGCCAAAGCGTGCTTCGCGGCGCATGATTTCCTCTTCTGTGGCGCCCCGTTGCAGTTGCTTTCTGATGCGGCCTATCCTGCGTTCGCGCGCCTTGCTGAAGAGGTATATAAGATTTGTCTCGGCATAGTAGTAGTAGGCCATCACCGTCGTGAAGGCGAAGAAGAAGAGGGTGACGCAAATCACGATACCGCCCCAGTTGTGTCCCAGGAGGGTGCCCAGTGCCGCGATGGTGTATTCCACTCCGGGCTGCCCCAGTTCGGCGACGGGCGATTGGACCAGATAGCCACCTGTGGCAGCATCGATTACGTTGTAGCACTTGGTGGCAAGCAGCATCACCGCGGTGGCAGTACACACCAGCAGGGTGTCCACATATACCGAGAAGCCCTGCACCAGTCCCTGTTTGACGGGGTGGTCCACTTTAGCGGCGGCAGCCACTATCGGTGCCGTGCCTTGTCCCGCCTCGTTGCTATAGATACCGCGTTTCACGCCCCACGCCACCGCGGCGCCCATGATGCCGCCGAGTGCCTCGTGCATGCCGAACGCGCTGGTAATCATGTCGCGGAATGCCTCGGGGACGGCAGGTGCGTTGGCAATCAGCACCACCACGCTCAGGACGATATAGGCTATCGCCATAAAGGGGGTGACGATTTCTGCCACAGCCGATATGCGTTTCACGCCGCCCAGCACCACCATCGCTATCAGGCTCGCCACCGCGATGCCGACCACCCATGGGGCGACATGGAAGGTGGTTGAGAACGACATGGCGATACTGTTGCTATGGATTGGGGGCAGGCAGATGGCGCATGCCAGCACCGTTATCAGGGCGAAAAGGACAGCCAGCCAGCGACAGTTGAGGCCTTTCTCGATATAGTAGGCGGGGCCGCCGCGAAGCTCCTTGCCGTGACGCTGCTTGTATATTTGTGCCAGACATGCCTCGGCGTAGGCGGTGCCAGCGCCGAAGAAGGCGATGATCCACATCCAGACGATGGCTCCGGGGCCGCCAAAGCCGATGGCCATGGCCACACCGACGATATTGCCTGTTCCCACACGGCCCGAAAGGGCGAGGGCGAAGGCCTGGAACGAGCTGATGCCCTCCTTCTTGGTCTTGTCGTTCTTGAACAGGAGGCGGACCATCTCGCCGAGGTGGCGGACTTGTACGAATCGTGTCCCGATTGAGAAATAGAGGGCTCCGAGGAGGCAGAGGCCTACCAGCGGCCAGCTCCAGACGCAACTGTTGAGAAAGGTGATTATTTCGTCCATGGTGGATTAAGTGTTTAAGTGAAACGATTTGCAAAGATACGACTTTTTTCCCACATAGACAAAAATATATATAAAAATTGTGAAGAAAGGTCCAGTATGAAGAAATTGTCATGGCTTCCCCTCTATCGAAAGTTCCTTTCTGCACAACTGATATGGGGAACATTGTGTGGCAGGCTGTCAGCGAGATGAGGGGGCTGGAGCATCGCCAACGATGTTGGGGAAGTATATACCCCAAGTGCTGTTCTGATAGGCCGCAACGCTGCCACTCGGGACGTGCAAGGTGGCATTAGCGGCTATGTTCTCGAACGCCTCATAGCTTATGGATGGAGGAACACTTCTCTCACAAGTGACACTGGCAAGGCTCTTGCAGCCCCGGAATGCCTGTACACCAATCTTGGTAATGTTTTCCGGTACGGTAAGGCTGGCAAGGCGCTCGCATCCTTGGAACACCCAATCGTCAATCAAGGTGAGGCCGCTACCGAGCTTGATGCTGACAAGACTTTTACAGTCCCCAAAGGCATACTTATCGATATGGGTGACGCCGTTCGGCAGGGTGAGGCTGGCAAGGCTTTCGCACCCATAAAAGGCATATTGTCCAATCCACTCGAGACTTCTCGGCAGGTTTATATATTCGAGACTTTTGCAATCCATAAATGCGTTAGATCGAATTGCCGTAATGGTTCGAGCCATATTGGCAGTCCTGAGTTTGGTACAGCCCACAAATGCACTGCTTCCAATCTCGACGATGCCGTCCTTGAGGGAGACTGATTGGAGGTTATCACACTCCATAAAGGTGCCATAATTAATGGAGTCTATACCGCCTGGGACTGTAATCCAATAAATGCCGCATCTATAAAACGCTTCGGCGCCAATCGAAGTGACGCTCTCGGGAATGACAACATCGGCAAGGTTGCTGCAGTTATAGAAAGCGTAATCGCCAATCCTGCTGACGCTTTGGGGAATGACAACATTCCTCAGGGATGAGCACCCGCCGAAGGTTTCTGTTTGGATTTCTGTGACGCCCTCAGGGATGTCGATACTGACAAGACTCCAACAGCGGCAGTATGCCCTGCTTCCAATTGATGTGAGACTTTGCGGAAGGGTGATAACTGCAAGATGGGCGCACGAATCAAACGCCCTCTCCCCTATCGTGGTGACGCCCTCAGGGATGTCGATGCTGGTAAGATTACAGCAATTCCCGAATGCGTAATCCTGAATTAGCGTCAACGGAGCCGTGAAAGTGGCTGTGAAGACATTGCCTCCTACTGACGTGATGTCCTCAATGGCGTTGTTATAGGCGGCAACGAACATGATACGCTCTTCCAAATTGTCGCCATCCGATGTGGCATAAACCATATTCCCTTCAATGGGGGCGATATCATCCTTCTTGCAGCTGCCACAGAGCATGGCTGCCAAAATTACGACCATCATGAGGCCACTGATCCGAGTTGTGTTAATCCTTTTCATATTATTGCGTTTTTTAAGTTATTCTTCACCATTTTTTTTAGCAGACGCGCTCGCTTTGATGCGATTTTTTGCGTATGCTTTGCTATATAGAGTCATACATACCGTTTTTTTTACCCTACATGCCGATTTTTTATGATTATTTATGACTTTATGTTAAATAATGCCGATTTTGGACACTTCTATTTAACATTAATCGGACGGGATGGAGAGAGGCACCAGGAGGCACACAAAAGAATAATTCACGTTTCATAGAATGGCTGTCGAGGTTGTTCGACTCATTCGATTCGTTCGACTCCTCTATCATACATTTAGGCTTCCTGTCAGCAGCGACACAAAAAATATTCATAAGCAGAGCACCCTCTGCACTCATATCGCACACCTCGGCTGTATCTTTGCAATCGGAATAATAATGACACATACAGCACAATTCATTGATACTATGACAGCAACAAAATCTCACAGTCAAAAAACAGGAGCTCACTCGATGTCCAACCCTGCAAGCCATAGGCCGCGAGAGCCGACGGAGGCTTCAGCGGTTTGAGCCAGAGAGCAGCTTGTAGTAGAGCGCACGCTCGAAGCCGTACTTGGCGAGGGTGCGGTTGTAGCGGTAGCCGAGGCGTTGGAGACTGCGGATGCTGGCGGGGTTGTGGGGCGAGACGGTGGAGCAGAGCAGCTGCACTCCTTGGCGGAGGGCCGCCTCTTCGAGATGCCGCCCCAGAAGCTGCTGGAGGGCATGGCCTCGGAAGTGGGGATGGACGATGCAGATCTTGTAGTTTGCCGCCTTGTGAACGTCTGGGGAGAGGATGCCGTCGAGCCCTTGCAGGGAGCATGAGAGGTCCTCCGCGCTACCAGCCTCGGGAAGGTAGAGCACCGCGAGGGCCACGAGCCTCTCTCCTATCCTGGCACCCACGGCGGTGTGCGGCGCAGAAAGGCAGGCCTGCCACATCTCGGGCGTGTTGCGGCGGAGCTGGTCGGGACGCTCCAGCGAGGCAATCACCGCAGCCTCAAGTTCCAGCACCTCGCCGAGATTGTCTGACGAAAGTGGAAGAATATGGAAATCGGTATTATTCATCTTAGTAGTCGCCATGGCGTTGAGAATTATAATAGGCATCCTCTAATAATTTATCTATTTGAAACGAAAATTGCCGTAAATTAGACGCAAATTTTCGTAAATCATTATTAAACAACAGATTAATTCACGGTAATTTACGTGCAATTTACGTTAATTCACGTTAAATAAATCTCATTTGCGTCAATTTTTAGAAGTTACCCATAGAAAGAGGCGGAGACACCATTCAATGCCCCCGCCCAAATAGTCAGATGTATAGATGTTTAGATATTCAGATTGTCAGACTTTCAGATTATCTGAACATCTAAATATCTGAATATCTAACAATCTTATTTAGAAGAGACTGTCGAGGACCTTGTCGTCGACGAGGTTGGGCATGGTCACCTTGAGGTCGGGGTTGCTGTCCATAGCACGCTTGATGGCGAACATGGCGCCCTCGTTGCGGGCCCAACTGCGGCGGCTGATGCCGTTGTTGACGTCCCAGTAGAGCATGAGCTTGAGGCGACGGTCGCAGTCGGCAGAGCCATCGAGGACCATACCGAAGCCGCCGTTCATCACCTCGCCCCAGCCTACGCCGCCACCATTGTGGATGGAGACCCAGGTAGCGCCGCGGAAGGAGTCGCCGATGACATTCTGCACAGCCATGTCGGCGCAGCGGTTGGAGCCGTCGTAGATGTTGCTGGTCTCGCGGAAGGGGGAGTCGGTGCCGGAGACATCGTGGTGGTCGCGGCCGAGGACGATGGGTGCGGAGATCTCGCCCTTGCGGATAGCCTCGTTGAAGCGCTCGGCAATCTTGGTGCGGCCTTCGCAGTCGGCATAGAGGATACGGGCCTGGGAGCCGACGACGAGGTGGTTCTCGTTAGCGCCCTTGATCCACTGGATGTTGTCGCGCATCTGCTGCTGAATCTCTTCAGGAGAGTGAGAGGCGATATTGTTGAGAACTTCCATAGCGATCTTATCGGACTTGTCGAGGTCCTCGGGCTTGCCGCTGGTGCAGACCCAACGGAAGGGACCGAAGCCGTAGTCGAAGCACATGGGGCCCATGATGTCCTGGACGTAGGAGGGATAACGGAAGGCGGAGTGGTCGGCGTTCCAGATATCGGCACCGGCGCGGCTGCTCTCTAACAGGAAGGCATTGCCGTAGTCGAAGAAGTACATGCCCTTGGCGGTGAGCTTGTTGACGGCTGCCACATGGCGGCGGAGCGACTCCTGCACCTTCTCTTTGAAGAGTTCGGGCTTGTCGGCCATCATGACCTTGGCATCCTCAAAGCTGACACCCACGGGATAGTAGCCACCAGCCCAGGGGTTATGGAGGGAGGTCTGGTCGGAGCCGAGGTCAACCTGTATGCCTTTCTCGGCACAGTATTCCCAGAGGTCAACCACGTTGCCCTGATAGGCGAAGCTGCGGGCAATCTTTTTGGCGCGGGCGTCGTTGACTTTGGCGAAGAGCTCGTCGAGGTTCTCGTGCACCTCGTCAACCCAGCCCTGGTCGAAACGCTTCTGCGTGGCAGAGGGGTTGATTTCGGCGGTGATGGAGACCACACCGGCGATGTTGCCAGCCTTGGGCTGAGCGCCGCTCATGCCGCCAAGACCTGCGGTGATGAAGAGCTTGCCAGCGGTGCCGCCGCCGAGCTTGCGGGCTGCGTTGAGGACGGTGATGGTGGTGCCGTGGACGATGCCCTGAGGTCCAATATACATGTAGGAGCCAGCAGTCATCTGGCCGTACTGAGTGACACCCATAGCGTTGAAGCGCTCCCAGTCGTCGGGCTTGGAGTAGTTGGGTATCATCATGCCGTTGGTGACGACCACGCGGGGAGCATCCTTGTGGGAGGGGAAGAGGCCCATAGGGTGGCCACTATACATGGCGAGGGTCTGCTCCTCTGTCATCTCGCTGAGGTATTTCATCACGAGGCGGTACTGAGCCCAGTTCTGGAAGACGGCACCGTTGCCACCATAGGTGATGAGCTCGTGGGGATGCTGAGCCACGGCGGGGTCGAGGTTGTTCTGAATCATGAGCATGATGGCAGCAGCCTGACGGCACTTGGCGGGATACTGGTCGATGGGACGCGCATACATAGGATAGGTGGGACGCAGACGGTACATATAGATGCGGCCGTATTTGCGGAGCTCTTCGGCAAACTCGGGAGCCAGCATGGCATGGTCCTTGGGGTCGAAATAGCGGAGGGCGTTGCGGATGGCCATCTCTTTCTCAGCCTTGGTGAGGATGTCCTTGCGCTTGGGAGCGTGGTTGACGGTAGTGTCGTAAGGTTGCGGAGCGGGCAGCGGATTGGGGATACCCTGGCGCAATTCGTTTTGGAATTCTTCGAGTGTCATAGTATATTATTGTTTAATTATTATATTATATTCAGAAACTAAATTGGATACCGGCTTGAAGTGCTGGCAACTGGAGGGTGCATCCGCATTTGGAGTGAACCATGGCGGATTCACAACGAAGATAGACGCCAAAGAGGTCGTAGGAGATGCGCGTGATGGCGCCCAAGACAAAGTTGTAGTCGTACAACGAACTGCTATTACGAGGCACCTGGTAGTCGGTAGAGACTTTCCAGTCATTGACTTCCTGTTCGAGGCAGTAGTGGCGATAGGCATTCCAGCCTACAAAGAGACCCAGGTCCCAGTGCCAGCCCTTGCTGTCGATGCCGCCAGGGACGAAACGGACGCGCTGGAACAGTTCGAAGTCGAACTGCTGCATATTGAGCTTCTTCTGCGTGATGCCCGTCATATCGGTGAGACCTATCTCTTCATCCAACTTATTGATACCATCCGTGGCATAATTATTGTGCGTCCAGTTCCACTCCAGTCCCATGCCGAGGCTGTAAGCCTTGCCGTAGGCCCGCATGATGCGGAAGCCAAGATGGCCAGAAGGTGACCAAGGCAGAAGGTTGTCATCATAGCTATAGAAATTGTCGCCATACATGAAGTAGATGTCTTTGCGCCATTTGGCACAGCTGCCCCAGATGGAGGGCTTCATGTAGGCCTCATCGATAGTATAATTCTCAAGGTCGTATCTGTTGCCGGTAATGATGCCGACAAAGGGTTCGTTCCGATTCCAGAAACGCATACGGTCGGCATTGCTGAGGCGGAAGTGGTCGGTGTAGCCCGCATAGGAGACATTCAGCGTGCAACTGTCCAAAGAGCCTTTGTAGAATCTGATGCAGGGGTCTGCGGTGTCCCCAGCATATCCCACTGAGGAATAGGAGACCAAAGAGCCGTCGGGACGCTGCTTGTTGTAGAATATAGTGGGGATCTGATTATCATTTCTTGTCGGATTCAGATCTTTGTAGTTCGAACCGTTGGGACGCACCAGGAGGTGGACCTCCACGCTGTCCTTAGTCTCACGCATGGCAAAGGTAGGCGCCTTATGCTGCGGGGTCTTATCGGTGAAGTAGGAGGCCTGCGGAACGCCATAGCCCATAGCGTAGTCAAAATAGGGATACAAGTCGGCAGACTTTTGTATCTCGTCCATCATCTGCATGGCGGTCTTCTCTGGCATAGCCTGCCAAGCACAGGCAGCAAAGCCCGCGACAAGGGGGCAGGAGAACGAGGTGCCATCCGCCTCGGTGATGGCCGCATCACCTTTATCGGAAGCCACAACAGCATGACCGAAAGCGGCAACATTCGGCTTCATGCGGCCATCGGACGAAGGACCCAATGAGCTGAAGCTGATATGGTCATACTCTGTCAAAGAGGGTTTGATGCCGCCCACGCAGAGGACGCTGTCGGCATCAGAGGGAGTGACGATAGTCTTCCACTGCCTCACATCGGCCTCATTGCCAGCCGAAGCGCACACGAGGATGCCTTTTCGCGCAGCCATGTTGGCAGCCTTAGCCACGTAGGAGGTGCCGTCCATATCCTTGGTGTAGTAGCGTTCCTTGCCGTAGCCGAGAGAGCTGCTGATGATGTTGGCACCATGCTGGTCGGCACGTTCCATGCCCTGCATCCACCAAACTTCTTCCTTGAAAGGCTCCAACTCCACCTCGGTGCGGTACAGCAGAAACTCTGCGCCTGTGGCCAGACCAATCCTGTTGTTATTAGGCATTCCAGTGATGCACGAAAGGGTCATCAAGCCATGGGCGTTCCATCCATAGACATCGGCTTTCTTGAGAGGGAAATTCCAGGTGTCGAGGATACGGTGTCCCTCGTGCAGATGTTTGAAAGCGTCGTGGGTGTTGACGCGGGGAAATCCTGCGTCGAGCACAGCGATACGGATGCCCGTTCCGTCGATGCCGTTGTCGCGAAAGAGCTGGCCCTGCATACGTTCAAGCTGCCAGGTAAGTTGTGAGACATCCTTGTCGTCAGCAGCCTGATACTGTTCTTCTACAGTCTTGCACAAGGCCAGCTGAAGGTCGGAGGCAATGAGCACGATGTCCTTTACGAAAGAGAGTTCGCGAATTGCCTCAATCTGGTCGGGCAAAGCCATCACAGCCACGGCGTTGAGCCAGCGGCTCTGACCCACCTCCTCAATGGCGAGCGCGTCAATCTGCGAGACATAGCTGCCGTTGAGCGGATAGTTACTGATGTCGTAGAGGTCGGCGCCACATTGGCGGTAGCGCTCTATGGCCTTGGCATCGAAATAGGCGTAGGGGTCGAAGGTGGTGCCCTGCTTATCGGTGAGGAACACCCAGTAGCACGACTGGCTGAAGGCGGGGAGGCCGGCCAGGGCTAACATGACGATGAGGAATATTTTCTTTATCATTATAGTATATATTTCTATATTCAATTATTGTGAATTAATGGATACCCAACGTGAACCAAGCCAAATCAATGGCAACGCCGACCTCGAGACGGGGCAAGGGGGGAACGGTCATGTTGTGGTTCAACAGACCCGTCATGCGATAACGGGCATACAACGAGAATCCACAACCAGAGAATCGGGTGGTGAGACCCCAGTCGTAGGGGTGGAGGGGCAGACGCTGCTTGAGGATGCCTTTGTTGTCATCCTGATGGAAAAGGATGTCCTCACGATAGCGGTTGTAGCCGAAATAGGCACCAAGATCCCAATTGAACTCGCCCGCACCTGTTGTCATCAGACGGACGCGCTGGAAGAGCTCCACATTGAAGGCGTTGTCTATCACACTGCTGTCCTTGAGGGTGATGTTGCTACGGTCGAGCGGCATCTCGCAGTTGCTATAGCTATTGAAGAGGGGCTCGTTGGTGGCCATGCGGAAATGCGCGTTGCGCCATTCGATGCCCATGCCTAATTTGTATCTCTTACCCGTATTCCAGATAGCACGTCCGCCCAAGGTCCACACGGGCGACCAGCCTTTCGTCTGGTATTCCCACTCGCTGCCCGAGGTGCGGGTGGCGAAAAGGTTGCCCAAAGAGAAATAGAGGCCCTCCCATTCGGTGCCATGTTCTTTCACTTCCAAATCCTTCAGGGTATGATTTGCCCTGTCACCCCGGTAATGGTCATACGAATAATCATCATCTATTTCAACCACCTCCTCAAGCACCTCCAGATCTTCATCATCCACTACAATAACCCCCTCCACATCAGAAGAGTCTTCACGACAGAATCTCCACCTGAACTCGTTGGGTTCTGCGCCTGTCTTGAAACGCATATTGTCCTCTGCCGAGAGTTTGTAGGTGAGCAGATAGCCGTTGCAGCTGACGTTCAGCGTGCGGTCAACCAGGCCTTTCTTGGGGACCTTAATACCATTATAGCCATAAATGCCACTATAGACACGGACACATTCATCGGTCCAGGACTCAATCATTCCGTCAAGACCCGTGACGTTGATGAAGATATTGATCTTGCGCTTCTCATAAGAGTCGCAAGTATCGTTATAGTAGGCTTGGTGTTGGTTTTCATTATAATTATATATCGCTATAGAGTCGAAATTGAAAAAGACATAGTCGCTTTCCTCGGCAATGGTCACACACTTAGGGACAGCGGCTTTGCCATCCAAGAAGTAGGATGCCTGCGGGACGCCGTAGCCGACACTGTAGTCGTGATAGGGATAGAGGTCGGCGCTCTCTATCACGTCCTGCTTCATCTGAAGAGCCGTGCGGTTGGGGCGGGCCTGCATGGCACATGCCACAAAGCCAGCCGTGAGCGGACAGCTGAAGGAGGTGCCACGCTCTAACTCGTATCCCGTATCGTGCTTCGGGTCTGCAACGATGGCAAGACCAAAGTTCACCACGTCGGGCTTCTGGCGACCATCGGCTGTAGGACCATAACTGCTGAAGGAGATATGGTTGTAACTTGTGAGTGAACTACAAATACCACCTACGCACAGTACGTTTTCGGCATCTGCGGGAGTGACGATGCGCCTCCAGTTGTAATCATTGCCCTCATTGCCAGCCGAATTGCACACCACTATGCCTTTCTGCACTGCCATGTTGGCTGCCTTGGCCACGTAGCTGGTGCCATCCATGTCTTTGGTGTAGTAACGGGCGTCGCCATAGCCCAGCGAGGAGCTGATAATCTGGGCGCCGTTCTTATCGGCCCACTCGGCTGCCTGTGCCCACCATATCTCTTCTCTTTTAGGTTCAGTCTCGACCTCGGTACGAGCCAGCAAGAACTCGGAGCCTGTGGCCAGACCTATCTGCACGGTGTCGTTCATGATGCCGGTGATACAGCTCAGCGTCATGGTGCCGTGACCGCCATAGCCATACACATCTTCTTTTTTGTTCGGGAAATTCCATGTCTTGATAATCCGGCCGTTGTCGCGCAGATGCTTGAATGCGGCATGGGTGTTCACACGGGGGAAGCCGGTATCGAACACGGCGATACGGATGCCCTTGCCGTTGATGCCTTTCTCGCGGAAGAGCAGTCCGCCTTGGCGCACCAACTGGTCGGCCATATAGGGATTTGCGCCTTCAAACTCATCGGAGAGGCCACCACCTGGTATCGAGGGTTCGGCCATTACTTCCGAATGGCTGGCCAGCGTGCCTTCTGCGTCTATCTGCTGCACACGCAGCACAAAGGGCAATGCCTCAATGCGGGCTATCTGGTCGGGCGTGGCGGTGACGCCGATAGCATTGAGCCAACGGCTGCTGCCCACCTCTTCGGTAGCGATGCGGCACACCTGACTCACGTACTGCTCGTTGAGCGGATAGTTGCTGATGTCGTAGAGGTCGGCACCGCATTGTTGATAACGGGCTATGGCCTTGGCATCAAAATAAGCGTATGGGTCGAACGTGGTGCCCTGCTTGTCTTTCAGGAAGACCCAGTAGCACGGCTGGCTGAAGGCAGGAAGCGCAGCCAGAACAACAAGAGTTATAAAGAATATCTTTTTCATTGTAATACAGTATGTAATATTTCGTGCGATTTGAAATTATGAAATTCGGAGAGATGAAGCTGAAAATAGTCCAAGAGACGGTTGATGAGCTCGGTGCGCTGCGACAGCGTGGTGAGCGGGCATTCCGTGTCGTCATGTATGGCTTGGAGATAGGTGTGGAGCAGCAGCGATGCCGAAGGGGTGAGGGTGTTGTCGGCGGCATAGCAGAAACAGCCCTCGCGCAAGTCGAAGAGCGGCTCGCGCGCGCTGTAGTTGTCCATAGGCTCAATGCCCAGATGGTGCGAGAGACGCAGCATGAAGAGGATGGGGAAATGACCATAGGAGGCAGCGGCTGGCTCTTGCAGCCGAGCCAAGGACTCTACCACATAGTCGAAGAGTGGCTGGTCGGGCTCCTCCTCGCGGAGCGACTTGTAGAGCAGCTCTGTCATAAAGAAGACGACGGCATTGCGCACCGCTTCGTCCTCCATGCTGGCTGTGACAGACGAGACCTCGCCGATGTGAGGTGCAACCTCCTTGAGATAATTCAGCTGAGTCTTGGGGTTGTTATAAACCACAAGGTCAAGATACCGCAGCGGCTGCAGCAGGTTCTGCTTGGTTTTGCTTCCACCCTTGCGGACTCCTTTGAGGATGTAGGAGCGCACGCCCAGCTGCCGCGTGAAGAGCTTGGCTATCACCGAGGTCTCGGAATAGGCTGTGGTGTGGAGCACCAGGGCTGGGGTGGAGAGCGTGGGCGTCATCGTATTATCAATATTTTAGTTACCGAACGCATCTTGCCCATCTTGTCGGAAGCGAAGACGAAATAGGTGCCGCTTGCCACAGGCACGCCGTTCTGATTACAGCCGTTCCACACCGCCTGTCCGCCATGTGCCGTGGTGGAGAAGACCGTGTGGCCGCGGGCATCGGTGATATGCACCAGGGCGTCGCGAGTGAAGCCATAGACGCAGATGGGACCGTCATAATCGGGTCTGACAGGATTGGGGAAAGCGTGAATATCAACCAGCGGGTATTCGTCAGCCTCTGTAGCTGTGGAGCGGTAGGACTGAAGGCCCTTGTCGGTACCGATATAGAGGATGCCGTTGTCGGGATGGACGGCGAGGGCGACAATCTTGTCGGATGCCAGCGAGCTGTTGGCGGTAGTGAAGTGACTGAGCTGCTGCAGGCCGTTGGCAGAGATGAGGTAGAGGCCGTTGTTGGCGGTGCCCACCCATTTGCGGTTGGCGCCATCGACGGCGATGCAGGTGATGTTCTCGTATGCCATCAGATACTCATTGATGCCGTCTTCGTTGTAGAGGATATTGCTGCAGTTCACCGGAGCCTGCTCGCCGCGGCCTCCGTTCGAGAAGGCGCGATAGCCGTCATAGATGACCTTGATGCCTTTGTCTGTGCCAAACCAGATATCGCCGCTATGGTCCTGGACAATGCAGTTGACAGTATGGGTCTCCAGCTTGCTGCCACGGTTAGGGCTGACGTAAGCCATCTTGTCCACACCGTCGTGGACATAGATGCGGTTGGCGCGGCCGACTATCCATTTGTATCCCGTCACGCTGTCATAGATAATCTTGTCGATTTCCTTCTTCTCTTTTGTGAGGTCTTGCAGCATCGGGCTAATGTCAAACGAGGCCCAGCTGCCATCCTTATAGCGGACAGCGAGGCCTTTATCGACCAGCGAATTGGTTATCCACAGATTGCCTTTCTCGTCGTAGGCGAGACCCGAGACGCGGAGATGGTCCATCCCCTCAGAAGAATAGCGCTGCAAAGCGTTGTCGGTATTCGTCTGGTCAAAAAGTTCTTGGACGACATTGTCCTGAATGTCCAGCACGCCATAGCCCCACGAGGTGGCCGAGATATGGTTCTTGTGCTTAGGATCGACAGCCATGTAGAGCACATCTTGGAAGGCAACGTCAATATCTCCGCGGCCTATCTGCGTCCAAGCCGTGCCATCATAGATGGAGAGGCTGCCCGGGAGATAGGAGTTCTCGTAGGTAGGCTTCTTGCCTCCGGGGCAGAGATAGAGATTGTCGTATGTGGCGACGAGGCTATAGACATAGTCGTTATTTGTCGGCCCTGCGGGTGCGAAAGATGCAGACACAACCCTGTCGGGCGAGAGACGCACCACGCCAGCCCATATATGGCCAGCCCACAAGGTGCCGTCGGCATCACAGTCGATGTCGTTTGCCACAAAGCCGAAATCGGGCATCTGGCTCGTCGTCTCTTGCAGCTGAAAATCCTTGTCGTATATATCCACCTGGCTGTAACGGTTTACCAGGAGCCTGTCATGATGACTGCGCAAAGAGGCAACACGCCCCTTGTCGATGCTGCCCCAGCTGTTCTCGGTCTGCTGATAGAAGAGCGTCATACTGTCGGGGTTGTCTATGCAAGCAGCCACAACGAGTTTCCCGTCCAAGACTTCGAGCCTTCTCACCGAGAGGCTCGCAAAAGGCGACACAGTGTCACGGCGCCATTCGTCATAGATGTGAAGACGGCGGCTGTTGCTCGGAGCGTACAGCAGCCCGTCGGCCGTGGCAGCCACAATCAAGCTGTCGGTGAAGGCCACATCATAGACCGTTCCGTTCTGTCCGCCATCTCCGAGATAGTAGGTCTCCTCTATCTCACGGCGGGGCACATTCACCACCACGATGCCGAAACCTGTGGCGAGGTAGAGCCTGCTGCCGCGAAAGCGCATACTGTATATCTGCTTGTCGCCGCTGATGTTGCCCGTGCGGATATCGGCCACATTCTCTGTGCGCCCGTCCATAATCAGGTCCAAGCCCGAATTGCTGTAGGCCACAGCCAGGCAACGCAGCTGCTCGCTGTAGGCAAAGGTGGCGATGCCCACGTCCGAGAGCCCCGATACCTTTGTCAACGGCTTGACGGAGAACTCGTCCTTGTCGTAGTAGAACATGGCCGACCGTGTGGCGCAATAGACGCGGGAGCCAGCGGTTTGGACATGACGGACTTCCACAAAGGAGTTGTGGTCGCGCCATTCTCCCACAGCCTGCGACCATGCCGAGAATGTGCCTAACAGCAGCAGCGTCAACAAAAGGTACCTCTTCATATTCACGATGTTTTACTTTTTCTTTGGTGATATAAGCAGTTGGCAGAGCAGCATCAGCACCCACGATGCCACTGCGTTAAGCAGCATGGAGAGCATCGTCATCCAGAAATTGCCAAAGCTGAACGACTCTATCAAGCTAAAGGTGAGGCTATACACGAGAGCCATCACAAACAGATAGGCAGCAAAGGACTGGAATGGAACGCTGTGGATGCTCGGAGTGTCGATTTCCACAGTGGGGTCGTCGCGTGTGAGCATACGGTTGCCGATGACGATGCGGACAAAAGCCATCATCGTGCAGCTGAAAGCGTGGAAGCCCGGAATATTGCAGAACAAATCGATGAGCATGCCCGCAGCAAAGGCGATGAGCAGCGTAGGGATGTTGCCCACGCGCGTAGGCAGCATCAGCACGGCGAGGATGTAGATGAACGGGATGACGTATCCGCCCAAATACACATAGTTGAAAATGAGTATCTGCAGCACAATCAGCGCCAAGAAGCGGAAGATGTTGGAGAAAATCAGTTTTGTCATATCTTTTCGTCCTCCTTAATAGTTTTAGCCATCAGCGTATCCTGCTCGGCTTTGAATTTGTTGTCGATAATATAGACATGGTCCAGTTTGGTAAATTCCGTGGCAAGGCGCACCTTGATGGTGTAGAAGCCGCTGCCGCGCTCTGTCGTGGCCTGCTCCACAAAGCCCACCATAACCCCTTCGGGGAAGTCGTTGGCCATGCCGCTCGTCACCACGGTGTCATTCTTGTGCAGCTTATAGGTGGTCGGGATATCGATGAGCGTGGCATAGCGGAAGTCGCCGCCGCTCCACACGAGGGAGCCGTTGGTGTTGATGCGCGGAATCTTCACGCTGTTGCGGCTGTTGGAGTGCAGCACAGGCATCACGGTTGCGAAATTGTCTGTGGCGTTCACCACCACGCCCACGATGCCCTGCGGCGACATCACAGCCTGATCGACCTTGATGCCCTGACGGCGGCCTTTGTTGATCATGAGGTAGTTGTTGCGCTGGTTCCACGAGCTCTTCACCACTTGGGCCTCGGTGTAGCTATAGCGGAGCCTATAGACGGTGTCTTCGCGGACGAAGGTCTGACGATTGTAGCTGATATACGATTCTGCCAGCTGGGCACGCAGCTTGGCGTTCTCCTCGGCCAAGCGGTCGTTCTCATGGCGCAGGCCGAAATAGTCGCCCACCGACTGCACCGCTCCATAGCAGCCTCCTGCAATGGCATTGCCGGCATGGATGATCTTGGAGCCTTGGTAATGGCTGTTCTGGGTGATAAAGATAATTGCCAGTATCTCCAGCAGCAGAAACACGAACACGTAGTTGAAACGTTTGAAAAAAGCCAGTAATGATTCCATCTATGCTATATACTGAGGTAAATGTTAATGACCTTCTGCGTCTCATCGACAGCATCGGCCAAGATATCGTTGATAATCGTCACATCGAACTTGTCGGCCATTTCCAACTCTTTCGTGCTGCGGGCCAGACGTTTGAGGATGGCTTCCTCGCATTCTGTGCCGCGGGTGCGCAGACGTCTTTCCAGCACTTCCACGCTGGGCGGCATCACAAAGATGGCCAGGGCGTCGGAGCCGAAATATTGCTTGAGGTTCATGCCGCCTTTCACATCCACATCGAAGATGATGACGTGGCCGTTGTCCCAGATACGGTTGATCTCCGATTTGAGGGTGCCGTAGCGAGTGCCTGCATAGACCTCTTCCCATTCCAGGAAATCGTTGGCCTGCACGCGCTGTTCAAAGGCCTCGGGTGTGAGGAAATAGTAGTCTTTGCCGTCTTCTTCGCCAGCTCGGGGCTGGCGGCTTGTGGCAGAGATGGCAAACTCGAAACAGTCGAAACGTTTCAATATCTCGCGGATAATGGTAGTCTTGCCACTACCCGAGGGAGCCGAAAACAGTATTACTTTGCGATGGTTCATTGTTTAAAATTTACGGTCGAATATTCTGTAAAAGCTCTCAACGACAGAGGGCTTGGAATCCCATTGGTACTGCTGCGCCACTTCGGCCACGTATGCCAGGGCTTCTTCGCGGTCTGTGTAGGCGTTGAGGTTCAGGATGAAGTCGCTATAGGCTTTCATGTTGTTGTGGAACAAGTCGCTCATAAAGCTGAACTTGTCGTTGATGTTGATGATGGTGCGCAGGTCGTCAACCTTGCGGGCGTTCACACTGTTTTCCAGTGCCTCCTCCACGTTGCGGCTGTGCTGGTTGAGTTTGTCGGCAAGGGTGCGGACTGCGGGAGTGCCCTGCTTCTCGGCGCTGAGATAGTCAAAGAGCGAGCCCTCTTTCTGCTTAGGTGCCTCGGGCTTGGCGGGACCATCGGTGAAGAGTTCGTCGTTGGGGTTGCCCTCCAGCTTGTCGATAGTCGGCTCCATGATGGGCGCAGCCTCTTTGGCCGACGGCTCCTGAGCAAAGACAGGCTTCTGCATCTCTGCCTCGGCAAGACGTTTCTCTTCAGCGGCCTTCTTGGCGGCAGCCTCCTCGGCAAGACGCTTCTCTTCAGCGGCCTTTTTGGCGGCAGCCTCCTCGGCAAGACGCTTCTCTTCGGCGGCCTTCTTGGCGGCAGCCTCTTCGGCAAGGCGTCTCTCTTCGGCAGCCTCTTCGGCAAGACGTCTCTCTTCGGCGGCCTTCTTGGCGGCAGCCTCTTCGGCAAGGCGTCTCTCTTCGGCAGCCTTCTTGGCGGCAGCCTCCTCGGCAAGGCGTTTCTCTTCGGCGGCCTTCTTGGCGGCAGCCTCCTCGGCAAGGCGCTTCTCTTCAGCGGCCTTCTTGGCGGCAGCCTCCTCGGCAAGACGTTTCTCTTCGGCAGCCTTCTTGGCGGCAGCCACAGCCTCGACCTGAGACGCTACTTTATTGACACTATCTGCAAGATGACCTTGCTGGTCGAGCTGCAGCGCCACCATGTAGAGGTTGCGCAGCTCCTGCAAGATGATATCTATCTCAATTTGGGGTATCTCACCCTGATTTTGACGAATGCGCGAGGCTATCAAACCCAGCCTTTCGAGGCCTTCAATTAACGAGTTTCCTGTATTATTCATAACAACATGCTTTATTATTTCATTGATTAAAAAACATTTGCGCTAAAACACTACGCGCAAAATATTTTGTCAAAGATACAATATAAAATGCAAATAACCAAAAAAAGTTATTCACCGATTAAAATTCGGGCTTCTCTGCCGACTTCTTCATTTTCGCGTCAGCGGTCGCCAAAGGCTCCTGTTTTATTTCAATATGCCTGTTTTATAATAGATTAGCTGTAACAAGGCTTTGGCCCTCTGCAAACGCTCAGCCGAAGGCGGGGTGTCGTTCTTGATTTCCTTCATGTCGATGCAGTCGAGGCCCGTCACACCAGCCTCATCTATCAGGTTCATGCCGTTCTTGTAGGCATGGAGGGCAAAGCGGTCCTGATATGTGGCACTCAGCACGTTGCGACTGAATATATAGTCCTCGGCATTCATGCCCATCTGAGCCAGCAGGGTGGCTGCCATGTCGCTTTGGTTCATCAGCACATCCACCTCACGCGGCCCCTCCACAGCCCCGCCCAGCCATATCATGGGGATGCGCGAAACATGGTAGTCGGCCGTCGAAGGATACTGCCCCGTGGGGATGCCGTGGTCGGGCACGATGATGAGGAGCAGGCTGTCCCACAGCGGGCTCTTGCGCAGCGCTTCCACAAAGGCACCCACGCAGGAGTCGGTATAGGCGTAGGCGTTCTGCTTGGCATCGGCAAGGCGGCTCATGGGCACATCCCAAGGCTCGTGACTGCTCAGCGTGAGGACCATGCTGAAGAAAGGCTCACGCATCGGAACCTCTTGCGGCTGAAGCACGTAGGCATCGGGGGCGCCCCAGTTGCTCAGCTTGTTCGATTGGGGGAACGCCTCGCTGCCACGCACCTCGGCAAAGCCCGTCTCGCTGAAGAACCCGCGCATATTGGTGAAGTCGATGTCGCCGCCATACACCACCGAGGTGTGATAGCCCTGCGCCTGCATGTCGCGAGCCAGAGCCGGCAGCTTGCGTCCCATGTCCGACTTCTTCATCAGCGAGGTGGTCGGCAGCCCCGGCCACCCATTGAGGAGCGACACCAACCCTCTGTCGGTGCGGAAGTTATTGGCATAGCAACGGCTGAAATAGACCCCCTCGCGGGCATAGCGGCTGATGTTCGGCCCCACGCTGTCGTTCATCACCATCTCGCTGCCGCCCCCTTCCCACACAAGAAGGAGAACATTGGGGCGCGAGGTCCGGAGCAGCGTGTCGGAGATGTCGCCTTGCGAGAGATAGGCATCCCCCGTGAGGCGGGCAAGCCCTGCCTCGTCGAAAGTCTGGAACTGCTCCGCGAGGTTCTCAGTCTTGGCAAGGGAATGGAGCATATTGAAGGTGGGGTTCAGCGCAGCATGGTTGAGGAAAGGCTTAGACGAGAAATAGGCATAGCTCGGGTTAGCCGTCGATTCCGTGGTGCCGCCGCGCACGCCCAGCAGCAGCAAGCCCCCCACCACAACCAGCAGCAGCGAGGGCCAGCCCCCGCGACCCTTGAGTGACTTGTCGGTAACCCGTCTCAGCAGCCACACCAATCCCCATGTCAGCAGCCCTATCACAACGGCGCCGCCCACACAGGCCCATACCGACACACTGGCCAGCATATCCTTGGGATTCTGCGCATAGATGAGGTCGTTAGCATCCATCTTGGCACCCCAAAAGCGGTACAGCACCACATCGCCCACGAAGATAACCGTCACCAGCAGAGCCGCCACAATATAGTAAGGCGTGAGCACCTTTCGGAGCGGGAACTTCTTCACGAAACAGCTCACCGCAACCACCGCGAAAGGCAACAGCATGAGGTAGCACGCCGTGACCGAATCCAGCCGCAAGCCATGCCACACCACCGCGAGCCAGTCGCCAAACGCCAGCCCCTCGCCGTAGCACAAGTTGCCCAGCATAAAGACAGCCTTCTGCCCAGCGAACACCGCCAGCCATGCAACATACATCCGAATGAGAAAAAGCATCCTCTGTTTCATAATCCAATCCCTCTCCCCGGCCTCCGCAGCCCGCCGCCACACCAGCCGCCGCCTTGCCGAAATATTAATTAAGGTAGGCTCTAAAAACTCAACTTATTATTCGTAGGTGTTCGACGGAGAGCCTATTTTGCCGCTTCGCACCTGATTTCAATCTGCAAAGATACTAAATTATCTTCTATTTCAATACTATTTTCTACATTTTTATGATGGTTTTCTTGGGATTGGGTAATTATCAACATGTTGCACCTATGGTTTTTTTTAGGAGCCTTGGCTGTTAGCTGATTCCCAGTCGGGTTATTCGTTCCAGACGGCAGAAATTATAGACCAAGCTCTTGAAAAAGATGTTTGATTTCGCCCTTATGTCCGACAGTTCTTGTCGTAAGCCTGGGCATCCTCCGTTTTGCCTCACTCCGCTCGCAATCCCTGCGGGACAACCATCGACAGCCACTGGCTGTCTTCATCCTCTTCAATGCCGAACACATGCTCCACTCGGCTGCGGATAGACGACTTCCTGCTCAATTCCTTAAAATCCCCCAAATGTTAAAAAAATCCCACCCACCCTGTCCAAATTTTAACAAATCGTGCCAAGGGACTGGTAGGGGAGTGGTAGGGGACTGATAGGGGACAGGTAGGGGACTGAAAAAACACCAAATGTTAATTCAAATGTTAAAAAATCCGCCCCTCAAAACAGCCCCCTCAAAGCCCCTTCCCCTCCCCACGAGCAGCCCCGCCCCACCTCCGTCCCACCTCCGCCCTACCTCCGCCTTACCTCCGCCTTACCTCCGCCTTAGCTCCGCTCTAACTCCGCTCCCAGAGCGGAGCCTTTCCGACCCCCAGACGGCCCTCCCCACCGCCCTCCCCAGCCCGATGAGGATTGGATGCCGAAATGTTAAAAAGGATGAGAAACTTGAACCCTCGCACAATATCACGGCACGAATCCCGTTATGCTATGGATTTTATTTATTATTCACCAAACCTACCTTATGCAACAAAACCACCTTTTCACACTCATATAGTTGAAATCCATAAATTTATACAAACTTAACAACACCAACATGAAAAAGATTTTGTTCCTAATGACCGCAATGCTTGCCCTGACGGCAACCGCTAACGCACAGGTGAAACTACAATTTGTTGACCTACAACTTGGCCTATCCACCACGGCACAAGGGTATGGATACTCGCTGTTCGACAAGGCCGTAGGCGACAACAACGCAAGCTTCGTAGCGATCAGCATGGGCTGGGGTAAGACCAACTCGCACACCACGGGCGCTCTTTTAGATTTCTCAACCATAACGATGCCGAACTATGACGAGTCTGCCTCAGTCCTAACCCTCGGCTTCGAAATGCGTGACTACACAGACATCACAGAGTCGTTCCGAGTCTATTCGGGCGAGGTTTTGGGCGCCGCCTATCTTGGAAACGCATACACCCTGAACGGCGTAGCCGAGACCGCCCACCGTTGGGGCATGAAAGCGGCACTATCCGTAGGCGCAGAAAAGCGCTATGGCGAACATCTGTATTTTGGCGCAAGCATGCACCTCTTCGCCATCTACCCCTTCTCTGCCTCGACCTTCGAGCCCACCGCAGCCGTCCCTCAGAGAAGCCCCCACCTCATCTTCGGCAACAAACTCATGATCACCGCCGGCTACCAGCTATAAGCCAGCCTCATCTTCAACACACACCCACGAACTTTATGATAATGTCTGGCTCGTGGTTGCATCCAAGCCAGACATTATCATCCTTACAAAATCCCCCAACCCTTGCCGAACAAACTAAAAATAGCAAAAAATCAAAAAAAATTTTGTATATCAAAAAAAATTCGTATCTTTGCACCCACAAACAGACCGAAAGTATGGCCTGGAAGGAAGCGCATCAAAGCTAATTCCGACAGTGTGAACTTCGACAACTCACAAATTTGATTTTGGAATTACAAGATTGACGCTCACTTGGTTGTATCGCTCTCTATAACGATATAACTCAAGTGGAGTAGTTACCACTCTTGTCTGAATCAAAGGAAGTCGAAGTCCCACACTGAAGATAATTGGTTGGATGAACAACTCCACTTTCTTTGTAGATAACCCGCACATTTTGAGTTGTTGCAGTGCAAAAAAATAAATAATATATGTCTGTAAGTTATTTAGAATGCAGTTTCTGTGGAACAAACAATGGGAATCGGTATCGCGATCGTTATGGTAATATCTGCGTAACAGAAGCCGATTCATACCCTGACTTCTATCGTTGCTCATCCTGTGGAGTAGTGCTTTGTCGTTCTTGTGCATACAAAGTTGGGAAAGAGCGTTCTGCACATCACGTATTTTCATCATCAGAACATTGGGTTGAATGTCCTCGGTGTGGAGGAAAGCTAATTCACATCCTTAGTTCCAAAGGACAAAGTAGTGGTAGTGGTTGTTTTATCACATCTGCGACATTAAAATCTCTAAACAAACCTGATGATTGTTACGAGCTCAATCTTTTTCGCACATTTCGCGATAACTGGATGAAAGAGAATCACCCTGAGGATATAGCCCAATACTACCACATCGCTCCTAAAATCGTTGACGCCATCGACAAATCAGACGAATCCGCAAGTATTTATTCCTCTATCTGGGAGTCTTACCTTAAAGATTGCCAATCTTTAATTGAGCAAGGCAATGAGGAAGAAGCATACACCCAATATAAACAAATGGTTTCTGATTTAATAAAGGACTATTACACAGATTAACATAGTTATCAAAATTTAGTTAACATTATAATAATTAAAAAAATGAATGTTTAGCTGCTATCGTAAGACTTCTTATTCTTGTCGCAATTTTCGGATTATTTTGGTGGTGCCGTGAAGAAGCATTAACTGGCTTAGCCGTGGTCCTGCTTTTTGCTGGTATAATCCTTGCATTTTATTTCTTTTATCGAACAATTGAAGGATAGCCATACTATACCAACAATTACCCCAAAGCCCCTTTTAATCCAAACCATGACATCTAAAGAGTCATTTCTAAAATAACCAACGATACTTAAACACAAATAATATAACAGATCATGAGCGCATTCCTTAGATTCATAATCCGAACTGCTATTCTTGCCGGCATAATACTTATAGCCATCCTTCTTGATTCAGATGCATGGTCGGTAGTTTTGGGGGTTCTTGACTTTATTCTTGCCCTTGTTTTTCTTGCAAACCGCTAAACTATTAAAAGCCAAAAATTATTCTAAAATATATTATCAAGAAAAAAATAGCTTCACACAAAAAATACTAATTATTAATCACAAACCATTAACAATCAGAATTATGTTCACAATTAAAGTTATCGATACCCGATATAACTGCCCCGCAGAAAATGAAAAAGTATCTATAGAAGTAAAAGGCGGACTTTTTAGATTTGGTTTCCGCCCTGACGAGTACACCGACAGAGACGGAGAAGTCCATTACGATGACCTTGACGATGTGAAAGTTGCAGTATATCTTCGCGGGAAAAAGCAATTTGAGGGATATATCAGCGGACGAAAGGTTTTTTATCTCTAGCCCAACTCCATCATCTCTTGGGAATCATATCTCAGAATCTAGTTCGGATTTCCGAAATCCGAACTAGATTGATATTTAAAATTACAGCAATTCAAACCATGCTATTACATAATAAATCATCTCTCCTCGCCTAAACATGGAAGCATGCAGATGGGGAGGAGGGTGGTTTCGGCATCCTGTCGCAGGTCTTTGGCATAGACAAGGTAGCGTTGGCCGATACGAGAGGAGTATTTTTTGCAAAAGGCATCAAGCGAGGCATGAGTGGCATAGCCTGACGATTTCACCTCGATGGGCACAATTTTGTTGCCTCGCGACAAAAGGAAGTCGGTCTCGTAATAGTGTTTCTCATCGCGCAGCCAAGTGTGATAGTACAACTTATTGCCCGAAGCGACAAGCATCTGTGCCACCAAGTTCTCATAGACATAGCCCAAATTGGCCGACAATTTATCGCTGAGCAATTTCTCATAAATGATGTTTTCGGTAAAGTCTTTGTCCCAAAACGCTAAGGTTATAAAAAGGCCTGTATCCGATGCGAAAAGTTTGTAGCGACTCATGTTCAACGTCATACCCATGCCCACATTAGGGTCATCCACATGATAGGCAATATTCACGGCTCTGCTCTGCCCTAACTGCTGGATAAAATCCTCTTCGACAGATGCCGACATCTGTCCGACTACCGAAGAGGGGACGTATCGTGACACATTACGGCTGAGCAAGGCGGGAATGGAGAGATAGATGTTCGACAAACGCCCCGAAACATCCAGCTTGTTGAAATCGTCCGCATAAAGACGCACAATATTCCGCTTTATGCTATCCACACGCCGCAAGTCCCGCGTGGACAGATAGGCGTTCACAGCCTGCGGCATGCCTCCAACAAGCATGTAAAGCCGCAAATCGCGGCTTGCCGTGCGATAAGCGGCTGCCCCCAAAGGCTTTTTCTGTTCCCAGAATGTGCGAAGCAAAGGCATTGTGACTTCGTCGCCCAAAGCCCAACGAAACTCCTCGTAATCCATCGGAAACATCTGAATGCGAACCTCCTCGCTTGGGATGGTGATATCGCTCACATTACGCCGAATGCTGATGAGCGACCCTGTCTCGATATAATCATAACGGCCATCCTTCACCAGGTACTTGATTGCCTGCCGTGCCTTGGGGCACTGCTGAACCTCGTCGAAAATGATTACAGACTTGCGTTTTTTGAGACTGACACGGTATGTGGTTTGAAGATAAAGAAAGATTCGATCCAAATCCATCAAATCCTCAAACAATGCCTTCACAGCTGGCGAGGCTTCGTTGAAATCGACAAGGATATATGAATCGTACTCATTTTTGGCAAATTCTTCCACAATTGTTGACTTCCCAATACGCCTTGCTCCCTCAACAAGCAACGCTGTTTCGCCTTGACTCTGGATTCTCCAGGCCTTCATCTGTTCATAAACCTTTCTTTTAAAGACCATTACATTAATATTTATCACAAGTTACGATATGCAAAGATACGATTTTTTTATTATCCCCACAAATTTTTTTGGCCTAAATTCATAATCCCCACAATTTTTTTTGGGAACAAATCCATAATCCCCACAAATTTTTTTTGCCAAATTCCATAATCCCCACAAATTTTCTAAAAAAGCCGAAGGGCGTATCGGCGATTTTTATCGGTGGATTTTCGACCTTGAACGACCGCAAATCAAACGAGACAAGCAACACGTTTTTATCTTGGCGAAAGCAGATTTATGAGAGATTGTATTATTTTTTTTCATATCGAAAAAAAATTCGTATCTTTGCAAAAGATATAATCATAGAAAGTTTCTCACAACAAACTCATTCTCATACCACAAGCACTAAAAACCACCACCTCGCACATCTTCTTTTTTCAAGAAAATATCATCCAACAGACCATCACATACTCACAAGCGGGATTAGCGGAGTTCTGCCCGCCGACTGAGAAATATAGTTCCATAGGACTCCACCTTTCATACTATGAAGAAAATTGTACTGCTTTTGACCGTCATGTCGCTCACCTTAGGTGCCAACGCCCAGTTGGGAAACCTGATTAACGCCGCCGCGAAATCGGCCAAGAAATCTATCGAGAAGCGTGTGGATAAGGAGGTTGACACCCTTACCAACAATGCCGTCTCGAGCGTCAAGAATGCAATATTCGGCAAATTAGGCATCAGCCAGCCCCACACTGCCGCCACCTCTTCCGACGGCTCAGCCTCACGCTCCACAGCGGTGACTCCTAAGGACTACATGTCCCAGCTGCCCAACTTCCCCACCGACGACCAGATTGCCGACTATGCCTGCATCATGAGCAAGGACAACCCCTCTCCGCTCAAGATGATGACGAACCCCGTGGCCGCCTACCTGGCCAAGGTGGCCATGATGACCAGCAATGCCGCAGGCAGCGTCAACACTATGACTGAGGAGCGTGCCGCCCAGGTCGAGGCCAACTACAAGAAGCAGATTGAGGACTTCTACGGCGTGAGCGCCGAAGAGTTGGAGAAGATGAGCGAAGAGGAGATTCAAGAGCTCACCTACAAGAAGATGTACAGCGAAGGTACACTGGAGGTGACGCAGAAGAACGCCGAGATGATTGCTCCCGTGCAGGCCATGATGGACCAATACACCGCCGTGTCCGACAAGATTGACGCCCTCTTTGCCAAAGCCGACGAGGATTGCCAGGGCATCTGGGACAGCAAGTATAAGACCGCCTCACAGCTCTGCACCTACTTCAAGGATGCCGCCGCCATCTATAGCAACGCCACACGCCAAGCCATGGAGCTGCGCCGCACCGAGCAGATGAAGATGGCCGAGCAGATGGACAAGGAGATCGCCGACTATGTGGTCAAGAACCCCACCTCCAACGCCGACCAGGTCAGCTACACCTACCTCACCATGATAGCCTACCTCGGCGACGCAGCACGCATAGCCACCCTCTATCAGCCCAGCATCGAATAGAAACTCATCCCCTGAAAATGGGCATAGCCTAAACACTGGCTCGGATCAAAGGGTCCGAGCCAGACTATCAAAATTCTTTCATACAAAGCGCAATAAACATCTAATTTTGCCGTTATCAATACAAATGGGCACAAGATGGACAAAACGATGATCGATATTATCCGCGAATTTTTCGCCACACAGCCTGTCACCAAAGCTTGGCTGTTCGGCTCTTTCGCTCGTGGGGAACAAGACTCCAACAGCGATGTGGATTTGTTGGTCACGTTTGACAAAAACGCCCATGTGGGGCTCTTCAAATATGCCCATATCACGAATTGCCTGCAAGACCTTCTTGGAAGAAAAGTCGATATGGTTGTTGAGGGCTCACTACTCCCCTTTGCCGCCGAAAGTGTAGAACAGGACAAAATGCTTATTTATGAAAGAGCCAATTAGAGACCGCGGCCGATTAGAACATATTGATTGATTTTGCATTTTTTTAGTGCAGATTTTAAAGAAAAGTGCATTTTTTAGTGCATATTCGAATTATTTTTCGTATCTTTGAAATCTCGAATTTGTGCGAAATATTAATATAAATAATTAATCAATAGTTTTTTACATGAAAAAAGTACGTCTTATTTTGTGTTTCGTAGCCCTCGCTGTTGCCTCCTGCGGCACGCTGATGGCTCAGAAAACGTATCAGTACAAGACCTACCCCAACGACCCGCTGAATGTGCGTGAATATACGTTGGACAATGGTCTGAAAGTGTTCATGAGCGTCTATAAGGATGCTCCCAAGGTGCAGACCTACATCGCCGTCCGCGCCGGCTCTAAGAACGACCCCCACGAGACCACCGGCCTCGCCCACTATCTCGAACACATGATGTTCAAGGGCACCGAGCGTCTCGGCACCACCGACTGGGCTAAGGAGAAGGTGCTCATCCAGCAGATTGAGGACCTCTTCGAGGCTTACCGCATGTTTGACGACGAGGCCACCCGCGCCGCCATCTACCACAAGATTGACAGCCTCAGCTACGAGGCCTCCAAGATTGCCGTCGCCAACGAGTATGACAAGGCCATGAGCGCCATCGGCGCCACCGGCACCAACGCCTTCACCAGCAACGACTACACCATGTATGTCGAGAACATCCCCAACAACCAGATTGAGACCTGGTGCGAGATTGAGGCCGACCGTTTCCAGCACCTTGTGCTGCGCCTCTTCCACACCGAGCTGGAGACCATCTACGAGGAGAAGAACATGAGCCTCACCAAGGACAGCCGCAAAGCCAACGACGCTATGTTTGCCGCCCTCTTCCCCCACCACCCCTACGGCACCCAGACCACCCTGGGCACCCAGGAGCATCTGAAGAACCCTTCGATGCGCAACATCCGCAACTTCGTGGCTCAGTACTATGTGCCTAACAACATCTGCATCTCTATGGCCGGCGATTTCGACCCCGACGAGGCCATCAAGATTATCGACAAATACTGGGGTGCCATGAAGCCCGTGCAGCTGCCTGAGTTCACCTACGAGAAAGAGGCTCCTATCACCAGCGTCATCACCAAGACCGTGAGCGGCCTCGATGCCGAGAACACCATCCGCGCCTATCGTATCGACAGCGGTAACGGCAGCCGCGACGCCATGCTCGCCGACCTTCTCGAAAGCGTGCTCAACAACGGCAAATGCGGCCTTATCGACCTCAACATCAACCAGCAGCAGCGCTGCATGGGCGCCTACGCCGGCACCTATACCCTCAACGACTACGGCGCCTTCATGTTCGGCGGCCAGCCTGTGGCAGGCCAGACCCTCGAACAGGTCCAGGCACTCTTCGACGAGCAGATTGCTCTCGTAAAGCAGGGCAAGTTCGATGACTGGATGCTCGAAGCAGCCATCAACAACATGAAGCTCGCCATCATGAAACGCGCTGAGAGCAACAACAGCCGCGCCAGCCAGATGGCCTACGCATTTGTCGAGCACCGCAACTGGGGCGACGTCTGCAACGAGATCAACGTCCTCTCCAGAATCACCAAGCAAGACCTTGTCAATTTCGCCAACCGCCTCTTCAAAGACAACAACTACGTTATCGTCAACAAGCTGAAAGGCGAGCCCGAGCCCATCCTCAAGGTCTCCAAGCCTCCTATCACCCCCATCGAGGTGGGCCGCGACAATGAGAGCGCCTTCCTGAAAGACATCAAGAGCCGCCAGGTCAAGCCCATCGAGCCCTCATACGTCGATTTCAGCAAAGACCTCCAGAAAGGCAAAGCCACCAACGGCGCCGAGATTCTCTATGTGCAGAACACCGAGAACGAGACCTTCAACCTGGTCTATCGCTTCGACTTCGGCAGCCGCGCCGGTATGCAGGGCAAGACCATCGACCTCGCAGCCGACGTGCTCGAATACCTCAGCACACCCCAGCACACCGCCGAACAGCTCCAGCAGGAGTTCTACAAACTGGCCTGCAACTACAGCGTCAGCGTAGGTGCTGAGAACATCAATGTCAACATCAGCGGCTTGAGCGAGAACATGGACAAGGCTGTTGCACTCGTCGATGAGATCATCACCAGCTGCCAGCCCGACGACCAAGCCCTGCAGATGCTTGTGGCCCGCATCCTCAAGAGCCGCGAAAACGCCAAGCACAACCAGCAGAGCTGCTTCTCCGCCCTTGCCAACTACGGCATCTATGGCGACGACAGCCCCACCAAGGACCAGCTCAGCGAGGCCCAGTTGAAAGCCTTCACCTGCAAGCAGCTCACCGATGCCATGCACCAGCTCTTCCACTACAAGCACCGCATCCTCTACTACGGCCCCGAGAGCCTCAAGGACATCGCCAAGAACTCCGTCGGCAGCGACCACAAGATGAACCTCAAGACCCCCGCCAACAAGAAAGTCCAGCCCAAGGCTGTGAACGAGAATGTGCTCTACTTCGTTGACTACAACGCCAACCAGACCTACATGCGCGAATACTTCCGCAGCGAGAAGTTCAACTTCAAGAACGCTCCCGTCATCAACATCTTCAACGAGTATTTCGGCGGCAGCATGAACGCCATCGTCTTCCAGGAGATGCGCGAGAAACGCTCCCTCGCCTACAGCGCCCAGAGCTTCTACAGCTCGCCCAGCGACAAGGACGGCTACTTCGTGAACCACGCCATCATCGCCACCCAGAACGACAAGCTCGTCGATGCCCTCAACGCCTTCAACGAACTCTTCAACGAGATGCCCGTGGCCGAGGCCAACTTCCAGCTTGCCAAAGATGCACAGATCAACAACATTCGCACCCAGCGCACCACCAAGATTGGCATCATCAACAGCTACCTCTCCTACGAGAAGATGGGCTACAGCCTGAAGAAGAACCACTCCAAAGAGCTCTTCGAAGCCTATCCCGCCATCACCATGCAGGATGTCGTCAACTTCAACCACAAGTACATCAAAGGACAGAAGAAAGTCTATATGTGCTTAGGCAAAGAAAGCGACATGAACTTCAACGAACTGGCCAAATTCGGCAAAGTGAAGAAACTCACCCTCGAAGACATCTTCGGATACTAATCACCTATCATACATAAAGATACAGGGCATCGCAATGTGTGATGCCCTGTATTTTTTTCAAAAAAGTCATCCATGTCGAAAAAAAAGTGTATTTTTGCAAATTATATATACTTAAAAATAAGACATGAAACGGCTGCTCATAACGATTGTACTCATGCTTCTGTTCCTCGGCGCAAAAGCACAGTCCGACACCGAGTTCTGGTTTGCACTGCCAGTGATATGCTACGACACTTCGCAGGAAATACATTGTGCCACTTACGATTCGCCAGCCAACATCACCGTGGAGTTCCTTTACGATGACACCACATACACCACCAGCCTCACCCTCAACGCTTTCAGCCATCAAGGTGTTCCCATCCCCGCCATGAACGGCTACCAAGTCATGACGCCACAACGGCGTGGCGTCCACGTCACCTCCAATGTCCCCATCGACTGCTGCTACGACAAGCACGGTACCTCGGGCGAACGCTACACCCTCAAAGGCCACACCGCCCTCGGCACCGACTTCCTTGTCCCCGGACAGAATTATTATCCTCTCGACGCAGGTGCGCATCCTTCTGCCGAGATTATCGCCACCGAGGACAACACCGACATCCAAATCCACGCCTACGTCTCGCTCTACGGCGGCATACCGGCCTTCACCCCCCTCAACATCACCCTCCAGCAGGGCGAATGTTATACCATCATGCTCGATGACAACAGCGCCAACAACGACATCACCGGCACTACAATCCACGCTTCACGCCCCATCGCCGTGAATGTCTCCTACCCCTCGGTCTCTGTCCTTCACGACGACACGCTCAGCATCGACGACCTCGGCGAGCAGCTTGTGCCCGTCAATATGCTGGGTTCCCGCTACGCCGCCATCACAAAATTTAGCAGCGAAAGCCGTATCTTTATCTTCCCCACCGAGAGCAACACCTCTGTCACCATCGACGGCACAGACATCGGACGGACAATCAGCCCGGGCGGCTTCTACAACTGCCTTCTCGACACCGCCATTGAGATACACTATATCGTTGCCGACAAACCTGTGGCCGTCTTTCAAACCACAATAGACCAAATGCCTTTGAACCCGCCCCCTCCTACCAATATTGGAGGCACCCTCCTGCCGCACCTCGATTGCACAGGGTCACGACAGGCTTCAATGGTCAGCTATGCACCTGTGAATGGGACCAACGTTTCCTTCGTTGGGAACGGGCGCTTCTGCTACGTCATCTGCAAAACAGCCGACACAAGCTCGTTCACTCGAATCTGCTACGGACACGCCGTCTCACAAGTATTCTTAACTTTCAGTCCATTCCCTGGCGATAGTACCCTATCATGGGGGTTCAATAAAACGCAATGGGACGGTCTTATGTCATATATAAATTCAACAGGCAAATTCATCCTCTTTGGCAACGAACAAAGCACTACGTTCAACTCTTTCACATGCCATACAAGCTACGACTCCGTATCGCCGTCGTTCCTCTACTTCGACTCCTCGCAACACATCTTCTGCACCGGCGACAGCATCCGCCTGCCCCTCCACCGCTACGGCGTTGACGACCTGGTGCTCGACGGCCCCAACGGACTACACATCAGCGTCGCAGGCGACACCGTCGTCCTCCCAGCCGACACCACAGCCTCGGGCACCTACCACATCTCCGCCTACGACACTTTGGACTGCGACAGCAAGCTCCTCACCGACTCCATCACCATCGCCGTCATGGAAAGCTATAACGACGCCATCTTCGACACCATCGTCCAGAACCAGCTGCCGTGGCAACGTTTCGGCATCACCTTCTCCTACGACGCCGACACCCTCATCTTCCGCCCGGGAGCGGACAACGCCTGCGACAGCACCATCGACTATCACCTCAAAGTCTATTTCAACCACTACGACACCGCCTTCTACTACGCCTGCCCCGACCAGCTGCCCGTGACCTACGACACCCTCACCTTCGACCACGAGGGCGACTACTCTTTCGCCCAGGCTGGCAGCCACGGCGAGGACAGCATCTTCACCTTCTCGCTACACATCATCCCCAGCACCGACACCACCATCTACGACAGCATCCTCGAAGCACAGCTGCCCTGGTTCGCCTTCGACACCATCTTCAACGACACCATTGCCGACTTCATCTACCACACCTACAACGAAGCCGGCTGCGACAGCATCATCCACTACAACCTACACATCTACTGGGAAGGCGACCACTGCGACACCTCGCTCACCTTCACCAACGTGGTGACACCTAACGGTGACGGCGCCAACGACAAATTCGTCATCGGCGGCCTCATAGAGAACAACTGCTTCAAATACAACGAGCTCACCATCCTCAACCGCTGGGGCACACCTGTCTATCACAAAACCAACATCGCCACCGACGAAGACTGGTGGGACCCCGCAGCACAGCGCGCCCCCACCGGCACCTACTTCTTCCTCTTCAAAGCCCACGGCGTCAACATCTACACCCAGCACGCCGGCGTAATCGAAGTGCTCCACGACAAATAAACCACAACGCACATCAACATCTCTGCCTCTCATTATACGTCACCCATGAAAAGAAACATCTTGGCACTCACGTTGTTCACGCTGCTGTTCTTCGGTGCGAAAGCACAGACCGACACTTCTTTTTGGTTTGCCTACCCCTACTATACGTTGCACCGCATGACTACGGCGGACCACGCATTCTACACCTACGACCAATCGACCGACATCCACGTTGAATTTTTCGACATGGACACTGCCACGGGTGAGGTAATTTCCGACCGCTCCTTTACTCAGAACTTGCCTCCCAACTGGGCTTTCCAAACAGGCACCAGCGTATATATGCGTGGCGACACCTGCTATCGAACCACAGGCATCCACGCCACCACCTCCGCCCCCGTCACCAGCGTCTTCATCTCGCGCGACCACTACACCCTCAAGGGCCACAACGCCCTGGGCACCCATTTCCTTGTCCCAGCGCCCAAGAACAGGACCCGTCCCTACGATGACAACTACATACGCTCGCTCCGCACCTGCATCGAAATCATCGCTACCGAGGACCACACCCAGGTGCAGATAGACCCCGCTGCCGACCTTCTCTGCGGCACCCCCGCCCACACTCCGCTCAACATCACCCTCCAGCGCGGCCAGACCTACTATGCCCCCGCCGCCAGCACCGACCCGCAGCACCAGCTGGGCGGCAGCATCGTCACCTCCAACCACCCCATCGCTGTCAACATCACCGCCGACAGCGTCACCAGCAGAGAAAACGACCACTACAATGTCATTGGGGAGCAGCTGGTCCCTACCCGTCTGCTTGGCAAAGAATATGAACTACAACGCTTTGAACAAAACGAATTCGAAAACCTGCAAGTGACCTTCTACCCCCTATACGACAGCACCCGCTGTCTCTATTTTGGCAACAACTACCGCACCTCGTTCATCCTCAACCGTGGCGACGACACGACCGCCTTCACCTACAGCAGCACCAACTATTACGAGTTTGACAAGCCCGTGGCCGCCTTCGCCACCGCCTACTACTACGGCTACTTTGGTGGCACCGAACTGCCTCGCAAGAACTGCTCCGGTTCCTGCCAGGCTGCACTCACCCCCACCGCCTTCTGCTCACACAATATGTACGGTCTATACGTTCCAGACTCTACCAAGAATCAGTTCAGTCTCTCATCTGGCGACCCGACGTCCACCATCCACCTCTCAAACGACTGGAACGACACCACACGGGCTTTCGGCACGTTTGAATGGCAATCCGGCTTCGACAGACTCTACAATCCCGCCCCATTCCAGCTGGCCGAACTTCGCAACGACATCGACACCCTCTGCGGAAGCACATTCACCATCCTCACCGACTATGCCCTCGACAAAGGCTATATGTATTTCAACATGGACCAACACTACTGTCAGGGCGATACCGTGTTCTTCGAATTTGAACGGGAGGACATCAATCACTTCCAGCTCACCGGCCCCAACGGCTTCTTCAACACCGAGGCCGACTCCCTCTATATAATAGCCGACACCGCCTACATTGGCTGGTACCATCTGCGCAACACCGACCCCACCGCCTGCGACACCATCAACGACTCTATCTTCATCACCATACACACACCCCTCTACCAAGAACTGTCCGACACCATCGTCGAAAACCAGCTGCCGTGGCAACGCTTCGACACCACCTTCCTCAGCAATATCGACACCACCTTTATCCGTCCCACTGGTCTCGCAGGCTGCGACACCACCATCGACTATCACCTCAAAGTCTATTTCAACCACTACGACACCGTCTTCTACTACGCCTGCCCCGACCAGCTGCCCGTGACATACGACACCCTCACCTTCGACCACGAGGGCGACTACACTTTCGCCCAGGCTGGCAGCCACGGCGAGGACAGCATCCTCACCTTCTCGCTCCACATCGTCCCCAGCACCGACACCACCATCTACGACAGCATCCTCGAAGCACAGCTGCCCTGGTTCGCCTTCGACACCATCTTCAACGACACCATTGCCGACTTCATCTACCACACCTACAACGAAGCCGGCTGCGACAGCATCATCCACTACAACCTACACATCTACTGGGAAGGCGACCACTGCGACACCTCGCTCACCTTCACCAACGTGGTGACACCTAACGGTGACGGCGCCAACGACAAATTCGTCATCGGCGGCCTCATAGAGAACAACTGCTTCAAATACAACGAGCTCACCATCCTCAACCGCTGGGGCACACCTGTCTATCACAAAACCAACATCGCCACCGACGAAGACTGGTGGGACCCCGCAGCACAGCGCGCCCCCACCGGCACCTACTTCTTCCTCTTCAAAGCCCACGGCGTCAACATCTACACCCAGCACGCCGGCGTAATCGAAGTGCTAAAAGAATGAAGAAAGTCCAGTGGACTTTCGATAGCGTAGCGGAGAACAAAAAAGAAAGTCCAGTGGACTTTCGATAGCGTAGCGGAGAACAAAAAGAAAGTCCTGTGGACTTTCGATAGCGCAGCGGAGAACAAAAAGAAAGTCCTGTGGACTTTCGATAGCGCAGCGGAGAACAAA
>JAKSML010000019.1 GCA_024400665.1 Bacteroidales bacterium
TACTGCACTTGTTTGTGGAAAAGTAGGTCGCCGCCAATCTTTTATAGAAGGGAGCCGGACGGCTCCCTTTTTTGTTTTATGCGCATAGGAAGGTGTTGCCCGGGCTGCACAGAGATCCTTGTCTCTTGCAAAGCCAAAGAATCAAAATAACAATTTTATTTACAGAATGTCTTATTTATGCTATTTGATGTTACATATAGTATATTGTAATAGAGAATGGACGTTACTGAAATCTACAAAGCATATTATGGTTCCTTGTTGCAACGGGCTATTGAGATTTTAGGCGATGTGGACCAAGCAATGGATGTCATGCAGGACGTGATGCTGGAATGTCAGAGCGGAGTGTTTTGTCTTGATAACATACAGAATGTGGGAGGTTTTCTTTATAGGGTTGTTCGGTTCAAATGCCTTAATATCCTTCGAGAACAACGCTTACATCCTTTTGTCGATATCGATAGATGTGAGAGTGGTATTTCGTTTCCAGCCGCCGAGGAGATTGATGACCTTCTTGCCTTGCTTACGCCATGGGGGAGAAGGGTCTTGGTGTTGCACGATATTGAAGGCTACTCGTGCCAAGAGATTGCTTGTCAAACAGGTAAAAGTCTCTATGCTGTACGCCGTCAACTTACCCGCAGCCGCCAACAATTGAAACAGTATATTAACGATATAGATACTTTTGATAATGATGCCCGACATTGATTCTTTGTTAAACCGTTATTACAAGAAAGAGTTATCTTCGGAAGAACTGGACTGTTTGTTCAAGGCCTTCTTGACTGATCCCCAGTTGGCAGAACGTTACCCAAAGGATGCCCGTTTGATAAAGCCTTTGGCTTTGAGGCATTACACCTATCTTGGCTTGAGCCGAATAGAGTCTTCGCCACTTGGGGTTGGCTGCTCTGACTTGTCGTGCCAGCCGATTAGACGTAGTAAGAAGCTGTTGCGCATAGCTGCCGTGGCGGTGCTTATATTGGGAATATCGCTCACGTTGTATTATACAACGGCTACGCGTATGATAGCTAATACAAATCTATCGGATGAAGCTATTTATCAGTGGTACGAATTGACAATTACTAATCCATCATGAGAAGAATACTATTAATAGTTGTGCTGGTCGCAGCCACATCGCTGGGGTTTGCCCAAACGCCTATTTACAAGTCATTCAGTAAGATTCCAGGGGTTGAAGTGGCCGAAATGTATCGTGTTCCTGTCGGAGGCCATCGCGAAACGGTCACGCTCATCCGATGTGCCAATCATGCTGTATTTGTCAATGTCTGTCAAAAACTTTCGATGAAGTCGCCTAAGGATACTGTCTATCGCCATTCTGGTTGCGATATTACAATTGCAATCAGAGACAGGAGAAACCCCGCATTGCCTTCTCCGTGTGGGCAGGACGGGAAGACTATTTGGAGGAAGTCGTGCGTTATGGGAATCTCTTATAGCCAGCGGACGATTTTCATTTACAGCAGGTTGAGGTCTGGAAACGACTTCAAAGACGTAGTGAAGCTATTGACCAGCAATATGAAGCAGGCTGGTGAGAAAAATAGAAAATAATTTTATTTCTGATGTCTCATTTGGTCACTCCAATGTTACTATAAGATAACAGAGTCAAAAAACATCATGACGCGTCGATTGTTTTCCAGGTATCTGTCAAAATCACATTTAGTAATTAATCATTTAAAAAGAACGTAAAATGAAGAACACATTGTTTAGAACTGCATTCATGATTGCGGCAGTTTCGATTATGACTTTATCGGTCTCGTGCAAGAAGGATGAAGCCAAGGATTGCAATCGGAGCAACAGTGGCTTAGCCACATTGTCCGAAACCAATGATGTAGTATCATTGGTCAAGTATATCTCATGCGACACTGTGACATATCTGGCTGCCCCAGGCGAGTTCGGATTTGGTCCGATGGATCCTGTTGTGTGTAAGCTTATCTTACTTCAGCATGGATACCGTCCGGGCAACACCGTCAGTATTTCGATTAAACAAGATGGCAATAAGAATGTTTTCTATTTCGGGTACTATACATCGGAGCTCCCCAAAAAGTTACATAGTTTTGCATCAACAGACATAGGAGAAGTGGCGGACTGGATGGAAAAGATGAAAGAAGAAAACGGCATAACGGAATTTGTAGTTCGTTATGATAAGGAGACCGGGGTCTGGTTCTGCTGGTACAATGATTCTGAGGAATGATGCTCCGTGGATATGGCTGACTGCGGACTGCTCAAGTTTGTGGGAAAGTAGTTTGCCAATCTTTTACAGGGGGGGATTCGTTTGAGTCTCCCTTTTTTTATTGCGTATGTCGGGTCGGACAATAGCGAAGATATGCCGTGCGGCCCGTAGCTGGTTGGCGTGAAAATGTGGTGCGGCAGCCTCCCCTTCTATATAACCACATCGTAAGTTGTTGTATATCAGTTGTGTTTTTGTGTGGCAGACGTGGTCGTCGGCTAATATAGGTTATTATTGTTTCTAGGCCGGCCCCCTGCTGATGACTTTCGGAAGGGGGTAAAGGTATGTTTCGATTAAATCAAAAAAAGTCTTTATAGAATGGTGTTTTGTATGTCGAAGGTGTTTGACCTCGTTCGACTGGTTCGATTCGTTCGACTGAGGTCTGCTTTTTTAGGAATGTGCAGCCTTCATATTTTGTTCTGTCGAAAGGAAAAGGACCTCGTTCGACTCATTCGACTGGTTCTATTGGGGGTGGGGGATGGTGGGTTGTGGGGTTGATTTTTTGAGGGTATGGGCATTTGGTGGTTGTTTGTGAAAAATGGGTTGGATGGTTGATGGATGTTGGTCTGATTTCAGCCTGTGGATTTGCTCTGGCTGAAATGTTAAAATCTGGGTCGTGGGATGGCGGCTTTTAGGGGCGGAGATGGGGCGTCGAAGGGGTGTCTTAGACCCCTTTGGGCACCACTTTTTCTTCGCTCCTACGAGCGGAGCTAGAGCGAAGCTAAGGCGGAGCTAAGGCGGAGCTTGAATGGAGGTGAAAGACGTGGGCTGGGATTCGATTTCGGCGTGGCGGGGGCGGGCTGCGAAATGTTAAAATTTAGGGTTCGCGGGCTGCCTTTTTAGGTGGGTGAAGGGTGAAGGATGGCGTGTGATGGGGGCAGGGGCGGAAGTAGGGGATTATGGGGTGTGCGAGGGTGGGTTTTGGCGGCTGGAGGGTGCGTTTGGGGCGGGAAATTTGGGGGCGTATATGGCTGTGGAAGTGGTGAATAGTGCGGTTTTGCATTTTTTTTTCTGCTAATTGAAAAAAAAGTCGTATCTTTGCACCATGAAAATTAATCCAATTTATAAGGTCCGCAAGGTTGCGGGTGAGAATATTATTCTCTTGCAAGGTAAGACGAGCGAGGATTTGACTCGTGTCGTCGCTTTTAATGATTCGGCTCTGCTGATGTGGAATGAGCTGATGGGCAAAGAGTTCTCTTTGGATGATGCCGTCCAGGTTCTGATGGATAATTACGAGGTGGAGGAGTCTGTGGCTCGTGCCGATGCTCAGAAGTGGATTGACAATATCAGAGAAAATAATCTTCTTTTAGCTGAGTGATCGTTATGCAGAATCGTATTTCGTTTTCTCTCGCCGGCCATCATCTGGATGTGTATGGCAACATGGAGCCCAGGTTGCTGCATTATGGCATACCGGGTTTTGCCACGTTCATCACGGCAGGCTCCGACAAGGAGTGGAGTGTTGTTTTCGGCAGTTCGATTGAGAAGCCTGCTCAGTGGGATGTGCTGTATAATTTCGTTTTTGCCGAGAATGACATCGACAGTGTTTTTGCCAGGTCTGAGGGCGCGTATTATTTCTATATGGAGCCGAGAGACAAGTCGATTGCGCCGCTGCTGATGCGCTATGCTGGCGGCGATGTGGTGGAGGCTACTGTGGGGAATGATGTTACGATGCTGCGTTTTGCGATGTGGATGGCTGTGAATATGCTTGCTGCCAAGAGCAAGCTGACGCTGATCCACTCTTCGGTGCTGGTGCATGAGAACAAGGCTGTGCTGTGCCTTGGCGAGAGCGGCACGGGCAAGAGCACGCATACGAGGCTGTGGATGGAGCATATCCCCAACACGCATCGTCTGAATGATGACAGCCCGTTCTTGGCTGTGGAGGATGGCAAGGCCTATATCTATGGCTCGCCGTGGAGCGGCAAGTCGGACTATTTCATCCGCGAACGTTATCCGCTGGCTGCCGTGCTGCGTCTTTCGCAGGCTCCGAGCAACAAGGTCCGCCGCCTGGGCGTACTGGAGGCTTTCTCGGCTTTGCAGCCTTCGTGTCCGCCGGCGCTGGCACAGGATGAGGCGTTCCAGGATTTGATTGTGGATATGCTTTCCGACGTGGTCTCCTGCACGCCGGTGTTCCATCTGGCATGCCTGCCCGACGCTGCTGCCGCATGGACGAGCCACGATGCCATCTTCGGCTCTTGCAAGCATTGATAGGGTCATATAATTAGAAAGAAACATTAATATTGCTGTTCATGGAAACGATGCACATATCTCTGCCCAATAGTCCTGACAACTTCTTGTTGCAGGAGATGTGCGAGCGGCTCAAGGCTGGCCGCACGGTGGTCATGGCTTTTGGCGGTGCCAGCATGCAGCCTATCATCAGCGGAAGAGGCGAGAAGGTGACGCTTCGGCCTTTGGCTGCCGATGAGGTGGTGAAGAAGGGCGAGGTCTATCTCTTCTTTCACGAGGGTCATTTCGTTATCCATCGTTTGATGAAGACGGAGGGCGAGGTGTATGTGTTCCGTGGCGACAACTGCTATAAGTATGAGCGTGTGACGCGCAAGGATGTGCTTGCCAAGCTCATGGCCGTGCAGCGTGCCGACGGCACCATGGTGGATTGCGAGGGTGAGTGGTGGCGCAAGCGCTCGCGCCAGATATTGCGCCGAAAGAGCCTGAAGAGCTTTGTGGTGCGCATGGCCAACAGCAATGCCCGCCGCAAATGGGCGGTGGCCTATTTCGTCTTGCTGGCCTTGCTGATGTGGGCTCCTGTGGGCGCGCTGGGCATCCCGCTGAATAATTTCATCTTCGGCCTGCGTGTTGACCATCTGCTCCATGCTTCGGTCTATCTTTTCTGCGCTGTGGCGTTGATGGACTGGATGAAGAAGCGGCCGCTGTGCATCCTTGGCACGGCTCTGCTGATAGGCCTCTTCACCGAGTTTGTGCAATATCTGCTGCCTTACCGCGGATTTGATATCAACGATATGATTGCCAACTGCCTGGGCGTTATCGTGGGCTGGCTGGCGATACTGCCGTTCCTGCTTCGTCGCAGAAGGCGTTAGTTTATATTTAGATAGTAATTAATTAAAATATATAGTGATATGTCTGACACACTGGTAATTACACCTACATACAACGAGAAAGAGAATATTGAGAATATTATCCGCAAGGTCTTTTCGCTCGACAAGGAGTTCGATATGCTCATCGTCGAGGATAATTCGCCTGACGGCACTGCCGATATTGTGAAACGCCTCATGCAGGAGTTCCCCAACCGCCTCTTCATCAAGGAGCGCAAAGGCAAGCTGGGCTTGGGCACGGCCTACCTCGACGGCTTCCGCTGGGGCTTGGAGCACGGCTACGAGTATATGATTGAGATGGATGCCGACTTCTCGCACAATCCCGACGACCTGCCCCGCCTCTACGAGGCTTGCTCTACGGGCAAGGGCGACGTGGTTGTGGGCTCCCGCTACGTGGATGGCAAGATTAGCGTGGTGAACTGGCCCATGGGCCGCCTGATGATGTCGTACTATGCCTCCGTGTATGTCCGCACCGTCACCCGCATGAAGGTGATGGATGCCACGGCAGGCTTCGTCTGCTACAGCCGCCGCGTGCTGGAGAAGATGAAGTTCGACAAGGTCAAGTTTGTCGGCTACGCCTTCCAGATTGAGATGAAATACACCGCCACGCGCCTCGGCTTCAAACTCTATGAGGTGCCCATCATCTTCACCGACCGCGTTCTCGGCACCTCCAAGATGAGCATGAAGATTTTCAAAGAGGCCTTCTTCGGCGTCTTCAACCTCCGTTTCCGCAATTGGAAGAATTATTAAAAATACAGACATACATGAAAAGATTGCTCCTTTTCGCATTAACGCTGGCTTTGACGGCTGGCGTTTTTGCGCAGAATAAGATGCTCAGCAGCAAGCAGCTTATGACCCGCGGCCTCTATCCGCAGGCTCCGATAAGAAACCTTCAGTTTGTGGGCAACACCAACCAGATTGCCTACATACAGGATGACGTCCTCTATATGGGTCAGCCCGGCAAGGTCAAGCCCACCACCATCCTCAGCACCCTCAACATCACAGTTGCGGCTGTTGGCAAAGATGGCTGGAGCCGTCCTCCCCAGGTCACTTTCGTCAATGCCAAAGAAATCCGCTTCATGGAAGAAGGCGAGATTATGCAGTACAACATAGCCAAGAAGACCCTCGTCTCCTTGGGCAGAATTGCCACCGATGAAGAGGCCGCGCATCTCGATGTGGAGAAGAACGGCTATAAGACTGCCTACACTGTCGGCACCAACCTCTATGTCAAGAACGGCGACAAGGTCTTTGCCATCGAAGACCCCGACCAGGACATCGTCTATGGCCAGTCCGTCCATCGCAACGAGTTCGGCATCGAGAAGGGCACCTTCTGGTCGCCCAAGGGCAATTATCTGGCTTTCTACCGCATGGACCAGTCCATGGTCACCGACTACCCCCTTGTCAACACCACAGCACGCATCGCCCGCGAGCAGCCTTTTAAATACCCCATGGCCGGCATGAAGAGCCACGAGGTGACCCTCGGTGTCTATAACCCCGCCAACGACAACATCGTCTATATGGACACGCGCCGCGACGAGAGCGTTGCCGAGCGCGAGATGTACCTCACCAACATCTGCTGGAACCCCACGGAGGAATACATCTATATTGCCAAAATCAACCGCGAGCAGAACCACATGTGGCTTGAACGCTATTCTGCCCAGGATGGCGAGTTCGACACCGTCCTCTTTGAGGAGCAGAACCCGCGCTATGTTGAGCCCTGCGACGCCATGATCTTCCTCCCCAACAACCCCGAGCAGTTCCTCTGGTTCAGCATGAGAGACGGCTACAAGCACCTCTATCTCTACAACACAGATGGCGAGATGCTCCGCCAGGTGACCCAGGGCGCGTATGAGGTGGAAGGCTTCATCGGCTTCGACGCCAAGTGCGAGAACATCTTCGTCTATGCCAACAAGGACGGCCTCACTGGCCGCTATGCCTATAAGGTCAACCTCGCCACGGGTGCAATGACCCTCCTCACCCCCGAGCACGGCACCCACAGCGTCATCGTCAGCAACGACGGCAGCACCATCATCGACATGTTCAGCAGCGTCGATAACCCCGGCTGCGCACAGGTCCGCGACATCAAGAAAAACAGGCTCCTCAGCACGCTCTATCAGCTCGACAACCCCTTGGCCGACTATGCCATGCCCGGCATCGAGATGGGCACCATCAAGGCCGCCGACGGCGTGACCGACCTCTACTATCGCCTCATCACCCCTCCCAACATGGACAAGAGCAAGAAGTATCCCACCCTCGTCTATGTCTATGGCGGCCCTCACAGCCAGCTGGTCACGGATGACTGGCTGGGCGGCGGCAACCTCTATTTCCTCTACCTCGCCCAGCAGGGCTATGTCGTCTTCACCGTCGATAACCGCGGCACCGACAACCGTGGCTTCGAGTTCGAGAGCTGCACCCATCGCCAGCTCGGCACCATCGAGATGGCCGACCAGATGGAAGGCGTCAAATACCTCCAGTCGCTGCCCTACGTCGATCAAGACCGCATGGGCGTGGAAGGCTGGAGCTTCGGCGGCTTCATGACTATCACCATGAAACTTGCCCACCCCGAAATCTTCAAGGTGGGTTGCGCAGGCGGTCCCGTCATCGACTGGAAATGGTACGAAGTTATGTACGGCGAGCGCTATATGGACATGCCTGATGAGAACCCCGAAGGCTATGCCAACAACGCCCTCACCGCCAAGGCCAAAGACCTTGAAGGTCGTCTCCTCGTCATCCACGGAGCAGAAGACAACACCGTTGTGTGGCAGAACAGCATCGAGTTTATCGATGCCTGCATCAAGGCTGGCAAGCAGGTCGATTACTTCATCTATCCCCACCACGAGCACAACGTGCGTGGCTACGACCGCATCCACCTCTACGAGAAGATGTTCGACTACTACGAGACTTTCTTGAAATAATAGTAATCAGTGAACAGTGATCAGTGAACGGTGAAGAAACATTTGCCCGATAACTCATCACTGTTCACTGGCTATAAAGGATATTCAAGAAAAGGTGTCGAACATTGCTTCAACGATAATTGATGGAATCTATAACCATTGTAATACGAGTGTATTAGAATCTGAAATCGACCACCTCGTCTATCACCTCTACGACCTCACCTACGATGAAGTCCTGATTATCGACCCAGAGACACCCATCGCCCGTGAGCAGTACGAATCTTTCAAGGAATAATCATTTTTCAAACGACTTATAACATGTGCAGATTGGTGCAAATCGGCAAGTACCATCCCGAATGGATTGTATCCTAATAAAAAACAAAAGACATATTTTACTGAATATCAATAATATGCCCCCCCCACAAAAAATAAGAAAAAAAATATGTTATATATGAGAAAAAAGTGTAACTTTGCAGCACAAAAACAATGTAGCTGAAAGATGGGCTAACGGGTTCTGCCCATTCGGGAGGCTAAAATGATTTTATAGAACCCACCACAAGCAATTATACACCCAACAGAGTCACCTACACTCCAAGTAGTGATTGCAGAGTTGAATATTAACCATATAAAATACAATATGTTATGAAGAAGTTGATTTTTATTTTTTTGGTACTTGTTGCAGGATCGATGTCGGCACAGCGGGTCTCTCATCCGAAGGATACATTGGAGAGACCGGATGTGACATATATGGTATAACTTATGGTTTGATTCGATAGATTGTCCACTGGCGAATCATCGAGAATGTCGTGGCTTGTGGTTTGATAGGCAGCACTATTTGGAGGTTTCCAATTACTTTAACACTTCAACTCCCATAAAGTTGGCTGGTATAGCCATAGCTATGTGGACACATCAAGACCCCCTATGCGGCTACCTCTGGTCGGAGAACGGCGATGGGGGAGCTTATCATGTTGATGATACAACTTTTGACAATTGGGAAGAGTATCTGAGGCTGTACCAGTGATGGACAGCGGATTGGTGATGATTGCGGCGAATGGCTACAATGCTCTTGACACGGCACGCTGCATGAAAGTCTTCTCTCTTTGGGATGATTGGCTTGACATTGATTTACATAATCTTGACACAACATCGGTTAGGTGTCGCATCGTGCCCGTCTATGAGACCTTTTTCGAGAAATCGATAGAGGTAGAGGGCGAATTTATAGTCTCGGCTACGAACAACCATAGTATCTTGGATCTTGAGACCCACACCTTCCATGGGTATGACGTAATGCCGATAACAATATCTACGAAGACTATTAACAACCCTAACTGTTGGACGCAGCATTATTACTACAAGATACTGCACGGCGATGGCAGATGGCTGTACCGCGATAAAGGCGACCTCTTCTGCATTTTTCCCATTATCGACACCACGGGGTCGTATCGCGTGCCGGATTCCTGCAAAGGAGTTCGCAACTTCGGGATGCCTTACCAGGATTCCAACTATGCCTATTTGACGTGGGATCGAGGCCGTTTCAACCAAACATGGCAGGTGGCTTACGGTCCTGCCGAAGACTCGGTGGAGAGCTATACGGTGGAGCCCTGCACGACAGAGAGTTTTATGCTGCGCGGCCTCACCCCAGGGGTGGAGTATGCCGCACGAGTGCGCGGCACCTGCTTCGAAGGCGAGGCCTTCAGTGAATGGAGCGACACGGTACGCTTCGTCCGCCATACCGGTACCGAGGGGATTGCCTCACAGCTAACGCCCTATATCAGCCTCTCGCCTAATCCTGCCAGCAGCAGAGTGGTGGTGGCCTCGTCGGCAGCACTTCGCCGCGTCACCCTTTACGACCTTCAGGGGCATGCGGTTTACGACCAGGATGCTACAGGCTTCACTGTCGAAATAGATGTGCAGTCCTTTTCTTCGGGTCTCTATATTGTAGCCGTCATTACCTCCCAAGGTCTTATCACGCAGAAGCTTACGATTGAGTAATGAATAATGGTGGGTTCTACAAATGTCTTTTAGGCTTTGTAGTTTGCTATTGCAAATTTACAGTCCAATGCTGAGCTTGCTCAGCGAGGAGGAGTTGCTTATTTTCGAATTTATAGATCCACCTTCAGATAGTTATGATAAAAGGCTGGCCTCAGATAGTTGTGAGGTCAGCCTTTTTATATGGTAACTGCTATAGAGGGTATCGTTTAGGGCACCGGGTCGTAGCCCGAGCCGCCCCAGGGGTTGCAGCGGAGGATGCGTTTGAGTGCGAGCCAGCCGCCTTTGAAAGGACCGTATTTCTTGATAGCCTCCACCGCATACTGCGAGCAGGTGGGAGTGTAGCGGCAGGCAGCGGGGGTGAGCGGCGAGATGCAGTGACGGTAGAACCATATCAGCCCGAGCATCACCTTGGAGAGTATCGTGCTGACAAGCGTCCAAAGTGAATAGACGCCTTTGCACAAAGCGTTCCAAAAAGCTGTCAGGGTTTGCATCAGTTTTTAATTGAGAATTGATAATTGAGAATTGATAATTGGGGCGGGAGCCGGTTTTAGTTAAGGGTTAGGAGTGAGAATTGGGGCGGGAGCCATCTCGTAGAGATGCGGCGCGCCACGTGTGTACTCTAGTCACCAGTCTCGGCGGTGATGCCGTGCAGCAGCGCCGAGGTGATTTTGTCGAACTTGTGGTAAAGCACCCAAAAGTCCAAAAAATCGTTGTGGACGTAGTTCACAGCCAGAAGCAGCCCCACTTGGCGCTCTTCCAGCAGTTCGTACAGCTCTGGCTTGTGGAGGCGGTAGCATTCGCGTGTGAGCCGCTTCACGCGGTTGCGGTCAACGGCATGGTGGAATTTCTTCTTAGAGGTTGCGATGAGCACCTGCGCGGGCACGTTGGCGGGCAGCATCTCTTTGGGACAGAGCTTCCAGTGTATGCTGAAAGGAAACACCATCATGCGGTGCCCTGTCCGAAAAAGGTCGTCCATCAGCTTCTCGCTGCAAAGACGTTCCTGCTTGCCGAAGGTCTGCATGGGCGCGTTACTTTTCTTCCACCTTTTTGGTTCTCACTCTTGTGGAGGATTCCTTAGGCTCTTTGGCGGTCTTGCCTTCGGTGGCGGTTTTGGCCTCTTTGGCCTCCTTGGCGGCCTGACGTTCGGCGCGGCGGGCAGCGGCAGCGGCCTTGCGTTCTTCTTGCAGCTGCTTGTATTTGGCCTTGTTGGCAAATACCGACTTGCTCTTGCGGGTGGTGGAGGCAGCGGTGCTGCGGGGGGAGTGTCCGAGCTCTTTCTTGAGGGCTGAGGGACGGGAGAGGACGGCTTCGTCCTGGCCTTTGCCGTTGATATAGTTTTCGAGGGCCATAGCCATGGATGGCGAGGTCTTGGTGGGTGCTGCGATGGTGAGCTTGATGCCGGCGGCTTTGAGGGCGGAATGGGTGGAAGCGCCGAAGGCGGCAATCATGATATTGCTGTCGGCCACATCGGGGAAGTTTTGGAGAAGGGAGCGCACTCCGATGGGCGAGAAGAGGCAGATCATGTCGAAGTCTTTGAGATTGAAATGCTTCAGGTCGCGTGGCACGGAGGTGTACATGGTGGCCTTGGTATATTTGAATTTGGCTTTGTCGAGAGCCTTGGTGTATTCGGTCTGTTTCTCGTCGGAGCAGGGGAAGAGGAACTTCTCTTCGCGGTGTTTGCCGAGGAGCTCGACGAGCTCGGAGAAGTACTGGTTGCCGAAGAATATTTTACGTTTGCGGTACTGGATATAGTTCTGCAGGTAGAGGGCGATGGCCTCGGAGGAGCAGAAGTATTTCATCGTGTCCGGGATGATTTCTCGCAGCTCTTTGGCGAGGCGGAAAAAGTGATCGACGGAGTTCTTGCTGTTGAAGATGATGGCGGTGTAGTCGGAGAGGTGGATGCGCGATTTGCGGAATTCGGATGCGGTGAGGCCCACCACTTCAAAAAATTTATAAAAAGTGAGTTCGACACCGTGTTTTGTGATGAGATTTTTGTACGGAGACTTCTCCAAATCGGTGGGTTCGGGCTGCGAAATCAAAATTTTCTTCAGTTTCATGAAATCTTTACTATTAACACAACTTCCTAATTATAATGTCGATACGACCTTTGCCACGATGACAATTGGTACGATTTCGAAGATGCAAAGATAATAAAATAAATAGAATTTTGGTGTTTTTGAGTTTGTTAAAATTATTTGCATTCCGCGAACAAGCCTAAAAAGGAACATCAAACCGATGATTCCGGCAAGGATGTAGAAGAAGATTCTGCCCATAGAGTCGGTGTAGCAGACGAAGAATGCAAAGGCTGCGGCGACGATGCCGTAGAGGAGGTGGTAGATGTAGTTGCTGGAAAGGTATATGTGGACGGATTCGGGGTTGGCGAAGGCGTTGCCGATGAGGCGTATGATGCCGTTGCGTGAGTAATAGACGGCATAGCATGCCACGAGGAGGCCGAGGTAGCCGAGGATGTCGGCGAGGGTGTTGCTGCTGTGGGGGAAGAGGGCGCTGTAGCATACCAGCGTGAGGGGTATGAGCACGATGAGGGCGATGGGGGCTTGGTCGAGGGCGTGGGTGAGGTTGGTGTCGCGGAGCATGCGGTCGAGGGTGCGGTGGTCGATGGCTGATTTGAGCAGTTCGAGGAGGTTGATTTGCTTGCTCTTGATGTAGGTGCAGAGGAGGAAGATGGAGAGGATGATGAAGCCGAAGAACCAGCCAGGGGTGCCGTGATGCTGGATGGCGATCTCGTGCGAGTTCTGCACAGCCAGCTGGTGGTGGGTGAAGAGGCTCTTGTGCAGGGTCGGCTCTTTGGGGGCGGCCATGGGGAAGAGCGAGTCATAGATGCAGCAGTACTGGGCAGAGTCGGGAGCGAGGCTGCTGTCGGCGGCGAGGGCTGAGGCGCTGCTGTCGGCAAGGGCTGCGGGTATCGTGGTCGTGTCTATCTGTTGTAGCATGGGCTATCGTGTGACTATCAATTTTTGTGCGCAGGTGCTGGACGGGGTGCGCAGCACGAGCGTGAAAATACCATAACGTAGATGTTGGGTGGAATATTGTGTGAAAGTGTTGCCTCGGGCAATTTTTATTTTCTCAACACAGCGGCCGAGGTTGTCGTAGAGTTCCAGGCTTCCGCCTTCCGCAGCAGTCATCTCGATGGTGACGAGGCCGTTGGCGGGGTTGGGATAGAGGCGCAGGCGGGGCTCGGACTTCGTAGAGATAGAGGCCGTTGCGCTGTCGGACTCTATGGTGCCGTAGGGCTGCTGCCATGAGGAGAAGGGCAGGGTGATGTCGTCGAGATAGACGCAGTCGTCGTGCTCGCTGACAGAGGCGTCTTTCTGATAGATCCATTGCAGGAGGTGATGGCCTGGGGCAAGGGCGCGGGCATAGCGGCGCCAGGTGTTGCTTCCGCTCCAGTAGCCTGTGCGGCGGCCGTCAACATAGAAGTAGAGCCAGTCGTGAGCCTCGCAGGAGGTCTTGTGGAAGAATGTGACACTGTCGTCGGCCAGCACATCCACCTCGATGGCGAGGGTGGAGCGCAGCCCGTGGTCTATGGGGGCGGAACGGACTGAGAAGCGGCCTGTGTGGGCATTGGTAGTGTCGATAATCCAGGGGTAGAGGTTGCCGTGCTGCCAGGGGTAGTTCGTGAAGTCGCCCGTCTCGAAACGTTCTGTGGCGCGGAAGGGGATGAGCCAGCCGCCGTAGCGTCCTTCCCATCGGCCGGAATAGGAGACGAGGTCCCAGCGCAGATGCTGTGTGTCAGTCTCGATATGGAGCGGGATGAGGTAGGCCGAATCGCTGCTCGCGGAGCGGAGGTAGGGCGAAGGTAAGGCGGAGCTATACTGGAGCGAATCGGCGGGGTGGGCGAGGGCAACGGAGAGGAGGTATTCGTGTCCGGGGAGCAGTGCTGTGACAGGCAGGGTGTCGCTACTCAGCCAGCTGAGGCTGACAAGCTGTGCTCGGAGGTCGGGGACGGGGAAGACGACTTGCTGAGAGCGGTAGGCGGCAGAGGTGCTGTCGCTGAAGACGAGATGGGCGGCAAGGTAGGGCTGCGAGCCCATGAGGTAGCCGTGGAGCGGCATACTGAGGGTGAGGCGGCTCTGTGGGGCTATCAGGGGCAGGGAGGCACGGAGGGTGTTGCCCAGAAGGCTGCCGCCGAGGGCGTTGCTGTCTTGATAGATGAGCAGCTGGTGTCCGTTGGCCAGGGTGCTGCCCATGTTCTTGAGGGTGAGCACGAGGGTGTCGTGCTGCAGGCGGCAGGCTGTGGCGGCCAGGCGGCCTTGGGCAGGGCGGACTATAGGCCGCGACACAGAGGCGTAGGCCGAGAAGGGGCCGGGCAGAAAGGCGGTGATGGTGACGCTGTCGGCTTGTGGCACGGGCGATAGCTGCAGCTGTGCTATGCCGGCTTCGTTGGCCAGGGCTGTGCCGAGAAGCGTGTCGCCTGCTGTTGCGGTGACGCGTAGGCCGGGGAGGGCTGGTGACACGCGGACTGCCAAGCTGCTGCATCCTGCTTCGAGGCTGTCGGCCACGGTGATGACTATTGCCTCGGCTGCTGTGCCGAGGAGCGGGGCGAGCGAGGGGTCGCCGAGGATGTTGTAAATCTCATAATAGAAGGCATCGTAGGGAGAGCCGGCGAGGACCAAGGCTTCGCAGCCAGCCTTCATCATGGTGCCGAGGCTCTTGTCGGGACCGGGGTCGGCGAGATAGGCGCCGAAGGCACCGTTGCGTTCGGCCTGGTATTGAGGATGTTCTGAAAGCGGATATTGTGCGCCGACACTCCAGTAGTAGTCTTCGGCCCAGAGGGTTTCGTTGCTGGCGCCTATCACGCTGGCGGCGCCTCCCGAGGGGCGGCGGAGCAGCTCTTCGCCAAAGCAGGTGCCGTTGAAGGCGTTGGAGAGGCAGCAGTTGTTGATGAATACCGTGGGGGTGTCGATAGGCAGGGTGTCGAGGGTGCCGAAGGTCACCAGTGGGCTGCTCCAGCCTTGCCGGGTGCAGTGGGCTGTGTAGTTGACCAGGGCGTTGCCGTGGCTGAAGGAGGCGAGGATGCTGTCGAGGAGTTCGAGTGATGCGGGGTTGCGGAAGCACACAGTGTCAATTTGGGGCTGTGACTGAGCGATGAGGCTGCCGAGGTAGTTGACCTGTCCGTTGGTGGTGATGGGGGCGGGGGCGCGGCTTTCGCTTCCTGCCACGAGGAGAGCCTGGCTGGCAGGCTGTGCCCAGCGGCCTTGCTCGTAGGCCACAATCTTGTCCGCCACGGCGGCCAGCTCGTGGCTGTCCTGCACAGAGAGGCGTCCTACCATGGCTTCGGGCAGATAGTCGCCCGTGTATTCGCCATAATAGAGGTCGGTGAAATGGCTGTTTAGTCCGCCAGGGACATTCTTCCCGCTAAAGGCGCGGATATGCTCCACATCGCCGACGATGAGCACATATTTCTGTGGCGGTAGGGCAGGGGAGGAGGCCTCGTAGCGGCTGCGCAGACGGCTGCGGATATCGTCGGGGCTGAGGCCGTCGGAGCAGAGGGTCTCTACTTGGTAGCCTTGCTGCCTCTTCCATCTGAGAAAGGGGGTCAAAGGCTCAGCGAATTGCGAGGGGACGACGGCTATATAGGTGCCGGCTGAGGGAGTGGAGAAATCGCACGTCTTGGGACTTGTGGAGGGCAGGGCGGCGGCAATTCTGTCGGCAGGAAAAATATTTGTGCCAGATTTTGTCACAGCATTCTGCCCCGCTGCCACATAATGTAACAGCGACATACAGACCAACATAGAACCATATAATATGCGACGCCACACAACCATTTTCGTTTGCAAAAATAAGAAAAAAATATGATATAATAAAAAAAAGTTGTATCTTTGCACTTTATTTCGAATAAAGTATAAAAACATAAAAATATGAGTAAATTGTTCAGAACGTTCTTGTTGTCAGCGGCTTTGATAGCCTCAATGACAGTACAAGCTCAGGTATATGTCGGTGACTATACCATGGATTCTTACGTATCGGGCTACGCCAGCATTGTCTCGACGGGCACCCAGCTCGCGAGTATTGAGATGGATGACGCAGCCACGATGGTGTCGCTGCCTTTCACCTTCCCCTTTGGCGAAGAGGAGCACACCTCGGTCTATGTTTCATCAAATGGGCAGATTGGTCTTGGCGCCGATCCTGCCACGTCGGGCTACATGCCTCACACGGACGATATGAGCGTCATCGTGCCGATGGGTTTCGACTTCAACCTCTCGGCAACCAACGGCGGCGGCCATGTCTATTACGAGGTCCAGGGCTATGCTCCCGACCGCGTGATGGTGATTGAGTACGACCATGTCCGCCCTTATTCCACCTCGCCCACTTCCGATTTCTGCAGCTTCCAGGTGGCGCTGCACGAGACGGGCGACATCGAGTTCTTCTACGACACCTGCAGCGTCTCCGCATCCCAGGCAGCCTACGCTTTCCTGTATGAGCACAGCGCCCACTCCATGCTGGCACTTTCGGGCTCATGGAGCAGCCTTGGCACAAGCCACACGGCTTCCGCCATCGGCCTTTCTGCCACAAATGCGCCTCAGCCTGGACTCAACGTCCTCTTCACCCGCGTCTATAACAGCTGCATGCGTCCTACCGACTTCATCTGCCGTTCTTCGTCCAATCCCGACAGCGTGGTGCTTGCTTGGACTCCTGCCGAATATACCAACATGTGGGAGATTCGTTACGACACTGTCGGCACCTCGGTTGAGAGCATGACCCATGTCTATACTGGCATCACCGACTCTTTCTATGTGTGCAGAGGTCTCCACTTAGGCGGCACATACGAGGCATATCTCCGCACCGACTGCGGTGCCGAGCAGAGCTTCTGGGTGGGCCCCATCACGATAACCCCCGGCCTGTATGTGATGCCTGTGACGGGCAGCCATACAATCTACGGCTGCGACATCATGATCTATGACAACGGCGGTTCCACGGCTAACTACTCCAACAACTGCAGCTCTACCTTGGTGGTCTATCCTTCCAGCCCAGACTCTATCGTGGTGCTGAGCGGTACCATCAGCACTGAGGAGTGCTGCGACTACCTCCTCATCTATGACGGCGAGGGAACGAGAGGCAACCTGCTCTATAGGGGGCAGGGACTCAACCTCACCATTCCCACCATACGCTCTAACGAAGGCCCTGTGACGCTCTATTTCTATAGTGAGGGCAGTGTGACCCACCCAGGTTTCGCAATCCATGTCGGCTGCGAGGCAGCGCCCCAGTGCCGTACCATCAGCGAGGTAGAGGTCTCTCACGTCGCTGGTGCCTCGGCATTCGTGGAATGGACCTTGCGAGGCAACGTTAGCAATCCTGCATATTATATTGTTAATACATATAATTTGGACAACCCTTCAGCCACAGTCCTCACCGACACTACGAGCAACCTCTACTACGCTATCGCAGGTCTTGAGCCCACCACCAACTATCGCACTGTCGTCTCCAGTGTCTGCAACGATAGTATCATAGTGGGCGACTCTGTCGATTTCGCCACCCGCTGCTTGGTCGGCGGCCTCACCTCGCCTTCTGGCACAGTCACTTCGCAGACCTCCGGCATCCCCGTCAACTCTGGATGGGGAAACACTTTCTGCCAGAGCATCTTCACACCTGCTGAGCTGACCGCCATGGGCCTCACCCCCGGCCCCATCCAGGGCATTACCTACACATGGGCTTCGGCAGGCAGCTATCAGAAAGATTTCACTATCTTCATGGGCCACACCACGGTTAACACCTTCTCCAGTTTTGCGCCTCTCTCAGGCAGCATGACGCAGGTCTATCACGGCATGCGCAACACCACCGATGTGGGAACTGTCGAGTATTACTTCACTACGCCTTTTGTGTGGGACGGCACCAGCAACATCGTTGTCTCCTCTTTCGTCAATCAGCCTTCGGGTAGCAGCCATGCATCCTCGGGCTTTAATGCCTACAGCACCAATTGCAGCGTCACCCGCAGCATCTATGCCTATCGTGACAATACGGCCTATACAACCAGCACCCTCACGGGTAACACGGGCACCAGCACCTATCGCCCCAACATCTCCTTCATCAAACCTTGCGACACCACGGCTACCTGTGCAGCTCCTAACGTGATCGTCACCAATGTCGGTGACTCTGTCGCCGACATCGTATGGGCTCCGGGCTATCAGGAATCCAGTTGGGATATCTATTATCGTGCGCAGGAAGACACAGCATGGACGTTCGAGGCCAGCACCATCGAGCGCAGCCATACCATCGCTAACCTGCTGCCCATGCGCAGCTATGTCGTCAAAGTCGTCCCCGACTGCGGTGGCGACAGCGTGATGGGCATGGTCGAATTTACCACCCCCTGCGTGGCCATCACCACCCTGCCGTTCAACGAGGATTTCGAACATTTCACAGCCACATCCACCCTTGGCTCTCCAATCACCGATTGCTGGCACCGTGGCACCAACTATTCTTCCTCCTTCTATCCATACGCCTCCACAACCTATGCCCATAGCGGCAGCAAGTCCATCTATTTCTACGCATACAGCTCCTACTATTCTTATTTAGCTCTGCCCTCTATCGGCATCCCGATGGACAGCCTCCAGGTCAGCTTTGCTGCCTATAAGACCTCTGCAACCTACTCCCTTCAGGTGGGTGTGATGACCGACCCCGAGGACTTCTCCACCTTCACCCAGGTCGCTACAGTCACCCCCGACAATGCTGCCACATGGCAGATGTTCGAAGTGCCCCTCGGCAACTATCGCAACAACGGCCGCTATATCGCCTTCGCATGCGATGGAGGAACCAACTATATGTATCTCGACGATATCGAAGTGTCCTATATCTTGCCCTGCCCCCGTCCCACTGACGTCAATGTCTCGGGCATCACGTTGAGTAGTGCTACCGTTCATTGGACAGACACGGCCACCCACTTCTTCGAAGTCGAATATGGCCACAGCGGCTTTGCCCACGGCACCGGCACCACCCTCACCACCACCGACGACAGCGTCACCCTCTATGGCCTCAGCCACTCCACCAACTATGACGTCTATGTCCGCGGCATCTGTGGCGACGACACCTCCAACTGGTCGTTCCTCAGTACCTTCGCCACCAACTGCGGTGTCATCGACTCCTTGCCCTACAGCGTTAACTTCCTGGGTTATGGCACCGGCACCTCGGCACGTCCCAATTGCTGGGCTTGCGGCGGTTACTCCAGCTACCCCTACATCACCAATGTTTCCGATGCCTCGGGCAATCCTATTGGTCAGGCTCTCTATATGTATTCCTATAGCTCCAATCAGGTCTATGCCATCATGCCTCCCCTCGACAGTATCTCATATCCTATTGAGATGACGCAGGTAGTCTTCCGCGCATGGACCAACAGCAGCTACTCCACCTCCTACTCTCACAAGGTCATCGTGGGCATATCTCAAGACAATGCCAACGGACTTTCGCTGTTCACGCCTGTCGATACCATCGAACTCACTGCCACACCCGCTCTGTATGAGATCTCCTTTGAGGATTTTGCAGGCACTGGCAAGTACATCTCCTTCGTCTCTGTCGCCCAGGGTGGCGCCGCTTACAACTATGTTTATCTCGACAGCGTGACCATCGAGCTCATCCCTGACTGCCAGCGTCCCAACCACCTCTCCGCTTCCGGCATCACCCACAATACTGCCGACATCGATTGGACTGAGCGCGGCACCGCCAACACCTGGCAGATCGAATATGGCCCCCGTGGCTTTGTCCTCGGCTCCGGCACCCGCGTCACCGCCTCCTCCACCCCCTTCACCCTCACAGGCCTCTCTTCGTCTACCGACTACGAGTTCTACGTCCGCAGCTCTTGCGATGTGAATGTCTATTCTGAATGGTCCCGCACCCCGGGCTTCTTCAGCACACGCCAGAATCCTGCTGCAATACCTTACCACTACGACTTCGAAGACGGCGCCGAGTGGGGCGAATGGCAGACCAACAGCAACGAGTCCGTCAATTGGTATCGTGGCACAGCTGTGGGCGATGGCGCTAACGGCTTGGATGTCACCGGCACCTATGCCATGTATGTCTCTGCCGACACAGGCCGCACTTGCAGCACCAATATGAATGCTGTTGTCAACGCTTCCGCTTATCGCGACATCGATTTCGGAACCTCCGACACCACCCTTCAATTCTCCTTCCGCGCCAAAGCTGGCGGCACCACCACGGCTGCCTACGATGCCTTGGTGGTCTTTCTGGCCGATCCAAGTGTGCCCGTTTTGCCCACTTCCGCTAATCTCACCTCTCCGTGGGGCAACGTCAACGAACTGACTCCGCTGACACCCATCATACGCCTCAGCCTCAACTGGAACACCTATTCCACTCTCATAGAAGGCGTCTCAGGCGTCCATCGCCTTGTCTTCTTCTGGTTCAACCAAGCCACTGGCGAGACAGCCTTCCTCGGCGACCCCGCTGCTGTTGACGAAATCCATATTGAATATCAGGAGTGCCCCAGACCCAGCAACTTCCGTACCGAAAACCTGGGCGTGACCACTACCGATGTGACATGGGTCGGCCCCGAAGATGGTCTCTATTACGTCATCCTCCGTCACAACGGCTCATTAGTCGCCTCCGATACCGTCAACACCAACCGTGTCCACTTCACCAACCTCGGCCCAGGCACCACATACTCCCTTCAGGCTCGTCGTATCTGTAGCGAAACCGACAGCTCCGAAATCTCACAATCCTTCTCTTTCAAGACTAAGGTCTGCGGCGGCGGCATTACCGACACTATCGGCGACCCCACCAACGCCTCCACCTCCTACCACCTCCCCATCGACAACTACTACAACTATTCCTATAGCCAGCAGATATATAATGCATCAGAACTGTCCGGCGCAGGCGAAATCAATGCGATAAGCTTCTACTACACCGGCACTTCTGCCATGACCCACAAGACACAGTGCTCCATCTATCTTGCACACACCTCCCTCAGCGACTTCATGTCGGTCAATGACTTTGTGCCGTTCGATAGCTTGCAGCTCGTCTATACAGGCACCCTCAATGGCGCTCCTGGCTGGAACACCGTCACCCTCAACAACACCTTCCTCTATAACGGCGACAGCAATCTTGTCCTCGCCATCGACGACAACTCTGGCTCCTACGACGGCACATCCTATACTTTCGCAGTAGCCTCCGCAGTCGGCACACCCGCCATGTACCTATACAGCGACGGCAACAACCCCGATCCGGCAAATCCCGCCAGCCTCTCAAGCCTGTCCGCATCACGCTCCTCCCTCCGCAATGTCGTAGCCTTCGATATGTGTCCTCCCTCCTCCTGCCCGCAGCCGGTGCTGCTCGACCCCATCATCCGTCAAGACAGCGTTGTCCTTCGCTGGCGCAACAGCGGCCAAGGCTATCAGCTCAACTATGGCTATGCCGAGCGTACCACCAACCTGGCCGAAGGCATTGTCGTCACCGACACCTTCTACGTCCTCTCTCGCCTGGCCGAAAACCGCGAATATCGCTATGAAGTGCGGCAGTTCTGCGACTCTTCCTCTGTCTCCAGCTGGGCCAGAGCAACCTTCAACAGCAGCAACATCCCCTGCCTGCCTCCCACCAACCTCCGTGTCTCCAACATCACCCATAAGTCCGCCAAGCTGGCATGGACGCGTAATGAAGGCAACATCGGCTATGAAATCCATATCTTCAACACCATCACCGACATGATGCTCCACAGCGTCGGCACCAGCAAGACCATCAGCGGCCTTGTCAGCGGCGTCACCTACAACGTCGCAGTCCGCTCCGAATGTGCAGACCTTGACGACCCCAGCGCCTGGAGCGACACCATCACCTTCACCACCGACGTCTGCCCCGACGTCTCCAACGTCACCGTCTCCAACGTCCAGGGCAATAGCGTCGTCCTCGACTGGACCGAAGGCGGACGTGCCGAAGAATGGGAAATCCAGTGGGGTCCCCAGGGCTTCGACCAAGGCGGCGGCAACGCCATCACTGTCATCGCCAGCGAGCACCCCTACACCCTTACCGGCCTCACTGGCGACAGCGACTACGACGTCTATGTCCGCGCCAAGTGCGGCAACGACTTCTTCAGCCAGCACTGGGCCAAAGCCTCCTTCTCCACCCCCTTCAGCAGCATCTCCAACATCGTTGACGACGGCCGTGTGCTCCTCAGTCCCAACCCCGCCACCGACGAAGTCACCATCACCATCCCCGCCGTCAGCGGTAAGGTCTTCGTTGAACTTATCGACATCACAGGCCGTCTCCTGCAACGCACCACCCTGCCCGAAGGCTCCGAACAAGCCGTCCTCCCACTCGACAACCTGGCAGCCGGCACCTACTACATCCGCGTAGTCGGTAACCTCCACGCCGTCAAAAAACTCATTGTCCGCTAACCGACAATCCCCATACCCCCAAAAAGCCCCGCCATCACGGCGGGGCTTTTTCTATTTCAGGGGGAAACCTCCTCCCTAAGACACTGGGCAACTTCTATAAATTCAAGACGAAGAATGCCAGTGGCATCCTGAGAAAGTCCTATTGTTTTTTTTACACGAATTTCCATGAATTATTCACGAATTTTTTCATGAATTAATTTATTGTACAATAATAATTTATGATTAAATTCATGGACAATTCATGATAATTTATGTTTATCAAAATATTGAATTAACATGAATAATTAGAAGTCCCCACTATTCAAGACAAAAAGATTCGATATTTTCGGAATTGGTACGTTCAAAAGACTGCCTACCGACCAAAGGCTCCCCCTCTTAACTCTTAACTAAATGGCTCCAGGTCCCACCTGGCGCCCACCCGCCGCGCCAGCCAATTCTCAATTAAAAAGAAAATCCCTGCTGCAAGAACGGGTCATCCCTGTAGCCGTAGGACAGCGCAGCCTCCAGCTCCTTCTCCGACCCGTAGTGGTCCAGATAGGCATCCGACGTCAGCATATTATCCGTGAACTCAGAGTTCGACACCTGGTAGCCGTTCACGCTGTTGCGTCCCAGCACGGGGGCGAAGTCGAAGTCAAAGCCGCTGACGCCCAGCAGCTCGCTAAGGTCAAACGCCAAGTGCCCGTCCGACAGCCTCTCCATATAGCTCGGCAGCGTCTCCTCGCTCGCAAGATCCACCACCAACTGCGGGGCGAATATCTTCGTCGCCGGCGCCCCCGTAGGCTTGTAGCTCATCACGAACATCGTCAGCGTGTCCCCCTGCCTGATCTCCGCGCCCAAAGCCTCCAGCGCCTCCGACAGCGCCTCGTAGAAACTCCCCATCGTCGTCTGCGGCCCCGGCGTGATGCTCGTCACCGGCGTCACGATGTAGGCTGGCGTCGTCTCCGTCTCCTGCACCAGCGTGAACAGCGAGCCTATCGAAGGCAGCGTCCCGCGCGTCACCACGAAAGGCGCCGGCACCAGCAAGTCCCTCGCCGCCTCCTCCTTAGTCTGCGTGAGGGCGTACACCTCAGGCTTCGCATAATTATACCGCATAAACATATTCGCGTTCGTCAGCCCCTCAGGACGGTCGGGAAAAGCCTGATACATCCCCCTCCCGTTGGGCGCCGACAAGTTCAGCTCCGTGTAGCCACGCATGACGTTAGCCAAGCGCACCTGATGGAGCACCTGATTCAGAGTGGAAAGACCACCCTTGCGACCGATTTTCTGTGAGGCGATAACCGAGCCGCCAACAGTGCGGACCGTGACATCGCCGATTGAACCGTAGGAACCTTTGCCTACCACGATTGACTTAATGTGTGCCATAATACTTTTTGGTTTAAATGGTTGATTAAAGTTTTTCACAGCCCTCCAGCCTCTGGAAGACGCTGCAAAAATACACCAAAAAATCCACATACCAACAACTATTTTCTCAATCCCCCAATCGCTTCCATCAATCCTCCCCCTATCCCCCTGATACTCAGCTCCAAGCAACCGGCTCCCGCCCTAATTCTTAATTCCTAATTCTTAATTCTTAATTCCCTCCCATTCTTAATTCTCAATTCAAAAGTTTGCTCATTCCAAAAAAAGTTCGTATCTTTGCACCTCGAAAAAATAACACAAAATACAAACACAAAAATACAATTTTAGTATGTTCAACTTATTTAAGAAAAAAGGCTATACCTTAACCGACCATGATGTCGAATCGATCCTAGAAAAAAAGGGTATTTTAAAAGAGGGTATTTTAATAGACGGTGCTAAAAAAATAGGAATTAAATCAATTGCTTTTTCCGAGAATGCTATTCCACAGAATGCAATAGAAGAATTAAAAAAAAACCCCAATATTATTGTTGAGGAAAACGGGAGGCAGTTTCTTGGCTTGAATGAAATCATGGTGAGCATCGACCCTAATCTATTATATGATAATATCGCTAATTTTTGTAGCATTGTCGGTTTTTTGATCGCCATTGCTAATAATAATAAATCATCGAATACCATGTTGACCGTAAAAACCACCAACGACTCGTTTAGTCTTAAAGCAAAGGATGCTGTTGAGTACCTTTTCAAGCTTATGCGTAAAGAATAAGGTTGTGTCCATAAATTGATTTCTTGGGATTTCGGAGTGGTTTTCGAGCAGATTGCTGTGCGGAACGAGGGATCGTAACGGCTACGCGACCGAGTGATAAACAGCAAGATGCCGAAAAGTACACAAAATCGCAAAAAAGTATTTTTTTTCTTTCATTATTTTTATACGTTGAATTTATAAAACCCACCACAATGGTTCAACATGCAGATTATAACCAATTAAGAAATGATATTCTGTCTTTTAATAAAGAGTATTCTATAAATTGTGTATTGGAATTTGACAATAACAGATTATTGCCTGAAACAAAAGACGGAAGTATTCTTTTGAGCAAAAGAACCGAACTATTACTTTTGTTAGAAAACCTTTATCCGTATTCAAGGGACATTCAAAAGCTCTTGTTTTTCTATGTAGCTGTTGATATTCAGTTATTCAAGAATAATTCGTATGAAAACGCGCAAAGATTATTGCCAATATTAGAAAAATTATCTCGCTGTGATAAAGTATTGGATGAATTAGAAGATGTTACCGAACCTCTCCGTATTGATCTCCAGATGAGAGCTCTTCTCCGTCACGAATTATGCCATAATATATTATCAAATGATAGTGAACAAAAACAACGATGTATTGAAGAGGCTAGGAATATTATAGAGGGGTTCGAATTCCCTGGTAGGAGAGGTTGTCTTATTCGAAGAAACCAAAAGAAATGTTTGAAAGACAACAATTTTCTTGAAGAAAATGTGTGCGATGCCGAAATCGCCAGATGGTTAGCAAAGTGCTGCATAGAAGGGGAATTGTCGGATACTGATTTTGAATGTATTTGTAAACAAATAGTACATTCATTGTACAGTAGAACTTTTTATGGGATGGTAGGTGAGTTTTATAAAAATCCAGGAATAATTGGACAGAATAAGGCAATGCTACTATATGCGACAAAAAATGTAATTCAAATCAATTTTTTTGAAATTGCGTTAAAGGATAGCCTAAAAGAGACCTTAAATGATACACAAAAGTCCCAATTGAAGAAAAATCTAGAAAACGAGGCGGAAAATTTCAATTTATTACTCGAAGCGACAACTTCATCATTGCGAGATTTAACTGTGGGATATTCTTTGTCATATAATAAGAATCCCTCAATAATTTCACCAGAGGAAAAAAATGAAATAGCTCAACATTATTTCTCGTTGGGAGAATCATTGTATTCTGCTCTATTAAAAAGATTGAACAAATAACCCCAATTGTTAAAAAATTCCGTCCTTGGGGATGTTCTGAGGGCGGGGCGTTGTGTCGGATTTGCAATCCGACACATATAAATATAAGGATTTGCAATCCGCATTAAATAATTCATTATAAATAATGTATGATATGTTTGCGGATTAAAAATCCTTATATTAGACAGGCTCGGATTATAAATCCGAGCCAACGTGAATGAATTTATAGAACCCACCTCAAAAAAGTCCTTATAGAAAAATAGCGAATAGTGCAAAGGTTATTACCGTTCCCAGGCCGGCCCCCTGCTGATGACTTTCGAAAAAGGGTAGGGGTATGTTTCGAAACAATCCAAAAAGTCCTTATAGAAAATCTCCCATTCCCTCCCATCCGCCGGCTCCCGCCCCACTCATTATTCATTATTCATTACTCATTATTCAATCATTTGTTAAAAAAATCCCACCCCTTCAGCCCCATTTTTTAACATTCCCAAAAAACGAGTGAGTTTGTCCTGAGTTTGTCCTGGGTTTGTCCTGGGTTTGTCCTGGGTTTGTCCCAAATGTTAAATCCAAATGTTAAAAAATCCCGCCCCCATCTCACCCCTCTCCGCCCCCTCTTTTCTCGCCGTCTTCCCCCCTCCGTTTCCGCTATCTCCCAATCACGGGGAGTTTCTTAATAATATATAAATATTTGCACGAGTGATTTTTTTTATTTATCTTTGCAGTCTCGTATTACGAGGAGCTTTAGTAGCAATCATTTAATACATAATATTATGCACAAGTTTCTACGTTTATTGGCCTTGGCTGCAATGATGGTTTTGCCGTTTGCAGCGACGGCACAAGGCATCAGCCTGCCGTACTTCCACGATTTCGACGGAGATGCGACGGGCACAAGCGCCCCTATGCCTGCGGGCTGGGCGCGCATCAACGATGCGACGGGTACATACACCTACTACCCGTATGTCATGAGCAGCGCTGCCAACGCGCACAGCGGCAGCAACGTGCTGTATTTCTACCTCACCACCACTACGACATACGCCAGCAACGAGTATGCCATCATGCCCGTGGTGGCAGAAGGCTATGCGATGAGCGACCTGGAGCTGATGTTCTGGGCTAAGCGCAGCACCAACGCCACCGACCTCTACGTGGGCGTGATGAGCGACCCCACGGCGGCTTCCACCTTCGTCCCCGTGGACACCATCGCACTGACCACGGACCAGACCGAATACACGGTCAGCCTCGCCAGCTATGCCGGCACAGGCCGCTATGTGGCCTTCAAGATGTCGCGCGGCACGGCGGCCACCTACTGCTATATGGACGATGTGACGCTGCGCGAGCGCCGCGGCTGTGCCACCCCCGACAGCGTGGCAGTGGGCTCGCTTGCCCCCACGTCGGCAGTTGTGTCGTGGGCTGCCGGCACGGCTAATGCCTGGACGCTCTACCGCACCGTGGCAGGCGTGACCGACAGCGAGGCCTGCTTCTCGCCCTCCTACACCTATACCGACCTGCTGCCCAACACCACCTACGAGGTGAGCGTGGCGGCAGAGTGCGCCGACGGGCAGAGCTATGCCTCCTACCCGGTGGCCTTCCACACCCCCTGCGTGGCCCTCCCCGCCGACTCCCTGCCCTATACCTACGGCTTTGAGGATGCCACCGCCACAGGCACCAACGGCCAGATCAGCGCCTGCTGGAGCCGTCATGTGATGAACTCCGCCACCAACTACCCCTATCCCTCTACGACGCAGGTCCATTCGGGCAGCTATGCGCTCTACTTCTACAACAATGCTGCCACGGCGGCTTCGCGCATCGTCTCCTGGGCCACCATGCCCCTCACCGAGGTTCCCGTCAACAGCCTGCAGCTCTCCTTCTGGGCACTGAAGACGTCGGCCAACTACGGCAACCTCACCATCGGCGTGATGGACAACCCCGACGACCTCTCGACCTTCGACACCATCACCTCCATCCAGGTGGCGGACAACTCGACATGGGAATATTTCGAGATACCCCTGAGCAGCTACACCGGCACAGGCCATCACCTGGCACTGCTGAGCGCTGCCGCCGTGCTGAGCTATACCTACCTTGACGATGTGACGATAGACCTCCTGCCCACCTGCACACGTCCTACGGAGGCGGCTGCCAGCAATGTGACCCAGACTTCTGCTGACCTGAGCTGGACGGAGACCGGCACCGCTACGGAGTGGCTGGTGCAATATACCACCACCGACTTTGAGACCGGCACCGTGGTGACGGAAAATGCCATTGCCACGCCCTACACCCTCACGGGTCTCTCGCCCTCGACGTCGTATCAGGTGCGCATTGCCGCCCTGTGCGACAACGGCGACACCAGCACCTTCACGAACCTCTCGCTCCAGACGGAGTGCGGCCAGGTGGAGCTGCCCTATTTCTACAGCTTCGAGAACGACGCCACGGGAAGCAGCGCCCCCTTCGTCTATTGTTGGACGCGCCACAACGACGCTACAGGCACTGTGAACTACTACCCCTACGTGAGCAGCAACAGCGCCAACGCCCATAGCGGCATGAGGTACCTCTACTTCTACACTTCCACCACGACGACCTACGCCAACAACATGTATGCTGTGCTGCCGGGCGTGAACACGGGCGGACGCCCCATGAGCTCCTTGGAGATGCTCTTCTGGACCAAGCTGGGCTCTGCCACCTCGACGGAGAAGATTATCGTGGGCGTGATGTCCAGTCCCGACTCTGTGGAGACCTTCGTGCCTATCGACAGCGTGACGGTGACAGGCAACGTGATGACGCAATATACAATCAGCTTCGCGAACTATACCGGCACTAACAACTATATCGCCCTGCTTGTGCGCCGCGGCACCACGTCGTCGAACATCTATGTTGATGACATCGAGGTGCGCCGCGCCGCCAACTGCCACACGGCCGAGGGCATGCACCTCGTCTCCGTCACCGACAACGAGGCCACCATCTCATGGAACAGCAACGGCCAGGACGGCTTCAACGTCTATTACGGCGAGGCTGGCTTTGACGCAGACACTGCCATGGTGGATTATGTGAGCGACACCACCTATACCTTCTACGGGTTGGCAGCCAGCACGGCCTACGAGTACTACATCGTCGCCACCTGCGGAGGCGATGAGGCTCATGCCACCTCGCGCTTCGGCTTCACCACTGAGTGCACGCCCATCGACAGCCTGCCCTATTTCGAGGGCTTCGACAGCTATGCCACAGGCACCTCCGCGACCATTGACCCCTGCTGGCATAAATATACCAACTACTCCACAGCCTATCCCTATCCCATCGCTGCGGGTGCCGTGCATGGCGCAAACGGTCTCACCTTCCGTGCCGACCGTTCCTCCTCGCTGGGCACTGCTCCCACCTACTGCTATGCGGCGCTGCCGCGCTTCACGGCGCCGCTCGCACAGCTGTGCCTGCGCTTCAACGCCAAGCGTTACAGCAGCATTGGCGAGACCTACCATTCCGAGATACAGGTCGGCGTGATGAGCGACCCTGAGGACTACAGCACCTTCGTGCCTGTGACGTTCATCGACCTCACCCCCGAGGCTGCCAGCTCAGTGCATGCGGAAGAGGTGTTCTTTGACGGCTACCACGGCACGGGCGAGTATATCGCCATCGTGGATCCTTCGCCCAGCGGCTTGGGACACTACAACTATTTCTATATCGACGATGTGGAGGTGGATTTTGTTCCCAACTGCCATCGTTCCACCAACCTTGCTGCCACGAATGTCACCGCCAACAGCGCGGACCTTGCATGGCATAACGGCAGCGCGACGCTGACGGGCTTCACCGTGGCATACAGCCAGCAGGCAGACTTCGACCCCGACACCTGCGGGCAGACCTTCGTGGTTACCGACACTACAGCGACGCTCACAGGCCTCGACAACTACAGCACCTACTACTGGGCTGTTGCTGCCGACTGCGGCGATGAGCAGAGCGAATGGTCGCGTGTGGCCTCCTTCATGACTCTCTACGACTGCGGCGAGGGCTTTACGAATATCATCGACACCATCGGCCAGGGCACCTCGTCCACCTCTACCTACACGATGTACTGCTCCACCACCTATCCTTCGGGCTACAGCACCAACATCTTCGGCGTTGAGGAGCTCGCTGCCATGGGCCTCCAGAGCAACAACCGCATCAACCGCATCAAGCTGCACTGTGGCGCCACGGGCGCAACCATCAGCGACGTGGATGTATATATGACCGAGACCGACCTGAACGCCTTCGGCAATCCCGCAGCCGGCGACACTGTGGCTGTGGGCAGCATGACGCACGTCTTCCACGGCAATGTCGTGGCCACCCCCAACCAGTGGGTTGAGATTGTCTTCGACAGCGCCTTCCAGTACAGCGGCTCCCGCAACCTTATGGTGACCCTCCGCCGTGGCATCACCACTGCGTCAGCCACCTTCTACTACACTTCCGCTTCGCCCGACTACCGCACCTGCTACGGCTATAGAACCGCTACTGGCACCACCTATAGCGCCACGCGTTCCTATTCTCGCACCAACATGGTCTTCAACATCTGCGCTGAAGAGCCTGCCTGCGAGCGTCCTGCCGATGTGGCTCTCACCAGCCTCATGCCTAATGCTGCCGATATAGCCTGGACGGGCAGCGCAGCACGCTACGAGGTGGCTTACGGCGAAGCCGGCTTCAACCCCGACACCGTGAGCAGCCTGGCTGGCACCCACGCCTTCACCACGACGACAGCCTACAGCATCGCCGGTCTGAATGCCAACACGGGCTACGATGTCTATGTCCGCAGCTACTGCTCCACTGGCGACACCAGCGATTGGAGCATTGCCTTCTCCTTCACCACGCCGTGCGCCGCACAGAGCATTCCTTACACCGAGGATTTCGAGGCCTACGCTTCCGGCTCTACCAGCACCATTGACCCCTGCTGGGTGAAGGGCACCAACAACACCACGCAGTACCCCTATCCCTATCTCACCAATGCCATCAGCGGTGTGCGCAGCCTCTATTTCTATGCTTATCATCCCAGCAGCGCCACCTCCACGCAGTACTACTGCTATGCAGCACTGCCCCTGATGGAGGTGCCGGTCGATAGCCTGATGCTCACCTTCAGCATGCGCCGCTACAACACCACGACCGACTACTATACCACCCGCATGGTTGTGGGCGTGATGACCGACCCCAGCGATATCTCTACCTTCGACCCTGTCGATACTATCGACATGAAGAACGAGGCTGGCCTGGCAGTCCGTCGCTACGAGGTGGCCTTCAACAACTACCACGGCAACGGCCAGTACATAGCTTTCTACGACGAGGTGCCTCCTCTCTACGGCTCCTCTACCTATTCGTATAGCTACGCCTACGTTGACGATGTCAATGTGGATTATATCCCCACCTGCCCCAGCCCCATCAATGTTGCCTCCTCCAATGTGGGCGCCCACGAGGCCACCATCACTTGGACCGACCGCAATGCCAACCCCTTGGCTTGGGAGCTTGAATATGGTCCCACGGGCTTCACGCCCGGCTATGGCACACGCCTCTATCCCGCAGCCGACAGCATCGTCCTCACGGGTTTGAACAATGCCACCTTCTACGATGTGTATGTCCGCAACATCTGCGCTGCCGGCGACACCAGCGGCTGGTCTATGATTCATACCTTCAACACCGTCTGCGGCATGATCTCCACGCTGCCCTATACCAACGGCTTCGAGAACGAGCAGAGCGGCGGTGCCTCTATCACCACCTATCCGCAGTTCGTCACCTGCTGGACTCGTTTCAACAACTCCGGCACCGTCTCCTACCAGGGCTACCCCTACGTCTCCACTACCACCACCTACGTCCACAGCGGCACCAAGGGCATGTACTTCTATGCCGCCGCTGCCACTACCACCACCGACTACCCCAACATCCAGATGGCTGTGATGCCGCAGGTCGATACCACGGTGTTCTCCATGAACAACCTCAAGGTCTCCTTCTTCGCCAAGCGTAATGCTTCGTATGCCACCACCTTCCTTGTCGGTGTGATGTCCGATCCTACCAATGCTGCCACCTTCGTTGCAATCGACTCTGTCCCGCTTACCGACAGCTACGACTTCTACGAGGTTCCGTTCAACGGCTACACCGGCAATGGCTCATACGTCGCCTTCCGCCTGGATAGAGGCGCAGCAATCCAGTATGCCTATCTCGATGATGTCGAGCTCGACATCATCCCCACCTGCGTGCGTCCCGACGACCTCGTGGCCGATAGTGCCACTTCCAACAGCATCCTCCTTAGCTGGACCGAGACCGGCACCGCCTCTCAGTGGGCTGTTGAATACGGTCCCGAAGGCTTCATGCCCGGCACTGGCACTTCTGTGGTTGCCAACAGCAACCCCTTCCGCCTGACGGGTCTCACTCCCGCAACACATTATCAGGCCTACGTCCGCGCCATCTGCCAGGAAGGCGACACCAGCTACTACAACCGCGTGCCCGTCGTCTTCACCACCTCTCAGATTCCCGCTGCGGTGCCCTATTTCTATGACTTCGAAAATGCCACCGAATGGAGCAACTGGCAGACTAATACCAACACGAACGTCAATTGGTATCGTGGCATCGTAGAGGGCAGCAACCGCCTCTATGTCTCTGCCGACAACGGCGCCACCGTGGGCACCAACCTCACCCAGATTGTCAACGCTGTGGCTTATCGCGACATCGATTTCGGCAATACGCCCAACACCTTCGCCGTCACCTTCAAGGCTAAGTGCGGCGGCTCTACCGATGGCAACTACGACGGCGTGAGCGTCCTCTTGGTCGATCCCACCCTCCCTGTTGAGGCTTCCAGCACCGCTATCACCACCCCGTGGGGCCATATCAACGATGTCTCCCGCGGCACCGTCCGTCGCGACACCACCTGGACTGAATACACCTTCTATCTCGACAACGCCGTCGGCGTGCGCCGTCTGGTCTTCTACTGGTTCAACCAGGCAACCTCCTCCACGCATCCCTACATGGGCGGCCCTGCCGTGATTGACAGCGTCTCCGTCTATCAGCAGGCTTGCGACCGTCCTTACGACCTTGAGGCTGTCAACATCACCCAGACAACGGCCACCCTCACCTGGGCTGGCATCGATGGCGACACCTACGAGGTGCGCTATCGCCCCGTTGACGGTCCCTCGAACATCTATACTATCGACACTACCAATGCGCTCTACTATAATGTCGCCGGCCTCACTGGCAACACCGACTACTACTTCTGGGTTCGTAAGCTCTGCTCCGCGACCAGCCTGAGCGCCTTCTCCGCAAGCTCCAGATTTACCACCGAGTGCGGTGCCTATTTCGCAAGCGATACCCTCTATGAGGACTTCCACACCACCGAAGGCGCTGCCTACAATGTTGCAGGCACGCTGCCCAACTGCTGGGAGGGCTATTCGAACGGCACCAATGACCTGTACTTGCCTCATGTGGTCAACAGCGGCACCTATTGGTACACCGCCAGCGACAACAACTCCATCATCATGACCTCTGGTTCTGCCGCCTACGGCGACACCAAGATTGTCCGTCTGCCTCGCTTCCTTGAGCCGGTGAGAAGCCTCACCCTCTCATACTGGATGTGCACCGAGAGCAGCACCAACGGCACCCTCAGCGTGGGCTACCTCACGGGCGACGATATGGCTAACGACTTCGTGGCCGTCAAGTCCATCCCCGCCTCAACGTCAACAATCCACAGCAGCACCGGCCTGCAGCCCAGCAACGGCATCTACGACACCGTCACCTTCGACAGCGTCCCTGCCAACGCGAAGTACATCGCCTTCAAGTGGGTCTATACCACCTCCTTCTACTCCTGCTGTCTTGACAACATCAAGGTGACCTCCGACGAGGCCTGCCCCACTCCTGAAATCGTTGTTGAAAACCACGACTATGAGTCTGCCACCGTCACTTGGAGCGGTGTCGATACCCTCTATGAGGTGGCATTCAAGGAGAGCATAGCTCCCGTCTGGCCTGCCGCTATAGCCGTCACAGGCAACACCTATACCTTCACCGGCCTGCAGCCCGCCACCAGCTATGACTTCCGCGTGCGTCAGAACTGCACCGCCTACGGCCATGACTTCTCAGAATGGGCTGAGATGCAGATTATGACCGACAGCATGCTCTGCCATGCTCCCGATAGCCTGAGCCTCCTCGCCGTCACCCACAATGATGTGACCCTCGACTGGACGCCTTCCGGCCAGGAGACGGCATGGGATGTGCATGTTTGGTTCGCCGGCGGCTTCGACACCATTTATACCGTCAGCAGCCATCCTGTCACCCTTGGCGGCCTCGTGCCCAGCGTCACCTACAACGCTGCTGTCCGCACCCTCTGCGGCAACAGCCAGAACATCGAAGGCGAATGGGGTGACACCATCACCTTCACCACACTCTCCTGTCCCAGCGTCACCGGCCTCACTGCTGACAGCGTCACCGCTTCCAGCGTGACCCTCAGCTGGGATAACAACGCCATGGCACAGAGCTGGACAATCG
>JAKSML010000002.1 GCA_024400665.1 Bacteroidales bacterium
GGTTAACGGGTTCTGCCCATTCAGGAGGCTGAAAAATGAATTTATAGAACCCACCAATACATCATCAGAATAGCATGAAAAAAACATTAATCATTATTTTAGCAGTATTGGGAGTGCAGGTGTATGCACAACGTCAGGTGTATGGACCACTTGAGTCGTATGTGGTGGGGTCGTTGACGTATCGTTTGTTGTCGGACAGTACGGCAGAGGTGGTGGAGCGGCAGAGTAGCTGCTTGCCTTATGTAGGGGATATAGTGGTGCCTGCATCGGTCATTGTCCAGGGGCAAGTGTACAAGGTGGTGCGGATCGGTGATGCTGCATTTGTGAGTTGCAACATTCACAACATCACATTGCCATCTACTATAGAGGAGATTGGCGAAGAGTCGTTTATGGGTATGCAGGGAACATCGATGGTGCTGCCCAGTTCGTTGAGGAGTATCGGACCGAGTGCTTTTGCGTATTCGTTTCTCACGGAGTTGAAAATACCCGACAATGTGGATTCGATAGGCGAATATGCGTTTTATCGAAGCAAGATAGCCCGTTTCACGGTCGGTCAAAACAACACACATTTTGTGGCAATAGACTCACTGGCACTGTATAGTAATGACACCGCGATATTGGTGGCATACGCTCCAGCCTGTTCTACGACAAGTGCGTTCACGGTTCCGGCGAGGGTTCGGGAGATACGTTCGGGGGCGTTGGATGTGGTCAATCTGAGCAGTGTGCAGTTGCCTGAGGGCTTACGGACAATAGGTACATATTCTTTTGGTTCGGAGATGGGCAGTCTGCATATTCCTGCATCGGTGACTCATATCATCGGAGCATTGCTGCCCAGTCCTCAGGATGGGTTTGTCCTCACCTTGTCTCCCGACAACAGAAATTACCGCATGGAGGACGGGATGTTGGTGTCCAATGCTGGCGATACCCTTTTGATGTCGATAAATAGTAGTGACACTTTGATGGTGCCACTGGGGGTGAGGGTGATAGGCGAATGTGCGATGAGTGAGAATAGCCGTAACAGGGTAGTGGTCTTGCCCGAGGGGGTTGAGGAGATATGCAATGCGGCTTTTTTAAACACCTCTGCACAGATAGAAGTGCCGCGCACAGTCCGCATCATCGGGGCTCAAGCTTTTTACAGCAACACGGGTACTGACGAATTTGATATTCCACAGGTGGAACGCATTGGCGACTATGCGTTTTTCCATAGCCCCGTTCGAGAGATACAGGTTACCGACAGCCTGAGAATTATCGGGGAGTATGCGTTTTATGGATGTCAGAACCTGTCGGAGTTTGATTGGGGCAACGGTTTGGAGGAGATTGGCCAGAGTGCCTTTGCCGCCAGCGAATTGGGCGGTACGATTATCTTTCCAGAGTCGTTGCGCACCATAGGACAAAATGCTTTTAATGGTGCGCGATTCCTACGAGCTTGTTTTATGGGTAATCCCGACACTTTAGGATACCATTCGTTCTCGTGCAACATCATTCAATTTAAGGGTAACGAACCTCCAGTCACTTATGGGGACGTGTTTCCAAAGGCTCGCAAGGTGTATGTGCCGTGCAACACGTCTGACATATATGCTGAGGCATTGGAACTGCCGAGCAACTGCCAGATAGAGGAGGATTGTGACGGAATAGTGCAGATCTCGGAAATGATACTCAACATCGCTCCCAATCCCGCACACGGGGAGGTGACAGTCAGCCTTCCCGAAGGGTTTTCCTCATTTCATGCCCGCCTTGTGCTGCGCGACGCCACGGGGCGCGAGGTGCGGAGCATGGAGGCGAGCAATCCCACGGTGAAGATGCCGCTTCAAGGTCTGGCCCAAGGCACCTACTTGCTGACCCTGATGACCGACAAGGGAAGCAGCACGCAGAAACTGGTAGTGGAATGATGAAAAATTATATCATCCGTCCTTGGGGATGTTCTGAGGGTGGGGCGTTGTGTCGGATTTGCAATCCGACACATATAAATATAAGGATTTGCAATCCGCATTAAATAATTCATTATAAATAATGTATGATATGTTTGCGGATTAAAAATCCTTATATTAGACAGGCTCGGATTATAAATCCGAGCCAACGTGAATAGTGAGGGCGAAGGCAAACATAGCCATGACAAACCTCGTCTATAACATGTGCAGACTGGCGCAGATTATCAAATACCACCCTGAATGGATCGTAGCCTAATAAAAAAATCAAAAACATATCACATTGAATATCATACACATGACTACCACCCCCCTAAAAATCAAGCATAAAATATGTTCTAAATGAGAAAAAAAATGTAACTTTGCAGCACGAATACGAGAATGTCCAGTGAACATTCGAGCTGAATGATGGGTTAACGGGTTCTGCCCATTCAGGAGGCTGAAAAATGAATTTATAGAACCCACCTTCAATGTTACAAGTCATGAGGGACGAGAAGTTTTCTATCAAGAAGAGGATTAAGAGCTTCAGTTATGCCTTCGCGGGGCTGAAGGTCTTGTTTTGCGAAGAGCACAACTCCTGGATTCATGCCGTGGCGGCGGTGATGGCCATTGTTGCAGGCTTTCTTTTCCGCATTTCATACATGGAGTGGATAGCGGTTCTGATTGTTATCGGGATGGTCATCTCTGCCGAGACCCTCAACTCTTCGCTGGAGCGGACAGCCGACTTTGTCAAGGCCGAGCGTGATGACCGCAAGCGCGACATTAAGGACCTTGGTGCGGCAGCCGTCCTGGTCTGCGCCATCGTCGCCGTCCTGGTCGGCCTCATCATCTTCCTGCCCAAAATCCTCGCCTTATTTTAGCGAAATGTTAAGAATACTGTTTGGTCATACCGTCCTTGGGGATGTTCTGAGGGCGGGGCGTTGTGTCGGATTTGCAATCCGACACATATAAATATAAGGATTTGCAATCCGCATTAAATAATTCATTATAAATAATGTATGATATGTTTGCGGATTAAAAATCCTTATATTAGACAGGCTCGGATTATAAATCCGAGCCAACGTAAAAAATGAATTTATAGAACCCACCTTAATATCATAATGAAAAATAGCACACATCCCCGAATTGGCCTCTCTTTGGCCTGTGCAATCACCTTGATACTTGGAGGAACCGCAAATGCCTCCAAGCCACACAAGGACGGCATCACCCCTAATCATCAATCAAATCCATCCTGGCCCGACACGATTGTCATCTCCGTGGAAGGGAAAGACCTCAGCCTCGCCCGCACCCACCAGGACGACGACTTAGTCATTTACGAGACCTGGGAGCATTTCACCGAGCATGGCAAGAACTACATCTACCGCGCCCTCGAATACTCCCTGATAGAAGGCCACTATCAGTGCGACACCTCCTCCTACTTCATCCTCTCCCACTTAAAACGTCACGGTGACACGCCGAGGAAGGGACACCTGCGGGACATCGAGCGCATCAGCTGCTTCAACTTCTGGCCCGCAGCAGTCGCAGACGACACCTCCTTCATCGCCTCGTGCCGCGACAACATATACCAAGACATCAAAAAGGCCGTCCCCACGCTCAAACGCTTCCAGCTCGGCGACATGCCCCGGAGATGGTACTCCCTCAGCCGATACAATGATGCCTACTACTTCAGCATAGACCAAGACAACGCCCAAGAGTTTAACGACAGCCTGCTCATCTTCTACAGCCAAGAGCTAAGCTACTGCGCCCTTGACGACTTCTGCCGTCTCAAAGGCGGCGGATGGGCCTACACCTACATACTCTGGGACGGCAAACGCATCAAAGAGACCATCGTGCCTTGCAAACAACTCAAAGGCGCCTACATCATCACCACCGAAGAGCCCGGACAGCCCCCGCAGAAAAGTCTCTGGGCCCCCGAGAAGAGCATCACGAACTTCGACGCTATCGACTACGAAAGCACCAGCCACATTCCCCTAGGCCTCGAACGATACCAAGAAATCGATTTCAACGCTATCTAAATAATCATTATGACCCATCGAAATCAATATCACGGAGGGAAAAGAAGTCTCTTTCTGATCCTCCTCACATTAATGGCGCTCAACCTCTCGGCCCAAGATAGGATGATTCCGTCCTTGGGGATGTTCTGAGGGCGGGGCGTTGTGTCGGATTTGCAATCCGACACATATAAATATAAGGATTTGCAATCCGCATTAAATAATTCATTATAAATAATGTATGATATGTTTGCGGATTAAAAATCCTTATATTAGACAGGCTCGGATTATAAATCCGAGCCAACGTGAATAGTGAGGGCGAAGGCAAACATAGCCATGACAAACCTCGTCTATAACATGTGCAGACTGGCGCAGATTATCAAATACCACCCTGAATGGATCGTAGCCTAATAAAAAAATCAAAAACATATCACATTGAATATCATACACATGACTACCACCCCCCTAAAAATCAAGCATAAAATATGTTCTAAATGAGAAAAAAAATGTAACTTTGCAGCACGAAAATAATCCAGCTGAATGATGGGTTAACGGGTTTTGCCCATTCAGGAGGCTAAAAAATGAATTTATAGAACCCACCTAAACCTATTATCATTAAAATCAGACACTAATGAAGAATTGGATTTTGATAGTACTAATCATCATCTCGGGAACAATCTCCGCCCAGACAATGCCAGAAGTCAGCATACCTGCTGATGCAAATAAGGAGAACCCATTGCGGGATATTCTTTTCCCTCATTGGGAGACGGCAGACAAGGCGATGTATATCGGATGGGGTGTCGGTGCAATGAAGGACATGTTGGATGTTGCTTCAATAAAGGAATTACTAAAGATCGACAACCTTGATATGGTTGCTAATGTTGACGCTGCTTCATTAAAGGAATTACTAAAGAGGAACGACCTTGATATGGTTGCTGATGTTGAGTTCAAGTACAATAGAATGTGGTTTGGCTTGGGATTGGGCTACAGTAATGTGGAGTATGAATGGCGTACAAAGGATGGGAAGATAGGGGAAAAATATTTTGTTCAGTATGTAAACCTTAGACCCACGTTCAAGTATAGCATCATTTCCAGTGGGAATTTTCAACTGGCATTGGGTTTGGAATTATGGATGACCAGAAATCTTCGTTGCTCGCACTATACGAATAACAGCTTGTATTCAGAAAATCCGCTGTCGTATAGGCATTGGCTGGGGTGGTCTGTACTGATGCCCATCGAATTGTATTATTCCGTCAATCCTGCCTGTACGCTATTCCTTGGCTTCGATGCAGGCATTTGCCTGCGCCCGACCACGAGACCGCCAAGTTTCGATTACGATTATCCTCATATCATCAGGCTGGGAGTGAAGTGCAAAGTCAAATAGCGAAGCAGGGAGCGTGGCTATTCAAGTTTTTGATATGAAAGGGACGCAAATTATAGACAAACCTATTGACATGGATTGCAATCAGAGTTCCACTGTAACAATTCCTATTGGTGAACTTCCATCAGGGCTGCTATATCGCCAAAGTAAAACAAAATAATAAAGCATTTATCGAACCCACCTTAAATAATTCATCCAGCGAGTTATTGCTGTAATTTTTTCAAGTCGGCATCCAATTCCTTGATGCTTTCAAGGTGCTGCTGCTCCAATTCTTTTGCCTTGAATTTGCCAAATTCAACCTCTGCCTTTTCAATCGCCATCTTATGTGATATCTTTCCTGCATCCTGAAGGATGGATTTTTGATTCAGCGTCAATACCATTTTCAATCGTTCTTCCCAATCTTTCATATACATTGGGATGTGTGACTTTGCCTGTGCTTCGGCAAATGCGAGGTATTGTTCTACAATCAATTTCAAGATTTCAATTTCGTCTTCGTTCAAATAATTCTTTCCGACAGCAATGTCCGATTTCAATACTTTGCCTTCATTTTCCGTGGAGGTCAGTCCCATCATCGGCAGAGAAGCATTGGCACGGAAATAGACCAGTTCGGCAGCCGTCTTACCACTCACAGCCCACAGCAGTTTGTTTTGCACCTCCTTGAAGAACCTGAGGGTGATTTCGTCGGAAGGATTATAGTCGATGCTGGTAGCATAAATATCTTTGATTTGCTGATAGAACACCTTCTCCGACAGCCGGATTTCGCGAATGCGTTCCAGCAGTTCCTTGAAATAGTTCATCGAATTGCCTTTCTTGAAACGTTCATCGTTCAAGGCTACGCCCTTGATGATGTAGTCCCTTAGACGCTGGGTAGCCCAAATACGGAACTGCGTACCTTGGTGCGATTTCACCCGATAGCCCACAGAGATGATTACGTCAAGGTTGTAGAAATTAGTCGGTTTGGTAGAAAAATCGGAAATGCCGATTTTTCTCATTGATGACGACTCCTCTAACTCTTTCTCTTCATAGATATGAAGAATGTGTTCATTGATAGTTGACCGAGATTTCCCAAACAGCATTGCCATCTGTTCAATAGTGAGCCATACCGTTTCGTCCTGAAACAGCACATCCACCTTGATGGTGCCGTCCTGCGACTGATAAATCAGCATCTCGTCATTGGACGATAATTGGATATTTGTGTCGGTGTTATTCATAAGTTAATGTTTTACGAGCGTGCCCCATTGATCATCGGTTAATATCTATGTAGTTGGCAATCCTAATTTATCAAAAAATGATCTATTCCTTTCTTTGGCAGAATTTAGCAATCTATCAAAAGAAAACACTTCAATATAAGCATTATAGTTTTGATTGAATCCAAAATATCCCATTTTATCGTATGTTTCTGTTAAAGAGAACAATTTGCAACGCTCTTTCATTTTTTCATTTAAATCACACAATACATAACAATATCCTGGGACAGATTTAGATTCTGGAATAGTTCTTCCATTCGCTGTCTTTATTTCCCCTTTCCTTATTCTTTCTAGATAACCTAAAGCTTGTTCTATTGGATTTTTTTCTTCACCTTCACCTCCGACATCACATCTCATTGGACGTTTAAACTCAACAACAGTAATTGATGCTAATGGCAATTTTGATCCTTCATTTACCAAAATAGGATTATCATATATATTTAAAGCCAACAAATCAGGTTCTTTTGAAGATTCACTATTGGTAATTGGCATTGAACTTATCGCTGTATCTGATGCTAAATAATTATGAAATGCTAATCTTTCATCTAAAAGCCACAAATTACAATCATCCAAGGAAACCTCATTGCTAGTTTGAATCATTGGCATAATCAACTTATGAATAACATCCTCTTTTACATATTTCCCATTAGATTGCTTTTCAATGGCTTTCTCTAGCAAATCTATAATAACCTTACGATGAGCGACATAGTTCGCCAAATCAGATTTTTTCAAATCAATAACTTTAGATAAATAATCATCCAACCTTTCACTATAAAAATTATAATCATCTATAGCGGATGGTTTCATTAATTCATGTCCTTCTATCAGTAGTTTTTCTTCAAAAGCTGCCTGTTGTTTGTGTAAATGCAATTCCAAATTCTTATCACTAATTGAAGGATCGACAATTCGATTTTCTTCAGAGATATGATTGAGTATAGACTTGTATTTGGGGGCAGATTTGTCAACAAAGTCCTCAATCCTTTTTTTCCCTAACTCCTTATTCTTTGAAAGATATGGATCCAAAAAAGAACCTATTTTTGAAGTTACTACATTCCTTATTTCATCAAATGTAATATCTGTTTCAGAAAATATTCCGACATCGTTTTTAGCGATATTGAAATCCAAACGTTCCGTGTTTACATTGTCAGTCAGATATTGCGAACACACAAAACACATATAATAAAAATTGCCATCATCATCATTCAATGTTCCAAATAATCCAGGCAACTTAATAGTTTCCGACTTCACTAACCTATTAGCCGCACAATAAGATATAGTATTCGAAGAATCCGAATTGAGTTTAAACTTAATATGAGTTATCTCAAATGTCTTATTTTTTATCTCAAATGTTTCTGTTTTTGACTCGTTGAACATGTACGAATCATATTCATTGTTGACATTTATTATTTCTTTTCCATCTTCTATTGTTATTTGTGGCGCACTTCCTTCTCTTAGAAAGTACCATAAGCAATGTTCCAGCAATTGCTGACTAATTTTATTTGTTTGAAGAGGAATATTACTTTTATAATCTGCCAGCACTTCATTCAGTTTTATTATTGTCTCAACTTTTGCATCTTGAGAAGTGTAGTCCTTTTCATCATACAAACCTCTTTCTGGATTAAAAGAAAAATCTTTTTTGCAGATTGTTCCTTCATTTCCAACATAAGTACTTTCTACAGAAACAGAGCTAAAAGCTTTCAACCACAACAGCCGCCCAACTCCCTTGCAACCCTTGTCAATCTTATAGTCAGAATCAAGTGTTAAAAAAGATTTATAATTATCTTTATTAAAGCCTATTCCATTATCTATCACAGAAAAACCACATACTTCAGACTTACTGCCAGCTATAGTCGATTGAGCAGATCGAATCACACAAATTTTAATATATGCATTCTCCATATCAATATCTTTCTGTTTTTCTATTCTTTCATCTATTGAATGAATAGAATTGACAACAGCTTCAAATAGTGGTAATAGAACATCTGCCTTAGGTAAATTCGTATTTCGCAGACGACCTTTTAGACTTGTTTCTAGACTTGTTTGATTGCTCATAATCTTATTTTTACCTTTTTATCCCCACCATAAGTAGAGATAGTATTTCCGTTAATTATTTAGTTTTTTGTTAAAGCAATATGCCTTCATGTATATATTTATCTGTTGGATGAATTAGTTTGTTAATAACTTCTTTCAAAGAAAGGTTGTGTATGTCAATAATTTTTCGTATTTTCATAGTGATAATCAAGTTATTGCAAGAATCACCTCCATGGACAACTTTTATGCAAAGTACGCAAAAATTCTTGATATATGCAAGCTATTTTCAAAAAATCTTGTCGATGTCAGTCTTCGTCACGTCGAGAGGAAGCACGAGAATATTCAGTGAACATTCGAGCATGAATTGGCCTTGAATAACATCATAGATTATTGTTGCTCAATGAATTATTTACGAGAAAATTCATGGATAATTCATGGAAATTCGTGTAAAAAAAATCTTATTATCATTAATTTTCTTGTTTTTTAGAGGTTACCTGAAAAAAAAGTCGTATCTTTGCAGCAGATTATGAAACGTCGCTACTTGCTGGCTGCACTGACAGCCATGGTGTTACTTATGTTTTCCGGATGCCGCTCCCGGCACTCGGAGGATATAGACCTTCGTCTCCGCGGCAGGGTTGACAACTTCAACAAGACTTCTTTCATCAACCGCTACCAGGACCCTTCGTGCGCCATCCACGAGGCCTACGACGCCCTCGCGCTGCTGCGTGACTCGCTGCCGCAGTATGCCGACGGATTCCTCCGTGCCTACAACAACCTGGCCTTCGAATACTACATGCTTGCCGAGCACGATTCGGCAGCCACCTATATCGACAGTGTGCTCTGTCTGGCCGAGGACAGGCGCCTCGCCGCCCACTGCCAGAATGCCCAGGTGGAGCGCATCATCGCGCAGCTCACGCAGATACGTCTGCTCCAGCGGTCGTGCAAGATTGCCGACTCCTACCAACTGCTCTACAATATAGAGCGTTCCTCCGTCCTCCGCAAAGAGCCTTCCGACTATCTCTGCGCCTTTGCCCGGATGGAGTACTATATCACCTCGCTCACGCTGAACTATCACTACCGCAACAGTGCCGTGGCCTCCTCGTCGGGCACACAGCTCGACCGTGCCACCAAGCTCTCGCTCGAAGACCTCCTCGGCGAGGTGGAAGAGTCGCGCCAAAGCCTGCGCTGCGACTATGCCGAGGACCTCTCGCTCAACTACGCCATAGCGCATGCCTACTACCGCCTCTCGTCGGTGTCGGACAGCGACCCCGAGCTGCTCGCCCACGCCTACGACTACCTGATACGCAACCTGCGCATCCTTGCCAACCCCAGGCACTACTCCGAGTACCACCTCGCCAACGTCTATCAGCTGCAGGCCTTCATCGTGGCAGACAGCAACATCGTCCCCGAAGCTTATTACCAGCAGTGCAGCACCGAGCTGGGCATCCTCGACAGCCTCGGCACCCCACTCGCCCCCTCGCCGTGGCAGACTGACGAGGAGTATGGCGCCTATATGTTCCGCATCTCTACCGACCTCTTCTTCCGCACACCCGACCCCTACCAGCACCTCGGTGCCGTGGTCTCAGCGGCAGAATACAGCCTGAGCGTGGGCGACACCCTCGCGGCTGCCGACTATTACGCCCTCGCCCTCGCCGACAGCACCTGGCACGACGGCATGGCGCCTAAGTTCGAGTCTATGCTCTACGACGGCCTCATCCGCATGGGATATTCCAACTCGCAGGATATCAACCAGCAGTGGTATGTCCGGCAGATGCAGCTCCTCACTTTCATCCGCGAGAACGAGAGCGCCGACATCTCGCTCAAGGACCGCCTCGACCGCTCCGAGGCCCGCAACCACTACTACCTCGTCATCATCCTCATCGGCGGCATCTCGCTCATCGCACTGGGCGTATTCGTGGTCCTGCTGCGCCGGCGAGCCAAGCTACTCAAGCAGGAGAAGCTGGCTCTCCAGGAGGCAAAACGGAAGGACGTGGAACGCATCGCCAATGTCGAGACCTGCCTCTCTGTGCTGCGGCACGACATCAACCCCTTCCTCTCCTACCTCACCAACCCCCATCTGCCCGACGAGATGCGGCAGGAGGTGCTGCAGCAGCTGCTCCGCACCTTCTCGAACATCAAGAGCTGGACAAACCTCTCCATCCCCAACGGCATGCAGTTCCGCCTCACGCAGTTCCCGCTCGAAGAGGTCTTCACAGCCGTGGCGGACAGCTGTCCGCGTCCGCACCCCGAGGTGCGGCTCGTCCATCAGCCCACCACGCTGTCCGTCAGCGGCGACCGCCAGCTGGTAGAGATACTGCTGCGCAACCTCGTCAACAACGCGTTGCAGCACACGCAGCAAGGCTCTGTGACGCTACGGGGCGAGAGCTACAGCGAGGACAGCCGCTTTGTCCACATCACCGTGGCCGACACTGGCTCGGGCATGGATGCCGAGACCCTCGACAACCTCTTCCGCCCCGACAAGACTGTCCAGCCCGACACCGACAACCCGCACGGGACAGGCTTCGGCCTCATCCTCTCCAAATTCATCATCAAACGCCACGACGACAACACGCTCCGCGGCTGCCGTATATGGGTGGAGAGCGAGCTGGGCAAGGGCACCACGACCCATGTGCTCCTGGCACGCCCCCAAACCGTGAGCTGTGAGCCATAAACTGACAATACGAAATGAATGAATATATTAATGAATAAAAAATGTAGAGACGTGGCATGCCGCATCGGCATTGGCATGCCGCGTGGTGGCTCCCGCCTCGCACTTCTTATTCCTTTATTTTTCATTCTTCATTAATTCAATTATCAACATTCAATTACCCAACATGTCCCCCATCAAAATCATGCTCGTTGACGACGAGCCCATCATCCGAAAAGCGCTCAAATACGAACTCAACGGTCCGCAGAGCACCATAGCCTGCGGCATCAACGACGACGGCGAGGTGCTGCGGCGGCAGGTAGAGGTGCTCGACACCTTTGCAAGCGGAGCGCAGCTCATGGCCGCGCTCGAAAGCCCCACGCCCCACCCTATGCCTGACTATCTGCTTGTGGATATGGAGTTTCAGGGCGAGCCCACAGGGGGCATCTTCATCGCCGACCGCGTGCACCAGCGTTTCCCCGACATAAAAATAGCCATCCTCTCAGGGCGTTTCGACAACCCCCTCCCAAGCGAAGGCCATCGCCACGAACGCATGATGGAGATAGCCCGCGTGGTGTTTGAGAGCCTGCACCACGGCGCCCAGGCCTTTGTGAGCAAGAACGCCGCCGGAGGATTCTCGGTGGAGAATGTGCTACGTGCCATAGAATGTCTCGAACGCGGGGAACGCTACTATTTCAACTACCCCGTGATGCTCACCCTGAAAGAGGCTGCGGAGCTGTATCTCGACAGCGCCCCTGCGGGGATGCCCGCCATCGAGATCACTGACATCGAGCGGAAGCTCCTCCTCATGGAGGCCGCAGGCTGCACAGCCAGCGAGATTGCCGACGCCCTCTGCGAAAGCGACAAGAACGTCCAGGAGCGGCAGAAAGAGCTCTCACGCCGCCTCGACATCGTCAACAAATCGGGCGCAAGGATAGCCAAAGCCATGCAGCTTTCACTCATTAACCCCAACGATATCAACTTCTTAAAGCGATAGCGACACCTCACACACACTTTTCGAACAAAAAAATGGGGAAAACAGTGCTCCACGGCCCTAAAAAACAGGCCATGAGAGCATCTATCTAAAAAAATAACTACATATATATCAGCCATTAGCGATAAAAAATAAAAAAATATTTGGTCAATTGAGAAAAACTTCGTACCTTTGCAATCGCTTTAAAGGCAAAAAGGTCGTTTGGCCGAGGGGCTAGGCACAGGTCTGCAAAACCTGCTACTCCGGTTCAAATCCGGAAGCGACCTCTAAACAGAGAGACTCCACAAAGGGTCTCTTTTTTTTCGCCCCATTACCCCAAAAAACAAGAAAGCATCTCCTGCCCTCCCCCAAGCCGCCGCCTCCAGCCCCATAGCAGCTTCGCCTTAGCTCCGCCATAACTCCACTCCATAGACGAGACTTCGTCCGCTCTGCCCAAAGGTTTTTTAGTGCTGTTTTCCTCCTCGATTGCCCAACTCTTCGACACCTTTATTCAACATAGAGCACACGCAACAAGACAGTCATATTTTTTATACCGTGCCAGCATGGCACCGACATCAGAGATATCCGACAAAAGCGAATTACCATTTTTATAATATATCCATATTTATACAATAGCACGACAGAATGGCTCTGATCGTGGCCATCAAAAGCGGGCACGAAAGGAGGTTTTACGGCGCAGAGTTATGAACAATCTGTTGTCAAAACGAAACTTTTTTTTGTCATTTTCGTATATAACAGATATTAAATTCTGGCAGTTAATAACTTTTTTTGGAAAAAAATGGCAATTATTGGAAAAATAGTTGTAACTTTACAAACTGAAAATATATATATATAAATGACGTTAATACTTGGCACTGAATACTGTAAGATTGATTCGAACGGTCGATTCAAGTTCCCAATTGCTTTAAAAAAGCAGTTGGAGGGCGAAATTTGCCGCTTTGTAATCCGTCAAGGATTCACCGCCGAGTGTTTAGAGTTGTGGACGTATGCCAGTTTTCAGGTCGAAGTAGAGGAGCTCCAAAAGAGGTTGAACCCATACAACATCAGCGATGCAAAAATCATGCGCCAGATGACGCGCGCCAACATCGTGGAGTTGGACAGCAACGACCGCATGATGATACCGCCCGAACGTATATCGGTTATCGGGGACACCAAGGAGATCGTGCTCCAATGCACCGGCAAATGCATCGAAATCTGGAATCGTTCCGCTTACGACAAGATGAACAACGAGATTGTCGATTTCGCATCGATAGTCGATAAACGATTAGGAGAACTGTATGGAGTATCATCTGCCAGTGATGCTGAATGAATGCATCGAAGGACTGAATATCGTTCCTGACGGGACATACGTGGACGTGACCTTTGGAGGTGGCGGCCACTCTCGTGCTATCATGGAGCACCTCGGCCCCGAGGGCAGGCTGATTGGTTTCGACCAAGACGCCGACGCTCTGGAGAACGCTCTGGATGACGAGCGTTTTGCCCTGGTAAATGAGAATTTCCGTTACATGAAGAGCTTTCTCAGGCTGCGCGGCGTGAGAGAGGTTGACGGCATCATCGCCGACCTCGGCGTCTCGTCGCACCAGTTCGACGTAGCCGAGAGAGGCTTCTCCACCCGTCTGGACGGCGCCCTGGACCTGCGCATGGACCGCAGACAGGAGCTCACAGCCCGCGACCTCGTCAACAATGCCGACGAGCAAGAGCTGACGCGCCTGCTGCGCCTCTACGGAGAGCTGCCCAACGCCTACCAGATGGCCAAGGCCATAGTCCACGCCCGCACAGAGAAGAGCATCGAGACAACCTTTGACCTGCGCGAAGCGGTAAGCCGTCATCTGCCCCGCGGCATGGAGAACAAATACTTGGCCATGCTCTTCCAAGCCCTCCGCATAGAGGTGAACGGCGAACTCGAAGCTTTGCAAGCCATGCTGACGCAGGCCGTGGAGGTGCTGAAGCCTGGCGGAAGACTGGTGGTGATGTCGTACCATTCCTTGGAAGACCGCCTTGTGAAGAACTTTTTCAAGACAGGCAACTTCGAGGGCGAGCTGAAGAAGGATTTCTACGGGAACCCCATCGTGCCGCTGAAGCTCGTGACCCGCAAAGCCGTGACAGCCAGCGAAGCGGAGCTGCAGCGGAACAACCGAGCACGCAGTGCAAAACTTCGTGTAGCCGCCAAGGTTGAATTGAAAATTGAGAATTGAGGCAGGAGCCATCCTACAAACCTCCAAATCTTTAATAAACTGAGAATCTGATGGAAGAACAAGAACGCCAGGCAACACCTGGAAATATGGAACAAACTGCGGAACCCGCACAGGAGCCGACACCCAAGAAGAAAGCCAAGAAAGGCCACCTCATGGGACGAATCCTCGGCGGCGAGATTTTGCAGAGCAAGAAGGTACAGAAGCAGCTGCCTTTAGTACTGCTACTGTGCATCTTCGGACTGCTGCTGGTACGCAACCGCTATCAGGTGGAAGACCTGACGAAAGCAAAGATTGCCAGCCAAGAGCGCATCAATGCACTGCGCGAAAGCAGCATAGAGCAGCAGAAACGCTACCAGGAGTCGATCAAAATCTCCGAGATTGCCGAGCGTCTTGACAGCACGGGGGTGGGCATCACCGCAGGACCTCCGTTTGAGATATGAGAGATTGGGAGAATCTGCGAACTAGGAAACATCATAAAATTGACAATTTAAAAGACAAATAACTTGAGCCAGGAACAAAAAAATACCAACACGAAGCCTATCGTCAACAAGAACTTGCGGACGAAGATGCGACTGCTGTACCTCCTCGTGGTGCTGATAGGCGGCGGAGCCATGTTGGCCGCCACCATCAACACGCAGGTAATCAACGGCGATATGTGGCGCGAGAAAGCCAAGCTCCGCGAAGTGACGGAGCGCGTCGAGCCCGCACGCCGCGGCACCATCTACTCCTCCGACGGCAAGGTGCTGGCCACCACGGTGCCCGTGTGCGACCTTTGCTTAGACTTAGGCACATGGCCGAAGACCGACAGCCATGGCAAAGCAGTCATGAAGAACGGCAGCGTGGTCATGGAAAGCTGCATCAAAGACAGCACAAAATTCAACGAGAATCTGGATCAAGTGTGTAAGATTCTGCACGAATGCTTCCCATCAAAGTCCGCAAAATACTACCGCGACCGCATCACGGCAGAACGCAAGAAAGCCAAGCCCAGCCGCTGCCTCTATGTTGAGCGCCGCGTGCCCTATTCGCAATGGGCCACCATCAAGCACCTGCCTGGCTGGCAGAACTGCGTAGTGACGAAGACCAGCGAAGGAAGCGTGACGCAGTATGTACGCGCCCATATCTACGGCAACCTCGGCGAAAACACCATCGGCCTACACTACAAGACAGCCAAGCAAGAGGGCTACACCGGACTTGAAGGATACTACGACAGCGTGCTGCGCGGACAAGACGGCCTGTATCGCTGCCGCCGCCTCACCCGCGGCATCTGGCTGCCTATGGAAGAGGAAGGCATCGTGCCTGACGAAGATTCCATACTGGTGAAACGCCGCGTGGATGGCCAGAGCATCATCTCTACGATTGACACTCGCTACCAAGATATCGCACAAGACGCCCTTTCACGTTCGATGGAAAAATTTGGCGGACAGCGCGGCTGCGCTATCCTGATGGAGGTCTCGACAGGCTACGTCCTCGCCTGCTGCAACCTCACCCGCGACACCATGGGACGCCTGGCAGAAAACCTCTGGAGCAACGTGGCATGCAGCGACCGCTACGAGCCCGGTTCCACCTTCAAGGCCGTGGCCATGACCGCCATGCTGAACGATGCCAGCATCGGACTGGACACCTCGAAACGTGTGCAGTGCGGCGGGCAGAAGCAATATAGCCCCAAGAGCGGCATCTTCAGCGACGAGCACGGCTACAATACCGACACCTCCAACCTAGCCGGCGTGCTGGCACACTCCTCCAATGTCGGCATGTGCGAACTGGCTTGGCAGTACTACCGCAACCGCCGCCAGGATTTCAAGAAGAACATCGAGAGCATCTTCCCCTTCGGAATGATGAATCCCGACATCTCTGCTCCTGAGACCCGCACAAGAGTGGTAGATCTCATCTCAGACCGCGACTTCCTCAACCTCAGCTACGGCTACTCCTCAACCGTCACACCGCTGCAGCTCATCGCATTCTACAACGCCATCGCCAACAGCGGAAGAATGGTGAAGCCGCTCTTCTGCCGCGAAATCCTCAACGGAAGCCACAATTCAGTTGTGGAGCCCATCGTGCTGAACGAGGCGATATGTTCGCCTGAGATTGCCAAGCAGATGCGCGAAATGCTGATTGGCGTCGTCGAACACGGAACAGGCAGCAACATCAAGGGAACCACTTACGGCATCGGCGGCAAAACGGGAACAGCCGTGCCATACAAAGATAGGAGCATCAAGAATTCCTCGTTTGTGGGCTTCTTCCCCGCCGACAATCCAAAATACACCTGCTTAGTGCTCGTTGAAAATACCAGCATCGCTGGCCGCGAAGTGGCAGCACCCGTCCTCAAGCGCATTGCCGACTGCGTAGTTGCCTTCGACAAAGAGTTGGGCAGCGTACACCTGCAGGACTCCGGCCGTGTAATTCGCCCCATCACTGTCAAAGCCCCAAGAGCACAAGTCGAACGCATCCATCAGCTGCTCGGCATCCCCTTCATCACAGCCGACAGCATCAACACTACGCCATGGGTCTGCTATAGCTCCGAACGAGAAGGCTACGCGAACTACCAGACACCGAAGAACCAGGTGCCGAACCTGCAAGGCATGACCATCCGCGATGCCATGCAGCTCTGCCACAACGTGGGCATGAAAGTCCGCTTCACCGGCCAAGGCAAAGTGGTATCACAGATGCCCAAAGCCCGCACGCGAGCCATCAAAGGCGGCACCGTGACCCTCGTCTTGAAGCCTTGACACGAGAAACAGCAACTGTAATAATGACAATAATAATGAAATAGTATATATATAATATGAAACTGTCTGAATTATTAAAAGGTATCACACCCAAAGTCACCGTCACACTCAACCCCGACGTGACAGACATCTGTTTCGATTCCCGCAAGGTATCGAAAGGCTGCTGCTTTGTGGCTCAAGTAGGTACCAAAGTAGATGGTCATAAATTCATCGATGGTGCTGTAGCAGATGGTGCCGCAGTCATCGTTTGTCAAGAACTCCCGAAAGCCCAGCACGAAGGCGTAGCATATATATTAGTTGAAAATAGCGACATCGCACTCGGCGTGATGGCCGACAACTTCTACTGCCACCCTTCAAGCCAGCTGAAGCTCATCGGCATCACCGGCACCAACGGAAAGACCACCACGGTCACGCTGCTTCATCGAATGTTCCGTGCCTGCGGCTATCACGTGGGACTGCTCTCCACCATTGTGAACAAAATCGACGAGACTGAGATCCCCGCCACCCATACCACCCCTGATGCTGTCACCCTCAACAAACTGCTCCGCCAGATGGTTGACGAGGGGTGCCAATATGCCTTCATGGAGGTGAGCAGCCATGCCGCCTTCCAACACCGCATCAGCGGCCTCACCTTCGCCGGCGGCATCTTCAGCAACATCACGCACGACCACCTCGACTTCCACAAAACTATGGCCAACTACATAACTGCCAAGAAGATGTTCTTCGACAGCCTTCCCGCCACGGCCTTCGCACTCGTCAACATCGACGACCGCAACGGCATGGTGATGGTGCAGAACACCCGCGCCAAAGTATCGACCTACAGTCTGGAGAAGATGGCCGACTTCCGCTGCCGCGTGATGGAGACCAGCTTTGCCGGCCAGCAGCTCGAACTCGACGGCAAAGAGGTGTGGACCAAGTTGGTCGGACGCTTCAACGCCTACAACATCACTGCCATCTATGCTGCCGCCGTGCTTTCTGGCATGGGCCGCGACGAGGCCATGCGGATTATCAGCACCCTCGATGCAGCCGAAGGCCGCTTCCAATATGTGGCTGGCAAAGGCATCACTGCCATCGTAGATTACGCTCACACCCCCGACGCCTTGGAGAACGTCCTCTCTACCATCAACGCCATCCGCCGTCCGGGGCAGAGTCTCTTCACCGTCGCTGGCTGTGGCGGTGACCGCGACACGACCAAGCGTCCCGAGATGGCACAGATTGCCTGCAAGATGAGCGACAGGCTGATCCTCACCTCCGACAATCCCCGCACAGAAGACCCCGAGCGCATCCTGGACGACATGGAGAAAGGTCTGACAGACGAAGACAAGTGCCGCGTGGTGCGCATCTCCGACCGTCGCCAAGCCATCAAGACCGCCGTCATGATGGCCAAAGAAGGCGACATCATCCTCGTGGCAGGCAAAGGCCATGAGAAATACCAGGACATCATGGGCGTGAAACATCACTTCGACGACCGAGAAGAGTTGTGCATCTTATTGGGCATCGAACAATAACAGATATATAACTGATAACGAAATACGATAGAAAGAATATGTTGTACTATCTTTTTGACTGGCTCGACAGAGCTTTCGACTTTCCCGGAGCAGGTGTATTCCAGTACATCTCGTTCCGCGCATCGATGTCTGCCATCACATCGCTGCTGATCATGCTGGCGTGCGGCAAGCCTTTCATCCGTTTCATCCGCCGCAAGTCGATTGGCGAAACGGTGCGAAACTTGGGTCTTGAGGGGCAGAAGGAGAAAGAGGGCACTCCCACCATGGGCGGCCTCCTCATCCTTGCTGCCATCATCATCCCCACGCTGCTTTTCGCCAAGCTCGACAACATCTATGTGATAGCCATGCTGGTGACGACGGTTTGGCTCGGACTCATCGGCTTTATCGACGACTATATCAAAGTCTTCAAGCACGACAAGAAAGGCATGCCCGGCAAGTTCAAGGTCTTCGGGCAGGTGGTGCTGGGTGCCGCAGTGGGTCTGCTGCTTTCCTTCTACCCCAAGATTGCCTCCACCAAAACGACCATCCCCTTTGTGAAGGGCAACGAGTTCGACTATGCCTGGCTCATCAGCTGGATGGGCGACTGGACGCAGAACTGGGTCTGGGTGGTGTATGTGGCGGTGGCAATCCTTGTTGTCACAGCCGTCTCCAACGCTGCCAACCTCACCGACGGCATCGATGGCCTCGCCACTTCCACCGCATCCATCATCGGCGGTGCCCTGGCAATTCTGGCATGGCTGAGCGGAAACATCATCATGTCGAACTATCTGAATATCGTATATCTTAACGACATTGGAGAGCTCACGGTGTTCATCACAGCCTTTGTCGGTGCCACCTTGGGCTTCCTCTGGTTCAACACCTTCCCTGCGGAGGTCTTCATGGGCGACACAGGCTCGCTTGCCCTCGGCGGCATTATCGCAGTCTTCGCGCTCCTCATTCGCAAGGAGCTGCTGCTCCCCATCCTCTGCGGCATCTATCTCATCGAAGACGGCTCCGTCATCATCCAGACGATGGGCTGCAAGCTCTACCGCAAACGCCACAAACTTCCCAAAGGGCAGATGGTCCCCGTCGAGGAGCGTCCCTTCCTGATGACGCCCATCCACCATCACTACCAGAAGAAGGGCATCCCTGAGCCTAAGATTGTGCAGCGGTTTGCCATCATCGGCATCTTGCTTGCTATCATCAGCATTGTGACGCTGAAGCTTCGCTAGCCAGATTGGGAGATTTATATCTGCGAACTAAAGAACTTAATCCAGCAGCAGGCTGGTCATTAAAAACACATTTTTGAAACATTATGAGCATTGAATTATTGGCAAAACAAGGACGAGATCGTATCTACGGCGGTCTGGCATCTATCGAAACGGACAAACTGCGACAGATTCGCGACGCACAGCTACGCAGCTGCTTCGCTCGCATGGACGAGACGAGAAGGCGGATGGAGCTGGTGGCACGCATCCACGGCATCGACTTTCTCAACGACGCCGCCGCACGCAGCGTGAATGCCACATGGTACACCCTGCAGCGAACTGAGGGCAGCATCATCTGGATAGCTTTCGGCGGCGACGACGCTGCCGACTATGCACGTCTCCGCTCGCTGGTGCTGATGAAAGTCCGTATGCTGATTTGTGTCGGAAGCGACAACGAGGCACTGCACAAAGCCTTCAACGGCTGCGTGCAAATCGTCGATGCCGAGAGCATCGGCTCCGCCGTCCACAAGGCATGCTACAGCGGCTATGATGGCGCCAAAGTCATCCTCTCGCCCGCAACACGCGAAGGACTCTCTGACGAGTCCGCCTCCGATATCTTCTGCCACGAAGTCAATGAGCTTTAATACATCTCTATCACCTTGTGAAATAACCTCAAGCAATATCACCACACCATGAAGAAAGGCTTTAAACTATTGGTCGGAGACCGGACGCTGTGGATCATCTTCTTCCTGCTGACCGTCATATCGATGGTGGCTGTTTTCAGCACCATTGGTCTGAGCGCTATTGTAGATTCCAACACCACCCCGGTGCATGCCACCATCAAGCATTTTGGATTCGTGATGGCGACATACGTGGCGATCATCTTGCTCTCCCACATCGACTACCGCTACTATTCAAAGCCTTCCAAGCCCATCTTCTACGTCATCCTCGTCCTCCTTCTGATAGCGCTATTGATCGGAGAAAAAGGACGATGGATATATGTTTTCGGCATCAGCTTCCAGCCGTCGGAGCTTGCCAAAATCGTACTGATGGTCTTCATGGCCAACCGCATCAATGCCTATCGCAACAGGCTGGAGGAGAAGCAGACATTCATCAACCTGCTCATACCGGTGGGCGTCGTATGCGTTCTGGTGGGCATCGCAAACCTTTCGACCGCCATACTCATCCTTGTCGCCGCCTACTTCACCATCTATTTCGGCGGCGTCGATAAGAAGATATGGTGGAAGTATTTCGTCCTCATTGCTGGCGTCGTCCTGTTAGGCCTCGTCCTGTTCTATTTCATGGGCGACGACATCGACTTCGCACGTTCTTCCACCTGGGGGCACCGTCTCCAATCTTGGCTCAAGCCCAACCCCGACGAGTTGACGCAGGAGAACATGGCACGCATGGCTGTGGCGCGCGGCGGCTTCTTTGGCGCAGGCATCGGCACCACCATCCACGGCCGACTGATGACCCAGGCCCACAACGACTTCATCTTCGCCATCATCATTGAAGAGACAGGAATCTTTGCGGGAATAGCAATCTTCATCCTCTACGCCTGGTTCTACTACCGCTGCATCTGCATTGCCAGCCGCTGCCAAGGTATCTTTGGCAGTTTGTGTGTGGCAGGCATCGGCACCATGCTGTTCCTTCAAGCCATCGCCAACATGGCTGTTGCCGTGGGCGTGCTTCCTGTGACAGGTCAGACGCTCCCCTTCATCAGCTATGGCGGCTCCTCATACATCTGCCTCGGCTGCGGCATCGGCATCATTCAGTCAGTGGCCCACGACCAGAACAAGAAGCGGAAGGCCTTGGCTGAGACAAACCAAGGGCAAGCCGCACATGCCGACGACAGCCAAGCCGAGACTGCCCCAGCAGACTCATAATCAACGATGGAATCCTAATATAGAGCATAAATATATACATAAAACGTCTAACATAAAATACACAACAATATGAAAGCCATCATCAGTGGAGGCGGTAGCGGAGGACACATCTTCCCTGCCTTAGCAATAGCCAACGCAATCAAAGCGCGTCACCCCGAAGCCGACATTCTCTTCGTGGGTGCCGAAGGTCGTATGGAGATGGAGAAGGTTCCCGCCGCAGGCTACCCCATCAAAGGCCTCCCCATTGCCGGTTTACAGCGCCAGCTGACGATCGAGAACATCATCAAGAACTTGCAGCTCCCCTTCAAAGTGCTGCGCAGTCGTTGCAAAGTGCGTGGCATCATCAACGAGTTCAAGCCTGATATCGTTGTCGGCGTGGGTGGATTTGCCAGTGAGCCGACGCTCAAGATGGCCTCACGCATGGGCTATACCACCCTCCTGCAAGAGCAGAACTCATACGCCGGCCTAACCAACCGCACCTTGGCAAAGGACGCTTCGACCATCTGCGTGGCATACGAAGGCATGGAGCGTTTCTTCCCAAAGGAGAAGATTGTATATACCGGCAACCCCGTCCGTGCCGACATCGAAGCCATGAATGTCTCTCGAGAAGAGGGCTGCAGCCATTTCCAGGTCAGCCAGGAGCGTCCCGTCATCCTCTCTGTTGGCGGAAGCCTCGGCGCCCGCAGCATCAACCAGATGGTGCTCAGCAACCTCTCTTTCTTCAAAGAACACGACATCCAGATTATCTGGCAGACAGGCAAATGGATGTATGAGGAAGCACACAAGGCTGTAGCCGAAGCAGGTGTGGAGCAATGGGTCAAAGTCCACCAATTCGTCAGCCGCATGGACTTGGCATACGCTGCCGCTGACGTAGTCATCTCTCGTGCTGGCGCAATAGCCATCTCGGAACTGTGCCTTGTCAGCAAGCCCACCATCCTCATACCCTCTCCCAACGTGGCAGAAGACCATCAGACCAAGAATGCACGCGCTCTGGCCGACAAAGGTGCCGCCATCCTGGTGCCCGACAGCCAGTGTGCCGCTGAGGGACTTCCCGCAGCCTTGCAGCTGCTCAACGACGAAGCCCGCCGCCACGCCATGACGCAGGCCATCCAGCAGCTCGCCGCCCCCCGTGCAGCGGAGCGTATCGTCGATGAAATCGACAAACTGCTGCACTAATCGCAACGACAAAAAGATTCGTATAATATACAACACAATATAAGAACAGCTATTATGAACTACCACTTCCTCGGCATAGGCGGCATAGGCATGAGTGCCATAGCCCGCTTCTTCAATCAGAGAGGCGACACCGTGAGCGGCTACGACGCTACCGAAACAGCTTTGACACAGCAGCTGGTGCAAGAAGGCATCGCGGTGCATTATGTCGATGATCCCGCTCTCATCCCCGACAATATCGACATCGTCATCTACACTCCCGCCATTCCCGTTGAGACCGCCGAATACCAGTACTGCCTCCAACACGGCCTCAAGATGGTCAAACGCTCACAGATGCTCGGTGAACTCACCCGCGGCAAGAAGTGCATCGCCGTTGCCGGTTCTCACGGCAAGACCTCCACGTCGAGCCTCATCGCCCATATCCTGAGCCACACCGACATGGGATGCAGCGCTTTTCTTGGCGGAGTGGCGAAGAATTTCAACTCCAACATGGTCGTGAACAACGAGAGCGAGTATGTCGTTGTCGAGGCTGACGAGTTCGACCGTTCTTTCCTTCAACTACGTCCCTACTGTGCCGTCATCACAGCCACCGATGCCGACCATCTCGACATCTACGGCACCCCCGAGAACTACGTCGAGGCGTTCCGCCAGTTCGCCTCTCTTGTTGACCCCGACGGCTTCCTCGTCGTCAAGCAAGGCCTCGCCCTCTTTGATGACAGCCACCCATCACCTGCCACACCGCAGCACAACTACACCGCCCATGGCATCGAAGCCGACTTCTATCCATGGAATGTGCGCCACTACGGCAGTAACATCTTCTTCGACCTCCGCACCCCCGGAGGTGTCATCTACGACCTTGAGCTGCCTTGCGCCAGCCTCTACAATGTCGAGAACGCAGTGGCCGCCGCTGCCATCTGCATCTCTCTCGGCGTCAATGAGCATCAGCTGCGCTACGGCTTCAAGACCTACACGGGCGTAAAGCGCCGTTTTGACTACCACATCAACACCCCGCAGCTCGTCTTTATCGACGACTACGCCCACCACCCTCAAGAGATTGAGGCATGCCTCGACAGCATCCGCTATCTCTACCCTGACAAACGCATTGTCGGCATCTTTCAGCCTCATCTCTACTCACGCACCCGCGATTTTGCCGACGAGTTTGCCCGCGTCCTCTCCACTCTCGACGAACTCATCATGCTCCCCATCTATCCCGCTCGCGAGAAGCCCATCCTTGGCGTCACCTCTTCGATGGTGATGCACAAGATCAACAGCATGTCCAAGTACCTCTGCACCTTCGACCAGGCAGTCGAGCTCCTCCCCGCCCTCTGCCCCGACGTGGTGGTCACCATGGGTGCCGGCAGCATCGACCGACTCGTCCCGCGCTTAGTGGAGAAAATGCTTGAAGAATTATGATGAATGAAAGATTAATAATGAATAATTAGCCGTAGGCTTCCGCCCCGCTGTTAGTTATCTGACATTAATTAGACTAAAGATCATCTATGAAGAACAGAAAGAAACATATCATCACGCTAATCGGCATCGTAGTGCTGCTGGTACTCGTCGTGATGGCCAATATCTGGCGACATCGGTCGTTGGTCCACGGCGTCCGCGTCGAGATCGACTATATCGACACCGACACGCTGATCACCCCCGAACAGGTTGCTGCCATCATTCGCGACTCCTTGCCGCAACTCACTGAGACTACGCTGCGCAATGTCAATCTGGAGGCTGTGGAACAAGCCGCCAGCACGTCGCCCTACCTCTCACAATGCCAGGCCAGCACCTCCATCGGCGGCGATGTCGTCCTCTACGCTCGCCAACGCAGACCCGTCGTCCGCATCTGTTCTTCAAAAGAGGAATACTATCTCGACGACCATGGCTACAAACTGCCCGAGAGCCGCACAGGATACGCCAACGTAATCGTGGCCAGCGGCAACCTCAACAAAGGCATCAAAGAGATCTGGACACTGGCAGCATATCTCGACAGCCATAGCGACATCGCACCGCTGTTCGACCAGATCTACCGCGACAGCCATGGCGACCTCTACCTTACCCCCAAGCTGGGCAGCCATGTGGTGCAGGTGGGCGACACCTCCAACCTCGACCAGAAATTCTACAATCTCATGGCGCTCTACACACGAGGGCTGCCCCAAGCTGGATGGGAGACCTACAGCCAGGTAAGCCTCAAATACAACAAACAGGTGGTCTGCACCAAACGCGAAGGAAAGACTCAGTGACTCCTCCCCTGACAGCTACGCAAAAGCATGGTTCGAAGGACCTTGCGACCACAAAGAATAAAAAAGAATAGTAACAAAAAAATATAATAATATGACAAACAACCCATCCAATGGCTCCAGGTCCAACCTGGTCGCAGGTCTCGACATCGGCACCACCAAGATCGCTTGCTTCATTGGCGAACGAGCTGAGAGCGGCAAATACCGTATCATCGGCTATGCCAAGACCGAATCCGTCGGCGTGGTTCACGGCGTCGTCAAAAACATCATCGATACGGCCAACAGTATCAAAATTGCCGTCACCGAAGCCTCCGAGATGGCAAAAGTCCCTATCTCTGAGGTTTATGTCGGCATTGCTGGACAGCACATCAAGAGCGGCACCAACCGTGGCAGCATCATGATTCCCGAGAATCACGACCAAATCGAGCCTGCCGACATCCAGCGTCTCATCGACGACCAGTATCACATCATGCTCGAACCCGGCGAGGACATCATCCACGTCTTCCCGCAGGACTATTTCGTCGATAACGAGCTCCTCGATGCCGACATCGACCCTGTCGGCGTGGCGGGCAAATGCCTCATGGCCAACTTCCACATCGTGACGGGCAACAGCAACAACATCAAGTACATCCGTCGTGCTGTCGAGATGGCTGGCCTCACCATCTGCGGCGTCGTCCTCGAGCCCGTCGCCTCGGCCTATGCCGTCCTCAACGACCTCGACCGCTCTGCTGGCGTCACCCTCGTCGATATCGGCGGCGGCACCACCGATATCGCCATCTTCAAAGACCACAACATCCGCCACACCTCCGTCATTCCTCTGGCAGGCAACTCCATCACCAACGATATCCGCGACGGCTGCCACATCCTCAAGCACCAGGCCGAAAGCCTCAAGACCAAATTCGGCTCCTGCGTCCCCGCCGCTGTCAATCAGGACGATATCATCTCCATCCCCGGCATCCGCAACCAGCCTGCTCGCGAAATCGGCGTCAAGACGCTCGCTGGCATCATCAAGGCCCGCACCCAGATGATTCTCGACATGATAAGCTTCGAAATCGAGAACTCCGGCTACAAAGACAGCCTCCTCGCTGGCATCACCCTCACGGGCGGCGGCTCTCAGCTGAAGAACATCCGCGAATACTGCGAGTTCCTCACTGGCATCGACACCCGCATCGGCATCCCCAACGAGCATCTCGAGCCTCAGGGCGGAGTCTCACCCGACGAGCTCTCCCACCCCATGTATTCCACTGGCATCGGCCTCGTCATCTATGGTATCATCGAGAGAGAGAAAGCCGCTGAGAAAGCCGCTGAGAAGGCAGCCGAAAAAACTGCCGAGAAAGCCAAGCACGTCGAACCCGAAGCACAGCCCGAGCCCGAGACGAACGACGCCGCTGAGGAAAAGGACGAGCCCAAAGCCAAACGCCAGAAGAAGGCTCCTCGCACCGACAAGAACCTCAACGACATCTTCAAGAACTGGGTCACCAAAATCTTCGAAGACGACGACCTCGCCGAATAAAAACGCTCCTCTATCGACAAAATAAAATTGCAATTTTCAGCCCAAGGAATAGACCCAAATACGCACTTGTTCATAACCTGTTGAAAAAAAGACGATATAAGTATGATTTTATTTGAGAATAAAATTGTAATTTTATAAATTCAAATATTACACCAAGAAGAAGACATTTACATATATATCAATATCTTAGAAGAATAAGCACCATGGACGAGAACACTAATTCCACATTATTAGCCTTCGATTGCCCTCAAAATCAGTCCTCCTACATCAAGGTTATCGGCGTAGGCGGCGGCGGCAACAATGCCGTCAACCACATGTTTCGCAAAGGCATCACAGGCGTTGATTTCATCGTCAGCAACACCGACATGAAGGCCCTCAACGGCAGTCCTGTCCCCAATAAGCTGGTGCTCGGTCATGAAGGCCTCGGCGTAGGCGGCAGACCCGAACGCGCCAAAAAGGCCGCAGAAGAGAAGGAAAAGGAAATCCGCGACCTCCTCTCTCAGAACACCAAGATGGTCTTTATCACTGCCGGCATGGGTGGCGGCACTGGCACTGGCGCCGCTCCCGTCATCGCCCGCATCGCCAAGGAAATCGAACTCAACTCCGAAGACGACGACATCCCCGGCAAGATCCTTGTCGTCGCCGTCGTCACCACTCCTTTCAAGTTCGAAGGCACGCACCGCCTCCGTCAGGCTCAGGAAGGCGTGAACGAGCTCCGCAAATACGTCGATTCCATCCTCGTCATCAATAACGAGAAGCTACGCAGCTACGGCAACCTCATCATGTCCGAAGCCTTCTCTATGGCCAACGACGTGCTGCTCACTGCCGTGAAAGGCATAGCCGAAATCATCACCCTCAACGCCACCATCAACATCGACTTCCGCGACGTCCACACCGTCATGGAGAACAGCGGCACCGCCCTCATGGGCATCGGCCAGGGCACCGGCGAAGACCGCGCCCAGAAAGCCGTCGAAGAGGCCACGACCTCCGTGCTGCTCGACGACAACGACATCACCGGCGCCAAGGATGTCCTCCTCTACTTCTCTTGCGGCAGAGAGCAGGAAATCTCTATGGACGAAGTCGGCCTCGTCACCGACTACATCAACCAGAAGACTGGCAGCTTCGACACCAACGTCATCTTCGGCATCGGCTACGACGACAACCTCAACGACGAAATCAAGATCACGCTTATCGCCACCGGCTTCAGCCAGAAGAGCGAGAATGTCGCCCTCGGCGGTCAGGTCAGAGACGTGCCTACGTTGCCCAAGCCCGACGCTCCCTCGACACATCCTGGCGATACAACCCGCTCCACCGAACCAGGCTCCAGCCAGACAGTCCCCCCTTCCAACCCGACCACTAGCGACAACACGAAGGATTCTGGAGCCTCTTCCAAGCCCCATGTCATCCCACTCTACAGCGACCAGGAGTCCCGCCCCACTCGCAAAGAGCCCGAGAACGACAGTCTCGACGGCATCCAGATTATCAGCCATAACGGCAACGCAACGCAGCCCGCAGCCCCGCAGCCCGCTCCCACACCTGCTCCTGCTCCTGCCGTACAAACCATCGAGACCCCGCGTCCCTCCACAGCGCCCATCACAAGCGTCTCGCAGCATTCCTTCCAGTCCTCCAATGTCTCCGTACAGCAGCATACGTTCACCCCTGAAGACATACAGGTCATGAACCGTGCCGACCGCATCAAAGCCTTGCACGACATGCTCCGCTACAACCCCAATGGTGCACAGTATATCGAGGCCATCGACCCCCTCACGCTCTCTGACGACAAGCTCTTCGTGACCACACCCTCCTCCGAATCCGACGCCGAAGCTTCCATGAATTCCGACGGCTCCATCCGTCCCAACCCCACCCTCTACAAGCTTCCCGACTGATTGGAAACCACCTGTTATTAATTTTCAATTATTCTTTATCAATTGAAGAAAGACCTATCTATAAAAAAGATAAACACCAAAGAGGCGGCTGGTAAAACATCTGCCTCTTTTTTCGGTATGCTCTGCGGCATCCTTGCCGCCGTGTGCTACGGCACCAACCCACTGGGCGCCCTCAAGCTCTATGAGCAGGGCATGCCCACGGGCAGCGTGCTCTTCTTCCGCTTCGGCCTGGCATGGATTATCATCGCCCTCGTCATGCTGTTCCGCAGCCTGCCGCGCAGCATCCACGGCCAGCCACACAAAGTTGCCAAAGAGACGCTCAAGGTGTCCCGCCGCGAGTTCGGAGCCCTCACCGCCCTCGGACTCCTCTTCACCGCCTCGTCGCTCACCCTCTACCTCAGCTTCCACCTCATGGACGCCGGCGTAGCCTCCACCATCCTCTTCACCTACCCCGTCATGACGGCCGTCATCATGGCCCTCTTCTTCCACGAGCGGGCAGGCTGGGCCACCATCGCCGCCATAGCCCTCTCCGTGCTCGGCGTCGTCCTCCTCTACTGGGGCGACGGCACCGCCACGCTGCCCATCGTGGGCGTCATACTGGTGCTCCTCTCCGCCCTCACCTACGCCGTCTATATCATCGTGGTGAACAAGAGCAACCTGCAGATGTCATCCTTCAAAATCAACTTCTTCGTGCTGCTCTACTGCGCCTTGGGCATGCTCGTCTATTCCTTTGCCTCGGGACAGCCCCTCACCCTGCCGCAGAACGGCACAAGCTGGTTCTATGTAGGCTGGCTTGCCATCGTGCCCGCCATCATGGCCCTCGTGCTGATGGTCTATGCTGCCAAATACGTCGGTTCCACCACCACCGCCATTCTCGGCGCCCTCGAACCCCTCACCGCCGTGCTCATCGGCATCTTCGTCTTTGGCGAAAGCTTCACGCTCACCCTCGCCATAGGCATTGCCCTCATCCTCATCGCCGTCACCATCATCGTGACTAAAAAAACGTAAACCGTGAAATAGAGAATAATGAATACAGAATAATGAATATAGAGTAATAAGTATTTACGGCCACCTCCCCCACTCATTATTCATTATTCATTACTCAACCGGCCACCGCCCCACTCATTATTCATTATTCATTACTCATTATTAATTATTCATTACTCATTACTCAAAAACGAACATGACCATAGCTGCATTAGTATCAGGAGGCGTCGATAGCTCCGTCGTCGTTCATCTGCTCAAAGAGCAGGGCTACGACCCTGCCATCTTCTACATCCGTATAGGCATGGAAGACGAAGAAGGCTACATCGACTGCCCCGCCGAAGAAGATATCGAGATAACCTCCTACATCGCACGCAAGTACGGCTGCCGTTTCGAGGAGGTCAACCTCCACAAAGAATACTGGGAGAACGTCGTCTCCTACACCATCGACTCCGTCCGTCGCGGCCTCACCCCCAACCCCGACATCATGTGCAACAAGCTCATCAAGTTCGGAGCCTTCGAGCAGCGTTGCGGCAAGGACTTCGACCGCATCGCCACAGGCCACTACGCCACCACCGACACCTTCGACGGCGCCGCCTTCCTCGCCACCGCCAAAGACCCCGTCAAGGACCAGACCGACTTCCTCTCGCAGCTCAACTTCAAGCAGATCTCCAAGCTCATGTTCCCCATCGGCCACCTCATGAAGAGCGAGGTGCGCGATATTGCCCACGCCGCCCACCTCCCCAGCGCCGACCGCAAAGACTCGCAGGGCATCTGCTTCCTCGGCAAGATTAACTACAACGACTTCATCCGCCGCTATCTTGGCGAGAAGGAGGGCAAGATTGTCGAACTCGAAACAGGCAAAATCCTCGGCACCCACCGCGGCTATTGGTTCCACACCATCGGACAGCGCAAAGGCCTCTTCCTCAGCGGCGGCCCCTGGTTTGTGGTGAAGAAGGACATCGAGGAGAACGTCCTCTACGTCTCACAGGGCTACGACCCCGCCGCCCAATACGGCAACGAGGTCAACCTCGCCGGATTCTACTTCCTCAGCAAGGACATCTGGGGCGAGCGACTCGACCGCGGCGAGAGCATCGACGTGAAATTCAAGATACGCCACACCCCCGAGTTCAACCAAGGCCACCTCTCACGCACCCCCGACGGCTACCGCATCCTCTCCGACAGCCGCATCCAAGGCATCGCCGCCGGACAGTACGCCACCATCTACGACAACGACGCCCACCTCGTCGTAGCCTCCGGCATGATCACCCTGTAGCCGCCCAAGCCAGCAGCCGAACACCCCATTCGACTCATTCGATTCATTCGACTGCCCAAGCCGCCCCACATACACAGACACACACACCAAGTTTGTCACTCACAAATATCCAACAGCCCCCTCAAGCAGAGGAGGGCTTAGCCGCTCATCACCCGCCCTCCAAATGTTAAAAACGGAAGCCTCGCTCAGGCTCCGCCCAAGCTGATGGTGAGGCGTGCTGTTGCTCCGCCATTGCTCCACCCGCGGAGCGGAGTTAGAGCGGAGCTAAGGCGAAGCTAAGGCGGAGCTAAAGCGGAGCTAAGACAGCGGTAGAAAAAGCTTTCGGAAGGGTTTTTAAGGCATCTTTCTATTAGTAATTATTAACACAAATGTTAAATCGCAGCCTTTTTAAAGAAACCCAAATCTCCGTGAATCGGCCATGAATTTTCTCATGAATTATGGCTGTGTCGCACACGCTACAATACGATGGATGGTTGAATTTTCTCACACGAAGAGTAAAAGATGAATTGCGAATGGAGTTTGACGTAGTTGTCGTATTTTCATTTCACTAATCACGATCACAGTCCGCTAATAAATAATGGTTTACGGCTGTGCAGCCACCTTCGCTGACGTTTTACGTTCTGGACTCATGAACAAAATTCTTGGACGCTTCGTTACAAACATCAGCACGGCACAAGACCGCGAAAAAAACGCAAGCAGCACCATCTCTTCGCGTTCTTGTGCCGTATTTGCAGCACTTTCTTTAATCTTACAAAAACGTAGCATACATGCCTTATATCTTCTATCCTTTGCGTGGGCTTTACCATTATGAGGTCTCTGTGAAAAAACAGCCACTATATGGAACAGAACCTATATTTTTCAACTGGATTCAACATTGTAAAAAACAGAAATAAAATAAGATAATATATGTATTTACAACATTAGATATGGCGTTTTCGCTTTTCTTAGGAAATATCCTGAAAAGAGAAACAATAAAAATAGAGATTTGCCGTTATCTATAAAATCACAAGAATAAAGACATATTGATAAAGCCTTTTCGCTTTTCTTTACAACATACGTGTTATGCCCGATCAATCAATTATAGATATCATACGCGAGTATTTCTCCACCCAACCCATCTTGAGGGCTTGGATCTTTGGGTCTTATGCTCGAGGCGAACAAACACCGGATAGCGACATCGACATTCTTGTCGATTTTGACCATCAGAATGCAAGAATCACGCTTTTTACATTGGTCGAAATTGCAGACACCTTACGAGAAAAAACCTCCAAGGAAATAGATTTAGTGGAAAATGGCAGGTTGCTGCCATTTGCACAAAGAACGGCCGATAACGACAAACTTCTGATATATGAGAGAGCAAATTAAAGACGCAGGACGAATAGAGCACATAGCGATAGCTATAAACTACATACTTTCGTTTGTCAAAAATAAGACAAAAGAGGATTTCCAGACAGACAAGATGTTGTTCTTTAGCGTGGTGAAGAATCTTGAGATTATAGGCGAAGCCGCATACAAACTCACCAACGAATTTAAAGAATCGCATCCTGACATTCCTTGGAAACTAATCATCGGAATGCGACACGTTTTAGTGCATGACTATTACAATATTGATGAGATTACAGCGTGGAATACTGTGCAAGATTGCATCATCCCTCTTCAGCACCAAATAACGGCAATACTAAACCAAGAAAATTAAACTTATCATCTCGAATTTTCAGAGGTCTGATGCAATTTGACCCATACGCCCATCATGAGGGTGAGAGCAGAATGCAGAATATGTATATTTTGATGATTTATTGATGGTTCTAGAGAATATAAGTGATTGATACAAATTTCAGCCACAGCTAATATTGAATATCACAACTAACTAGAAATTTATTTTCTCACGAGCACTTCACAATGCAAACAATGCACAGAATAAGGCAATGAGATTCAATAAATAAGGGATTATTATAATGATTATCCGCAACGAGGTGATAGTGTCAGCAAAATATCTCCTTAGCCTTATCCCCTCCCGAAGGGGGAAGACTACTTCCCCTCGATAGAGGACTTTATTTCTTGCCGTCAGGCAACCTTTTCAAACATTCGCCTATATGCGGATATTCGTTATAACTTATACGACATGGGATTCTCAAGGTATCAATAGCATTAGAGGTGCCTTACGATAAAAATATCATAAGAGAATATCATTGGCATTGAATTTTTGAGTTTTAGATGTTGATATCAAATATTAGCATCATGAAAAGACAAGACACAAAAAACGCCGTCAGCCGACGCACAGCGTCGTCCGACAGCCCCCTCTTCTCCGACCTCCTAAGACGGCGGCGCAAGTGCACCTCGCAGGCCACCCGCGCCATCGACCACGCCCTCCTCAGCCGTATCGAAGCCCTCGGCGGCGGAAACGTCCGCGCCGCCGACATCAACACTGCCTTCTGCCGCAGGCTCTACCGCTCCATGGAGCACGACGGCCTCGCTCCAAACACCATCCGCACCTACATGTCCAACCTATGCACCCTCATGCGGATGGCTCGCGGCATCCGCCAGCCCAGCATGAAGCACATCATCCCGCCTCGCCAGTCCTCGCACAAGGAGGCTCTCTCTGCCGATGACGTAGCACGCCTGCGCGCCACCCCCTGCCGACACCAGAGCACCGCCGAAGCCTTCTTCTTCGCCATGCAGACGGCGCTGCGCTACAGCGACGTGGCCACGCTGCGCTGGGGAGACCTATCTTGCATACGTGAGGGCTATGTGCTGCACAAAAAGATGGTGAAGACCGGCAAGACCGTTGAGGTGTTCCTCAACGAGACCGCCGTGGGCATACTGCGCCACAAGGACGAGCAGCAGCGCCTAAGACACGACAAGCTGCGCGGCAACCGCCTCGTCTTTCACGACCTCATGGCGTACAGCACCATCTGCAACGACCTTGACAAATGGGGACGGGAAAGCCAGATCAGCATCCCGCACCTCACCTTCCATGTAGCGCGACACACCTTCGCCTCCGTCACCTACGCAGCCGACATCCCTCTATCCACCATCTCGAAGCTCTTAGGCCATAGCAGCCTCCGCACTACCGAGAGCTACAAACACTCTTTTGCCAGCAACGAGCTGGAAGCCGTAGAGCGCATCAACAGCTACGGCATCCTAGATGGAGCCCCGACACAAGTGCCAGCCACCTGCGAGGCACCCCTTACGCACCGCCCAGTCGAATGAATCGAACGGCCACCTTCACGATGCAACATAAAAGACGAAGGACGGCAGAAAAGCCGTCCCTCGTCGTATATTGCTGTATGCGGAATGCCGATTATTGCACATCCATAACCAAACGGATTGCACGACCCCAAAAACGGCTATTGGACACGAGGCTTTCCACGTTATCCTCTGTTCCACCTGCGATAATGTCCATACGGTCGTCACCGCTCAACTTGACACCGAGGTAGTAAGCCAAGTCGCTGCCAGCGGGCGAAGCCGAGTAGTATCGGATGCACTGACCCCAGCCGTTACCGTCCGTGCCAGTGGTGGGATTATTCAGACCGCCGCAATAGCGGATGTCATATCCGTTGCGCTGGCCTACGCAAGGCAGGAAGACGAAACCCGCCATCTCAAGCCTGCGGAACTCGTTATTCATGCTGAGGGGACAATTGGGGTCATCAAGGTCATAATCCACATCATCGCCTCTTTCTGCTCTACAGAATGTATAGTTGGGTACATCGGTGCTTTCTTCATTTATCCAATCAATACTATTTCTTCCATCTTCTTTGAGAAGTGTATTGATATATTTGGGGCGGGGAACACCAGCAGGCCAAGTGTAATGATCGGGGAAGATGAGCAACCCAGGAACACCAGCCACCATAACGAGGGCCCAGCGTGCACCTTCATTATTGCTGCCGACAAAGCTTCCACCATTGAAAGGCGTGCCATCGAGAGGCTGTGCGTCGTCATATTGACCACCTGCCGAAGCAGCTCTACGGTCCATAAGCAAGTAGTGCCACTCGCCTTCGGCTCCACCAGTGAGGGTGCGCCACTGATTAGGCACGCTGGTGCCATTATAGATGGGATTGGAACCCCATTCGGTATAGGATCCGCCCACTAATGGCGAACCGTTGTTGACGTTGTTGACGAAAGTTCGTCCAAAATTGCTATAACCTTCACCACCATTACTCCAGCAGTACAGTTCCCATGCGTCCTCTGTCTGCTTGGGTGTGCTCTCCCTACTCGTGTTGTAACTTACATTTCGAGCAATATCACCATACCAATCATAGGGATTTACATAGGTTGCTGACCCATCGAGATATTTATCTGCGTTAGCACCGCCGTTGTAGCCGTATGGGTCGGTGCCCGTAGCGAAGTTGTCGAATTGCTCGTAAGCGATGTACCACTGTGTTCCAGCAGGCTCGCCAGGTTCGTTAGCCCAAGGTGAGCCGAGATAGGGAGCATACCACAAGTTGCCGTGGGCAAAATAGACATGGTGGTTGGGGCTGACAGAGAATTCACCAGGCACGGTTCCCGGAGGAGTTACAAATTCGGGGTCGTGGAATTCGATTCGAGAGAATTTGCTGCGCTGAATGACAAATTCATGACCCGCTTCCAGCCTCAGCTTCTTAACGAACTGTGTGCCGTCTTCAGAATAGGCAACGATATAGAAAGATTCATATTCACCCACAGGGAGTGTGATATAGAAGTTTTCTCCGTTGGTGATGTCAACGCCAATGCTCCCATCAGGGTTTATATTATTGGTGCAGTCGAGGGTGACAGTGTTCCAATTTTCATTTTGGGCGGTAACATCGCCGCGGTCTCTTGTCTCAAGATAGTCGTGATTACGGTTGTAGATATCTGTTTCACCATCAGCGATAACCATTCCATCGTTGATGGGGAACTGACCCGAAATCATCTGGTTGTCGGTAACAAGTTCAAGATGGGTGATTTTAACGCCTTCTTGTTGGAAATAGAGTTCAAGGCCGCCGCACATATTGTAGAACTGGAGGTCGCGGGTGGCACCTTCTGTTTCTGCCATCATGGGAGACTGACGCATGCTCAAATCCTTATACAGCTGCGTGGTTGGGAGTGTCATCGTAGTTGCAATCTCGGTGGTTCCATAAATTGGCTCAATAATTCTATTGTAATAGGTGGCACGATTGGCATCGGTGACCGTGGTTGCATTTCTCCAAGCAGTACCAGACCCAATTCGTCTTACTCGGTTTCTATACGTACCTGTACCTTGTTCCCATCCATCTTTGATTTCCCAACGTTCACTCGTGGCGACATCAACAAAATCGGCGGGATAGAATGCTTTATACTTTGAACCGGTTACGCATGAACCGTTGGAAAGATCGAACTGGGCTTTTGTGCCTCCTTGGGTGACATCGGTTGCTGAGTACTCGGCCATGTCGTATATTGGGTTGTTATCGGCATCCGTGCCAATTTGGGCATAGACAATGATTTCTTCGGGATAGGCGTCTAAGTCGAGATCCCATTTGAGGCTGAGGTCATCATCGCTAACTAAGTGGGTCTTAGTGTTAGACTGCTCAATCCTGCCTCGAAACGCATCTTTGCAAAGGGTTGCTGCGTCTTCTTTTTTACAAGAAGTGGCCACCATGGCAAGCATGGCAAGCATTAAAATTAAAATATTTCTCTTCATGTTATTATTATGCAATAAAAAAGTATTACTCCAAAACGTTATTCGGTAGTGCTTCCTGTTTCATCAATCCAATGAGGATCTGGATCAAGGCGATCCCAGCTTTCCAATGAATTGTTGGATGTCATAAAACACGGGTCTTCAGGATGGAAATCGGGGCTTGACTGAAAGCCCTGTTCCACTTGGAATTTGACTGACTTTACGCGAGGTTCGACGTAAAGCTTCTTTTTGATTTGTTGCATGATGCTTGTTCTTTCCTTTTTTGTTATTAGACTTTTTTTATTTCAACATATATTAAATTCAATACGACACTTCTGTCGTATCGAATTCGACCATTGACAGCCTGTCAAAAAGCACTTCAGACCTCTACTCTCACACCGCCACACTCTGGGTCCGACCTACCTTTTTTTAGACTTTTGTGGTGCAAAAGTACAACTTTTTTCCGATATAGTATATATAAAAAAGTTATTATTTGTTAATAAAAAAAACAAGTGCTCATACATAACAAGTTACACTCCATGTGTCAGAGAGTTATAAAGTATTTTTAACATTTAGGACGGCATCAAAAATGGCATTCCGAAGCTCCCATTTCGCGTTTTTGCCATAACGATTGCCTCTAATTACTTATATTATCTATAACTATTAATAAGTCACAAAAATAAGTGCGTTTTTCCTTTTATTCTCACCCTCAAAATGCGATTTTTCATTCGTTGTATCATGTTGTGTATTATTGCCATCAAGCTACATTTGTGCTTTTGCACCACAAAAGTTTAGGAAATGCCTGTACCATGATGAGGCGCAGCGGCCAACGCTAACCCAAAAAGGAACGGCTTTTTCTAAGACGCTGAAATCAGAATTCTGCACGGCAGGAATGCCGTAACGGATTCTAATATGTATTGAAATAATAAAATAAAATAGAATAATAACAAAAAAGGAAAGAACAAGCATCATGCAACAGATCAAAAAGAAACTTTACGTCGAACCTCGCGTAAAGTCAGTCAAATTCCAAGTAGAAAGCGGTTTCCAGTGCAGTGTGGATGATTGCACCGGACAAGAAATGAAGTCCATGGTGGAGAATTATCAACTGAATACCACCGACACTGTGAGGTTCTTTTAATAACGTAGTATGAAGAGAAATAGAGAAATGATTATGAAAAAGAAGGCTTTATGTTTAATTAGTTTGGCCATGATAGGTCTGGCCATGACATCGTGTCAGAAAGAAGAATGGGCTGACGACACCCTCCTCTGCTCATTTGAGAACAACGATCCCAAGACGCACCTCGCCGAAGGCTCTGACCATAAATACATCACCAATAAATGGGACAACACCGATGCCCTTAACCCCGAGCAGATTATGGTGGTCTATCCGACAAATGCGCCCACTAGAAGTTCTAACGGTACAACCACTGGGGCGACCCTTAACACGACTCATGTCCCATACACGGCTATTGATGTCCGCAACGACGGAAAACAAGCCGAGTTTGGCCATGATGCCAGTACGACGGTGAATTTTAATAATATGAACACCGTACACGGCCAAGTTGAGCTGTATTATCCTGCAGCAAACTTCGTCAGCTGCACGAATAAGGTGGACGTGACCCGCAGTGGAACCTCCAACAACCGTAAGTATACTTACGCTAACTATACTACCAGTGCCAGAAGAGTCAAGCTGAACTATTACCAAAACAAGAACAATAGCTATAGTCATGACACAAGAGACTGGCCCATGTACGGCACTGTGTCAGAGACCACTGATGGCGGCTGCCGTCTTGCTACCTTGTACAACCTTTGCGGTGGTCTGCGTTTGCAGCTGAAGTCGGACGACCCCAATGCCGCTATCACCAAGATTACGGTGTGGACTGACAACCAGCCCTTGGTCGGTGAATTTATCTTGAACACGACATCCTCTACCTATGAAGGGCATAACACTGGCGAGACGCATCTGAGCATTCAGACTTCACAGGCTGTTACCAGCACTGGTGCCGACAATAGCAACAAAAACCGTATCATCTATCAGCCCGCTAATGACATCGTGGCTCTTAGCGCTACCGACTATACCGATTTCGATATCTGCATGCCAGTCGGCGACTACACCAGCCTTCACATCCGCTTTGAAGGCGTGGATGGTAAGTATTGCGTCAAAACGCTCAACCAAAGCCAGCTCAGAATCAAACGCGACGAGTTGCGCCTCATCCAATTCGACCTCGACTTCACGACTCCTGAGGGTGCAGTGTTCGCCTACTATTCCGTCTCTCCCACCAAGAGCGTCTATTTCGCCAAAGGCAACCTGAGATATGATGGAACCAACCACACCCATGGTGGCACATGGTACTTCGCTGAACATCAGTACGACATGCTCACGAGTGTTTCTGACATAATGAACTCAAGCACTGGCGCATACGGACGCTATAGAGCTGGGGACGGACTTGTGAGACACTGGATGGATGGCGATGGTCAGGTCCACAATGGTACTACTTGGACATACGGTGCCAATCAAAACCGTGGCGGTGCACGACACACCTACTACGACAATACCAACAATAACACATGGGAGCTTTTCGGTTGGAGCAGCGGAGCACAGGACCACTATGGCGTAGCTACTGAGCGAGGAAGTGGCTCGGGCACCGCCCAGAACGGCTACTATAACAATCAGGGTAAGGCTGGCTTCGTAGATTGGGGCACACTGCCTATCCAAAACGGCGGCAACCAGCCCTATCAGTGGCGCACCTTGGTGGGTGGCACCTATGTGCCCGGCCGCGAAAACTATGGCGAATGGGACTACTTGTTGAACTATCGTATTCGTGATGGTAAGATTGTGTATAACCTGCCTTCAGACTATCATGGCCTCAACGGCCAGACCAAAGCCAGCTGGGCTATTGTGCGTGTGAATCATGTTCCGGGCATCCTGCTCTTCTCCGACCGATTCAACTGGGCCGAGACGGGTTTGTCATCTACTTTGATTCCTCCCTACCTGAATGTGAACCCCGACAACTGGACTGACGATAATATCATCGACTATACATACGAGCAGTTTGCCGCACTGGAGCCCACTCAGCACACGGGCTGGGGCTGTACTTTCCTGCCTGCCGCTGGCTCGCGCGAGGGCTACTCCACCGAACAGGTCTGCTTCCTGCTGAGATATTGGCTGGCATCAGAACCCGACGAAACTAATGCCGCTCTCTATATCGGCCTTAACGACCAGAGTGGCGGAGACCGCGACGATGTGCCCACCGACTCTACCCACAACCTCTACTGGGGACGTGCCGTCCGTCTGGCTATGGATGCTGTGCCTTGGGACACCCGCGGAACTGACAACCCCTGGATTGAGAAGGGCGGAAATGGCTCTAAAGGCGTTGCCACCAAGGCTAAAGCAATTCTCCGCAAGAGTTTCTAATTTGTGATTCCTCAACTTTATTCTATACCGAAGGGGGCAGTTTGTGACTGCCCCCTTTCGTTGTCTTACAGAGGGGAGGTGAAGGTGTCGTGGGGGCGGTTTTGGCACTCTTTTTTCAGACAGCGGTAATTGGCTGAGGGACAGCGGTGTTGCAGTTTTTAAGATTTTTTTTCTCGCTATGTGAAAAAAAAGTCGTATCTTTACAGCCAGAAAAAAATGAAAAATAAACGTTGGATATTAAGGAAAGATTATGATATAGAGGTAGTTGACAATCTTGCGGAAGCCATCGGAGTTGACAAAATTATTGCTACGTTGCTTGTGGAACGCGGCATTACGACATTTGAGGAGGCCCGACGTTTTTTCCGCCCCAGTCTGGACCAACTGCATGATCCTTTCCTGATGAAGGACATGGACCGCGCTATAGCCCGTATCAACGAAGCAGTGCGGCGTCGTGAACGCATACTGGTGTATGGCGATTACGACGTGGACGGCACGTCTGCCGTCGCTTTGGTGTATTCGTACTTACAGTCGTTTCACCGCAATATCGATTTCTACATCCCCGACCGCGACAGCGAGGGCTACGGCATCTCGTTCCAGGGCATCAACTATGCCAAGGAGACGGGGGTGAAGCTGGTCATCGCCCTCGACTGCGGCATCAAGGCCATGGAGCAGGTGGAGTATGCCTCGCAGCAGGGCATCGACTTCATCATCGGCGACCACCATCTGCCCGACGGCGAGAACATACCGCAGGCGGTGGCAGTGCTCGACCCCAAGCGTCTGGACTGCCCCTACCCCTACAAGGAGCTCTCGGGCTGCGGCATCGGCTTCAAGATTGTGGAGGCCCACCAGGAGCAGCGCCGAGGCGTGCGCCTCTGCGACAACCCCGAGCACCTCGACGAGCAGATGCGCCAGCGCAGGGACGACCTGCAGCTGAACCTGCTCAAGTATCTCGACCTAGTGGCGGTGAGCATTGCCTCGGACATCGTGCCCATCATGGGCGAGAACCGCGTGCTGGCAGCCTACGGCCTGAAGGTGATCAACACCCATCCCCGCCCGGGTCTCGAAGCCATCCTGACCTACGGCAACATTGCCCGCCGTCAGGCTGCGCCTGGCCAGACAGGAGCCGATGGTATGAACGAGGCCGGAAACGGAGCCATCCGTCCCGAGGAGAAGTCGTATTTCTGCAAGGAGCTGAACATAACGGACCTCGTCTTCCTCGTGGGCCCGCGCATCAACGCGGCAGGACGCATCCGCAGCGCCTTCGACTCGGTGCGTCTGCTGCTGAGCGAAGACCCCGCCCAGGCTGGCGAGCTGGCAGCCGAGATCAACCAGTACAACACGGAGCGCAAGGACCTGGACAGCGCCGCCACCGAGGAGGCCAAACGCCGCATAGAGTGCAACCCCGAGCTGAAGAGCCACAAGAGCATCGTGCTCTTTGACGAGAGCTGGCACAAAGGGGTGGTGGGCATCGTGGCATCGCGTCTGGTGGAGGCGTACTACAAGCCCACTATCATCTTCACCCGCAGCACGGACGACCTCATCACGGGGTCGGCACGCAGCATCAAGGAGTTCGACATCCACACCGCCCTGGAGCAGTGCAGCGACCTGCTGGAGCACTTCGGCGGCCACAAATGCGCCGCTGGCGTGTCGGTGAAGCCGGAGAACTTCGAGGCCTTCAAGGTGCGCTTCGAGGAGGTGGTGGAGCAGAACCTCAAGGTCGATAGCATGGTGCCTGAGATTGAGATTGACGCCGAGATCGACTTCGGCCAGCACATCACGCCGAAGTTCCTGCGCATCCTGAAGCAGTTCAGCCCCTTCGGCCCCGAGAACAACGTGCCGGTGTTCCTCTCGCACGACCTGGTGGATACGGGATATCCCCGCGTGGTGGGCTCGAACCACCTCAAGTTCAGCGCCATCTCGCTGATGTCGCGTTCCCGCTCCTTCCCCGCCATAGGCTTCCAGCTGGGCGAGCACTACGCCCGCGTGAAGAAAGGCGACAGCTTCTCGCTCTGCTTCACCCTCGAAGAGAACTACTGGAACGGCCGCACCGACATCCAGCTGAACGTGAAAGACTTACGCTTTGAAGAATAATTGAGAATTGAAAATTGAGAATTGAGAATTGGGCGGGAGCCGTTTTTAGAGCACCCCCCAAATCTCCAAATCTTATAACCCAATATACAGTAAACATTATGGCAGATGACAAAAAGATTATATTCTCGATGGTGGGTGTGGGCAAATTGATACCCCCCAGCCGTCAGATTTTGAAAGACATATACCTCTCGTTCTACTATGGTGCCAAGATTGGCATCATCGGCCTCAACGGCTCGGGCAAATCCTCGCTGCTGAAGATTATCGCCGGCGTGGATAAGGACTACCAAGGCGAGGTGGTCTTCGCCCCCGGCTACAGCGTGGGCTACCTGGAGCAGGAGCCTAAGCTGGAGAACGGCAAGACGGTGAAGGAGGTGGTGCAGGAGGCTGTGCAGCCTATCGTGGATGCCCTCAAGGAATATGAGGAGGTGAACAACGCCTTTGCCGAGCCCGACGCCGACTTTGACAAGCTCTGCGAACGCCAAGGCGAGCTGACCGAGCTGCTGGACCAGTATGACGCTTGGAACCTCGACAGCCGTCTGGAGCGCGCCATGGACGCCCTCCGCTGTCCCGAAGAGGACCAGCTGGTGGAGAACCTCAGCGGCGGCGAACGCCGTCGCGTGGCGCTGTGCCGTCTGCTGCTGCAAGAGCCCGACATCCTCCTCCTCGACGAGCCTACCAACCACCTCGACGCCGAGAGCATCGAATGGCTGGAGATGCACCTCAGACAGTATAAGGGCACCGTCATCGCCGTGACACACGACCGCTACTTCCTCGACAATGTGGCTGGCTGGATACTGGAGCTGGACCGCGGCGAAGGCATACCCTGGCAGGGCAACTACAGCAGCTGGCTCGACCAGAAGACGCAGCGCCTGGCTATGGAAGAGAAGCAGGAGAGCAAGCGTCGCAAGACCTTGCAAAGAGAGCTGGAATGGGTGCGCATGGCACCCAAGGCCCGCCATGCCAAGGGCAAGGCCCGTCTGGCAGCCTACGACCGCATGATGAACGAGGATGTGAAGGAGAAGGAGCAGAACCTCGAAATATTCATTCCCAACGGTCCCCGTCTGGGCAACAAGGTGCTCGAAGTGGAGGGGGTGAGCAAAGCTTTTGGTGACAAGCTGCTCTACGAGAACCTCACCTTCAACCTGCCGCCCGCCGGCATCGTGGGCGTGATAGGCCCCAACGGCTGCGGCAAGACGACGCTCTTCCGCCTCATCATGGGACTAGAGAAGCCCGACACAGGCACCTTCACGGTTGGCGAGACTGTCAAGATAGGCTATGTGGATCAGCAGCATGTGCAGATTGACCCCGAGAAAAGCGTCTATGACGTGGTGAGCGAAGGCAACGAGCTTATCCAGATGGGCGGCCGCATGGTGAATGCCCGCGCCTATATCTCGCGCTTCAACTTCACCGGCACAGACCAAAGCAAGAAGGCCGGCGTGCTCAGCGGCGGCGAACGCAACCGCCTGCACCTCGCCCTGACACTCAAGAGCGAGGCCAACGTGCTGCTCCTCGACGAGCCCACCAATGACATCGACGTGAACACGATGCGTGCCTTGGAGGAAGGCTTGGAGAACTTTGCCGGCTGTGCCGTGGTCATCAGCCACGACCGCTGGTTCCTCGACCGCATCTGCACCCACATCCTCGCCTTTGAAGGCGACTCGCAGGTCTATTTCTTCGAAGGCTCCTACAGCGAATATGAGGAGAACCGCAAGAAGCGCCTCGGCGACGACACCCCCCACCGCATCCACTATAAGAAGCTACAGTAGTGTATTGAGAATTAGGCTGACGCGGTCATTGTATTGTCAATTCGCCATTCACTAACTCAGATGCTCAGAGTCTGACAATCTGAACATCTCGTCATCTGAAAGCCCTTTTTATAAATAATACCTATATAATATAGATGCCATGAAATCATTCCTCGGAATAATGCTCTGCTTGATGCCTGTACTACTCTTTGCCCAAGAAGGCATAACGCAAGGAGACTACTCTTACGCGATACGCAACGAGGCTGGACAAGTCATCACCTCTCATCATCCCGTTTTCGACAGCCACAACCGAAGAACGGTGGAGATTATCTACTCATACGATGAGAGCGGTGTCGTGTATGAGCGCACGCTGTGCAGCTTCGACAAGCAGGGGCGCGAAATCAGGAGGGAGACCTACACCGTCGATGAGTACCCGCTTTTTGTACAAGAGACAAAATATGACGCCCAGGGCCGCAAGACCAAGCTGACGCAGACCAGCTATAACGAGGATGGCACGACACAGACCGACAGCTTTGTCTATAAATATAAGGGAGACGTCTGCCGCACGTTTCTCAACAGAAAGGAGATGACGCTATGAACTTCACCCACCTGCACGTCCACTCGCACTATTCCATGCTCGACGGCATGTCGAAAGTGCCCGACCTCGTCAAAAAAGCGAAGAAGAACGGCATGTATGCCATGGCCCTCACAGACCACGGCAACATGTTCGGCATCAAGGACTTCTTCGACACCGTCAACAAAGAGAACGGCAAGGTAGAGGATGCCATCAAAGCCCAGGAAGCCATCATACAAAAAGAGGACTCGACCCCCGAAGCCAAAGCTGCAGCAGAGGCCCAGATAGCCGAATTGAAGGGGCAGTTTTTCAAGCCCATCTTTGGCACAGAGGCCTACTGCGCCCGCCGCACGCTCCACGACAAGGACAAGAACGTCAAAGCGATAGACCCCGAGACCGGCCGCGAGCATATTGTAGATAGCAGCGGCTGGCACCTAATACTCCTGGCCAAGAACAAGGAGGGATACAAATCGCTCTGCAAGCTGGCCTCGATAGCCTATACCGACGGCTTCTACAACCGCCCGCGTATAGACCACGACGTCCTCAAGCAGTATCACGAAGGACTGATAGTATGCTCGGCATGCCTCGGCGGCGAGATACCGCAGCTCATCATGGGCGGCAAAATCGAAGAGGCCGAGAAAGCCGTCCTCTGGTTCAAAGAGGTGTTCGGCGACGACTACTATATCGAGCTACAGCGACACAAGACCGACAAGCCCAACGCCAACTACGAGACCTTCGAGGCACAGGAGCGCGTCAACCCCGTCCTGATAGAGCTGGCACGCAAGCACAACATCAAGATTATCGCCACCAACGATGTCCACTTTGTGGAAGAGAAGCACGGCGAGGCCCACGACCACCTCATCTGCCTCTCCACGCAGAAAGACTACAGCGACCCCAACCGCATGCACTACACTAAGCAGGAATGGCTCAAGAGCCCCGAAGAGATGGCAGCCATCTTCTCCGACATTCCTGAAGCGTTGGAGAACACCATGGAGATTGCCAACAAGGTGGAGACATACAGCATCAACTCCGACCCCATTATGCCGATGTTCGACATTCCCGAGTCGTTTGGCAGCGAGGCCGAATACCGCAGCCGCATCACAGAGAAGGAGCTCTTCGACGAGTTCACCCAGAACGAGAAGCACGAGGTGGTCCTTTCGCAAAAGGATGCTGAAAAGAAGATAAAAAAGCTGGGCGGCTACGACAAACTCTACCGCATCAAATTCGAGGCCGACTACCTTGAGCAGCAGGTGTGGGCTGGCGCCCACAAGCGCTATGGCGAGACCCTCACCGAAGTGCAGATAGAACGCATCACCTTCGAGCTCCACACCATCAAGACGATGGGCTTCCCCGGCTACTTCCTCATCGTGGCCGACTATATCCGCGGCGCCCGCGAAGAGCTGGGCGTAAGCGTCGGCCCCGGCCGTGGCTCGGCAGCAGGAAGCGTGGTAGCCTACTGCCTATGGATCACAGATATAGACCCGCTCAAATACGACCTTCTGTTTGAGCGTTTCCTCAACCCCGACCGTATCTCGCTGCCCGATATCGATGTCGATTTCGACGATGCCGGACGCGGACGCGTGCTGGACTGGATTACCGAGAAATACGGCAAAGAAAAGGTGGCGCACATCATCACCTACGGCACCATGGCCACCAAGATGGCCATCTCCGACATCGGCCGCGTGGAAAAGATTCCGCTTTCGGAAGTCAACAGACTCAAGTCCTATATCCCCGACAAGAGTTTCCCCGACAATGTCAAAAATGAGAAAGGCGAGGCGCCCAAGGTCAACCTCCCGAACTGCTACAAATACATCCCCGAGCTGAATGAGATTATGAGCAGCACGTCGGAGGAGACCGAGGAGCTGCGCAACATGCTCACCTATGCCGAAGAGCTGGAAGACACCAACCGACAGACAGGCATCCATGCCTGCGGCGTCATCATCGGTGCCGACGACCTCACCAAGTTCGCCCCCGTCTGCACCATCTATGATAAAGAGTCGCAGCAGGACGTCCTCGTCACCCAGTACGACGGCCATGTCGTCGAGACTGTCGGCCTCATCAAGATGGACTTCCTCGGCCTCAAGAACCTCACCATCATCAAGAATGCCATCAGGATGATCCAGAAGAACCACGGCGTCGATATCGACATCAACACCATCCCCATCGACGACGAGCTGACATACAAGCTCTATTGCGAGGGCAACACCGTGGGCACCTTCCAGTTTGAGTCGGCCGGAATGCAGAAATACTTGCGCGAGCTAGAGCCGCATGTCTTCGAGGACCTCATCGCTATGAATGCCCTCTACCGTCCTGGTCCTATGGACTACATCCCCGACTTCATCGACCGCAAGCAGGGTCGCAAGCCTATCGAGTACGATATCCCCTGCATGGAGATGTACCTCAAAGACACCTACGGCATCACCGTCTATCAAGAGCAGGTCATGCTCTTGTCGCGTCTGCTGGCAGGCTTCACCCGCGGCCAGAGCGACACACTCCGTAAGGCCATGGGCAAGAAGCAGAAGGATAAGATGAAAGAACTGGAAGAGCTCTTCTATGCTGGCGGCGAAAAGAACGGACACCCTAAAGACAAACTCCAAAAGATATGGGCCGACTGGACAAAGTTTGCCTCATACGCCTTCAACAAATCCCATGCCACCTGCTACTCCTGGGTTTCCTACCAGACCGCATACCTCAAGGCCCACTATCCAGCCGAATATATGGCTGCCGTCCTGACCAGTGCGCAGAACGACATCACACGCGTCACCGAGCTCATGGACGACTGCCGTCGCAACAACATCGACATCCTCGCGCCCTCGGTCAACGAGTCCGAGCTGGACTTCTCTGTCAACCCTGAAGGACAGATTCGTTTTGGTCTCCAAGCCATCAGCGGCATGGGCGAGGCTGCCGCCACAGCCATCATCACTGAGCGCGAGGCCAACGGTCCCTATACCGACATCTTCGACTTCCTCGACCGCGTCAACCTCCGCTCCGTCAACCGTAAGAACATAGAGGTCATGGTCAAAGCCGGTGCCTTCGACGAAATCGGCGCCATGCACCGCGCACAATACTTCCACAAAGAGTCGGACGACGAGACCGCTCCCACCTTCTTAGAGAAACTTGTCCGCTGGGCTATCCGCAACCGTGAAGCCGCCAACGCAGCACAGATATCCATCTTCGACGTGTGCGAGGAGATACGCCAAGACGCACACCCTCCACTGCCACAGTGCCCTCCATGGACGGCACTGCAACGCTGCCGCGAGGAAATGTCGGTCATCGGGTTCTACCTCTCAGGGCACCCTCTCGACGACTTCAAATACGAGATTTCAACACTCGTCAACACCCAGTGCACCGAACTCCAAGACCTCGAACCGCTCGTTGACCACAACCTCCGCATCTGCTGCATCGTCACAAATGTCAAGCAAGGCATATCCAAGAAAGGAAGTCCCTATGGCGAAGTGACCATCGAAGACACTTCGGGCTCTTATGTCCTCCGACTTTACGACGACGACTTCTTCAAATACCGCAACTTCTTCGACCCCAACCTCTGCATCTTCATCAGCGCCTCGGTCATAAAGAAGGTCTATAAGAATCCTGACGGATCTCTCAACCCTGGAAGGCCCAAACTGAAGATTACCAAGATTATGATGATGAACACCGTCCTCGACACCTATTGCCGAAAAATCACCTTCGACATAACCCTCACGGGCGTCACGCAAGAGTTCTGCGACAAGCTCAAAGAGGCGGCCAAAAAGAACAAGGGCAACGCAACGCTCGAAGCCCACGTCCACGATGTCGAACACAAGATATCGCTCACCATGTCTTCGCCTTTCTTCTCCGTGGCTCCGCGCAGCTTCATCCCAATACTCGAAGCCCTGCCACACGTCTCAAACGTCCGCCCTATCATCCCGCAGCAAATATACTGATGTGAACTGTGAAATAGCAAACCGTGATGAATGAAATAAAAAGTGGGCTACCGCACGACGGCCACCGACCCAATTCTCAATTAAAAAAATGACTCTCAACGCTCTATATACGCCTGTCGCCACCACGCCCACCTCGCTGCGCATCACCCACGAGCGACCCATCCTGCTCCTCGGTTCCTGCTTTGCCGACGAGATGGGCTCGCGACTTGCCGCAGCGGGATTCGAGGTGCTCTGCAACCCTTTCGGCACGCTCTACAACCCGCTCTCTATAGCGGCTTGCCTCTCAAGAGCCCTTCACAATGAGCTTCTTGACGAGTCCTATCTCCTTTTCCGCGACGGCCTCTGGCATTCTTGGCTGCACCACACCCGCTTCTCTCACCCCGACCGCGACACAGCTTTACGCCAGTGCAACGATGCCATCACGCTCACCCACAGCTTCCTAAGCCGCAATCCGCTGCTCTTCATCACATTTGGCACCGCCTACGTCTTCCGCCTTGCCGCCCCTCACCCACTTGCCGGCACCGTCGTGGCCAACTGCCACAAGATGCCTGCCAACACCTTCATCCGCAGCCGTCTCACGGTCGAAGAAATCGTCCAAGCATGGCAGTCGCTCATGGACGAGGCCGACAGACTGATGCCCGCAGCAGCCACATGGCTCTTCACCGTCAGCCCCATACGCCATCTCGCCGACGGCGCCCATGCTGGGCAGCTCAGCAAAGCCTCGCTCCTCCTTGCCGTCGATGAGCTCCTGTCCCAAAACGGCAACCGACCCATACGCCATGCGGCAACCGACCCCTTAATGACTCCAGGCGCCGCCTGGTATTTCGACAGCTACGAGATCCTCCTCGACGAGCTCCGCGACTACCGTTTCTACGCCCGCGACCTCTGCCACCCATCCGACCTCGCCGCCGACATCATCTTCGAGCGGCTGCAGCTCGCCCTCATGTCGCCCGAGACCCAACGTCGCTGCCAGCAGCACCTCCAAGAGCATCGCCGACAGCAGCATCGCCAATTAGTAAACAATGATTAGACAATCGCACCAACCTAACTATCACCTCCATCCATCACCTACCAAACAATGGTCCCAGACCAATTCAACAATTAACATGCAACATTTAACATTAAAATAATGAACACCAAACTGAACATTGCCCTCGTCATGGGCGGCTACTCTGGCGAACACCAGATCTCCATCAATAGCGGCTGCCAGGTTTACGACAACCTCGACCACGAAAAATACAATGTCTATAAAATCGTCATCGATCGTCCCGACTGGTACTGGCTCACAGACGATGGCGCCCACCTCCCTGTCGATCGAGGCAACTTCACCATCCAGGGCGTCGATCATTTCGACCTCGCCTTCATCATCGTCCACGGCAACCCCGGCGAAAACGGCGTCCTCCAAGGCTATTTCGACATGCTCGGCATCCCCTATACCACCTGCGGCTTCTACACCTCTTCCCTCACCTTCAACAAAGGCTTCTGCAACCCCGTTGTCAAGAATTTCGGCATCGTCAGCATCGCCCGCTCCCTCCACCTCTATGCCAGCCAGCCCCTCACAGCTGATGAGATTCTATCACAGCTGCACCTGCCCCTCTTCGTCAAGCCCGCAGCAGGCGGCAGCAGCGTGGCCACCACCAAGGTCCACACCGCCGAAGAACTCATGCCCGCCATAGCCGAAGCCTTCACCGAAGACAAAGAGGTTCTCGTAGAGGAGTTCATCCAAGGCCGCGAGTTCGACTGCGGCGTCTTCCGCACCAAAGAGCAGAAGCTCGTCTTCCCCATCACCGAGATTATCCCCACGGGCGGACACGAGTTCTTCGACTATGCCGCCAAATACGACGGCTTCAGCAACGAAGTCACCCCCGCCGAAGTCGAAGAGTCCGTCAGCAAGCACATCCAGGAAGTCTCCTCCCAGCTCTACGACCTCCTCGACTGCCGCGGCATCGTCCGATTCGACTACATCTACGACACCCAGCGCCACGAGCTCTTCTTCCTCGAGGTCAACACCATCCCCGGCCAGAGCGCCGAGAGCATCGTCCCCAAGCAGGCCCGCGCCATGGGCATCTCCACACGCCAGCTCTACGAACTCGCCATCCAAGCCGCACTCTAATTAGGGCGGTAGCCAACCACAGCAGAGATGCGGCGTGCCACATCTGCACACTATTAATTATCAATTATTAAACATCAAATAGAGACATCGATTATCCACTAACATCACTGTCCACCGCAAGAAGGGCGGCCCTCATCCTAGCCGCCCTTCTTGCCTTCTGCATCCCAGCATGGAGTCAAGACACCATCGTCTGGCACTACGACACCATCTGCGAAGGCGAGACCTACGACTTCAACGGCCGCCAGTTGATTTACTCCGGCCTCTACTTCGACACCCTGCCCCGTCACAACGCTTCGGGCGACAGCCTCATACGGCTCCGCCTCACCGTCCTCGAAAAACTCGACATCTACATCCACTCCACCAAGAACTGCAAGCCCCCCGTAGGCTACACCCTCCAATGCAGCAGCTACCAAGCCTCCTACTGCCGATGGTCGGCCGAGCCGCAGGACACCAGCCTCGACACCCAGAATCATGGACTTGCCGTCACCGTAAACCCACTGAAGCCAACCACCTACAGCCTTTATGCCGACTACCGCGAGGCCCCGCCACAGTGCCCAAGCTCAGCCTCCATAGTCATCAACCCCATCCAGCCTGTTGTCGCAGGACTGCGCATCAACCCCGCCATCCTCGACTACGACAACCTCATCCTTCGTGCCGAGGACTACAGCGTCGGCAACCGCACCGCCCCCTACGGAGGCTGGGCAGGCCGCAACTGGTACATCAACGGCGAACTGCAGCCCCACCGCGACTCCCTCGCCCTCTTCCAGATTCCGCCCGACGCCCCCGACACCATCGACCTCCTCATGGAAGCCTACTCCCCCACCTGCCTCGACACCTCCTTCCGCCGCATCCCCTTCCGCCGCGTCGCCCTCTTCTTCCCCAACTGCTTCACCCCACAAGCCGAAAGCAACAACCGCTTTGCGCCACAGCCGCAAGGCATCCTGCAATACGAAATCTGGATATATAGCCGTCGCGGCATCCTCATCTACCACGACACCAACCCCCTCCCCGGCTGGGACGGCACCTATCAAGGCCGCCCCTGCCCCCAAGACACCTACACCTATCACTGCCGCTACCGCGACGCCGCCACCCCCAACGGCTGGCAGCACCTCCACGGCACCGTCACCCTCATACGATAAGTGGAGATTCAGAGATTCTCAATTTCACACAAACGCCACTCCGCCAGCACACTCCGCCAGCGGCGCGCTTAAGTTCAAGTAACAAATGCAACAAGTGATGAAAAAAAGTCGGCCTTACAACAAAGGAAATTAGCATCACCAATCACGACATTGATACATTCGATTTGGTCAGTTTGCGGAATGGTTGTAATTTTGCAGCGTGGTTCGGAAACAATTCTGAGCCTTGAATCAAACCAATTAACCAACTAAATCAAACAATTATGAGAAAATTAGCCAAAACAATCCTGTGCTGTCTGCCGTTTCTGGGCACAGCCTGTTCTTCGTCGAACGACATTGTGACCACCACGGTGCCGCAGTTAGACTTGGAGAAGTACGTCGGAAAATGGTACGAAGTGGCGCGTTTCGACCACCGCTTCGAGCGCGACCTGGTGGGCTGCACAGCCAACTACTCCGTCAACGATGACGGCACCATCAAGGTGGTGAACGCGGGCTACGAGGAGTCCTTCGCCGGCAAATACAAGGTGTCGGAGGGCAAAGCGCGCCGTCCCGACGAGAACGTGCCCGGTCAGCTGGAGGTGTCGTTCTTCGCATGGTTCTACAGCGAGTACAACGTCATGGAGCTGGCCGACGACTACCGCTACGCCTTAGTGGGCAGCAAGACCGACAACTACCTCTGGATCCTCAGCCGCACCCCGCAGCTCGACCCCGCCGACAAGGAGTTCCTGCTGCGCCAGGCCACAGCCCGCGGCTACGACACCGACGCCCTCATCTGGGTGCCGCAGAAGACCGAGTAGTCGCCGAATGATTAATTATTAATTAGCCAGAGGGATGCCCTGCAGCAGGGCATCCCTCTTCTGCATACCCGCACCTGTCAGCAGGTCTGCGCCATCACCGCCGCCTTGGTCGGCATCATCATATTCCTCCCCAAAATCATCGCGCTGCTCGCCTGAGGAGGGATACCGCCTCCGCACAGCAATATACAATTGTGATAATTATAAATTTATTGCCAGCCAACATTATCATCCGAAAAATTCATGCAGACAATAAAACCTTGCATTGCCCGCAGATCTGCCCCAAATAACGAACTTTAGATCATCTACAAGAACGAAACTTAATGGCATCGTTTGCTATTCCTCATTAAATAACAACTCTTAGAATATCATCCTCACCTCTTTTTGATAAAGTCTTTATTTTGGCTATTGAAAGATTAATAATTTCTCCAACACTAATATCCGACTTATTATCCAATGGAATATAGCATTGACCACCCTCCTTCAGATAAAAGCATACCGACTTCCCGTATTGTGATGATACCACTTGGGCAAAAGAAACCGAATTAATTTCTTCCGCTGTGAAATTCCTTAATTCAGTTTGTATCCACGCTCCATCATTAACTTCATAATTGGCCTTGTCATCACTCTCGTCAAAAACAAACTCTGCAATTGTTTTAGATGTAATTGGTAAGGTGACTCCGTAACATTTTGCTTCTTTACTATAGCAAACCCTACATTCTGCCAAAAAATTTCGTTGTTCCTCTTTGCTTTTGCATTGCAAAACAGCTTCTGCAACTTTTTTATCCATAACTAAATAGTCTTGTCCCTGAAATAATTTAGAAAGGGAAAGATAAAGTGTGTGGATATCGGAATTATCATAACAATGATAAACGCTTTCCCGCAATTTACATTGGTAGCCTTTTAGGGCTATCTTCACAGGAAGGTCGATTGCGGGGGTCGATTCTTCGTGTTGGTGAGATGAATCTGATTCAATCAAACATCCCGATAACTGAAGATAGCAACGCTCTTCATCTTCCGAATCTTCTGGAGACCACCAATGAGCCAACGAGAGTCGCACAAGAGATTGGGAAGGAATAGTCTTTGGGATATTCGATAATCCAACATAGGAGATAGTATATCCATACATTGTTGAATTATTATTATATCAGAATTTCATTCTTCCACGACTTTCATAGCCTAATAAATTCCTATCACAAACCCAGAAACAGGTACTGTACTCAGATACATCTTCTTTAGAGATATACAATGAACCATTGTCTGTAATCTTCAGTTTCCCGTCAAATACTTCTGTGAGGTCTCCTCTGAATAATGGAATGTTACAATCTTGGATCATTGTGATAAATCTGTCAATACCACAATTTGATATGGCCAACACATCGTGTTTTACTCGGTCTACCACATTGACATCCTCTGTATGTGGCTTAGGTCTCCTGTTCGAAATAAGATAGTTTATGTCCCATATATCACCAATATTGTATGGACATTCTGTCTGTGTTTCATGAGTACCTGTAGCTGAAAGAAGTCTAACAGAGCGTTTATTGTCAAGGTCAATACCTCCGACACACACTCTTTCATTAGCCATTTTCGTTTTAGAAACAATTAAAACCTTTGCCATATTTATAGGTGGATTACAGGGAAATTATACAGTTTATTTAATTTTTCAGCCACAATTGATCGGTGACATGCATAAGCAGAGGTTTCAACACAAAAAAAGACAACTTTTTCGGCTCCCATATCATTGAGTTTCTCAACCAAAGCATCAAAATCGTAATCTGCAATATGTTTTTTGTATCCATTGATGAATACATCTCCCAATTTTGCTCGATCTTTTTTTTGAATGCCGTTACGTTTGTCAGCCTCTTTTTGCTTCTCGCGAATTTCTTTGGTCGGGGATAAATCCTGAAAATATGAATACTTGATGCCCTTTTCTGACAACTTTGCTTGAAGACGCTGACTATTTACAAAGGCATACGCACTTCCTCGAACACCGCGCCGTTGTCGGATATCGCAAAAAGTGTCAATTTGGTTTTCAACTAGTTTCTTGAAGAATTCCTGTTCTGTAGAACCATAAACTCCTATCGTGAATATTTCCATTATACAAGAGCTTTTCTTGATAAAAAAGTTTCTTCTCCAAACAGCGTCATTGTCCCTAGTCCCTTTGTCAAAATAGCTATTACAGTTTCTTGTGATTGATATTTATCGACACCTATAATGTGATTGAGAGAAATCCCATATTTCATCAACTCCTGACCAATAAGTTTGCTTCTATGACATTTTTCTGGTTCCGACTCACTGCACATTATAGCAACCCGCAACTCTTTCTCGGCCGCTACGAGCAATCGTGTCAATCCCTTTTGAAAAAAATCTTTCTCCGCAACCTTCGCATAATCAATATGACCCTCTGTATAACAAGATAAATCATTGGGCATACCACCAATGGAATCCCCCATATACACGTATGTGTAGCCATATCTCTGCAATAAGCACTTGAGAATATCTTGATTGAATGTGGGATTCCATTTGGAGAATGGTTTCGTGCGCACATCAATAAGATATTGTATATCAAATGATCGTAGTTCTTTATCGAACTCCTCAAATGTTTTATTGCCGTGTCCTATAGAATATAATGTTGACATAATATTTTTTCTTTGAAGTTGTGGAGGCCTCTCGACCTCCACAACTTAGGGTGAGATTATATATTAAATCTCGGAGAGTTTCTTGTAGCCCTCGTAGCGGAGTTTGGCATTGCGCTCGGTGGCGACGAAGAGTTCTTCGGCGTGCTCGGGGAAGGTCTTCATCAGCGAGTTGTAACGCACTTCGCCCATGAGGAAGTCGCGGAACTTGCTCCAGTCGGGCTCCTTGCTGTCGAGGTGGAAGCCGTTCTGACCGGCCTCTTCCTCTGCGGGGTTGAAGTGCCAGAGGTGCCAGTAGCCGCACTCGACTGCCATCTTCTCCTCGTTCTGGGTGCGACCCATACCGATCTTGATGCCGTGGTTGATGCAGGGTGCGTAACAGATGATCAGCGAGGGACCGTGATAGGCCTCAGCCTCCTTGATGACCTTGAAGTACTGTGCCTGGCTGGCGCCCATAGCCACCTGTGCCACATAGACGTAGCCGTAGCTCTTGGCAATCATGCCGAGGTCTTTCTTGCGGATCTTCTTACCAGAGGTGGCGAACTTAGCAACAGCGCCAGCAGGGGTAGCCTTAGAGGACTGTCCGCCAGTGTTGGAATAGACCTCGGTATCGACAACGACGACGTTGACATCTTCGCCAGAAGCGAGGACGTGGTCGAGGCCGCCGAATCCGATATCATAGCCCCAACCGTCGCCGCCGAAGATCCACTGCGACTTCTTGACCATATACTGCTTCACTTCGAGGAGTGCTTTGCAGGTGTCGCAGCCGCACTTCTCCATCATGGGAACGAGCTTGTCGGTGATTTCCTTGGTCTTGAGGGTGTTCTCGCGGTTGTCAATCCATTCCTGGAAGAGAGCCTTCATCTCGGGAGTGCAGCAGGTGCATTCGAGACCCTGACGCATAAGACGCTCGACGCGGTCGCGCATCTGGCGGGTAGCGGTGGCCATACCGAGACCGAACTCGGCGTTGTCTTCGAACAGGGAGTTGGCCCAAGCGGGACCGAAGCCGCTGCGGTTGTTGCGGCAGTAGGGGGTAGCGGGAGCGGAGCCGCCATAGATGGAGGAGCATCCGGTGGCGTTGGCAACCATCATCTGCTCACCGAAGAGCTGGGTGATGCACTTGAGGTAGGGAGTCTCACCGCAGCCTGCGCAAGCGCCGGAGAATTCGAACAGAGGCTGTGCGAACTGGCTGTTCTTGACAGAGGCGAACTTGTCGATGAGGTTGTCCTTATAGGTGACCATCTTCTGGCTGTAGTCCCAGTTCTCAGCTTCGTGCATCTGGCCTTCGAAGGGCTTCATGACGAGAGCCTTCTCCTTGGCGGGGCAGAGGTCGGCGCAGTTGCCGCAGCCGGTGCAGTCCATGACGGAGACCTGCATACGGAACTTCATGCCGGCGAGCTCCTTGGGAGCCTTGATGTCGGCGGTGGCCATGCTCTTGGGAGCCTTGGCGGCCTCTTCGGCAGTCATCACGACGGGACGGATGGCAGCGTGGGGGCAGATGAGGGAGCACTGGTTGCACTGGATACAGTTGGCAGCATTCCACTCAGGAACGACGGTAGCAACGCCGCGCTTCTCGTAAGCGGTGGTGCCAGCGGGGAAGGTGCCGTCCTCGTAGCCGAGGAATGCGGAGACGGGGAGGTCGTTGCCGCACTGTGCCACCATGGGACGCATGACTTTGGCGATGAACTCGGGGTCGCCTTCGTGTTTCTCAACGGCGAACTCGGTGCCACAGGGGAGCTGTGCCCATTCTGCGGGGATTTCGACCTTGACGATGTCGCCGCCACGGTCAACAGCAGCGTAGTTCTTGTTGACGACGTCTTCGCCCTTGCGGCCGTAAGACTTGACGATGAATTTCTTCATCTGCTCGACAGCGAGGTCGTAAGGAATAACCTCGGAGATCTTGAAGAAGGCGCTCTGGAGGATGGTGTTGGTGCGGTTGCCGAGGCCGATCTCGCCAGCAATCTTAGTAGCATCGATGATGTACATGGTGATGTGGTGCAGGGCGAGGTACTTCTTCACGAAGTCGGGGAGCTGCTTCTTGGTGTCCTCAACGCTCCAGGGGGAGTTGTAGAGGAAGGTGCCGTTGTCCTTCAGACCGCGGAGGCAGTCGTACTTGCGGAGGTAGCTGGGCACGTGGACAGCCACGAAGTCGGGAGTGCCGACGAGGTAAGGAGCGGGCAGGGGGTTGTCGCCGAAGCGGAGGTGAGAGCAGGTGTAGCCGCCGGACTTCTTGGAGTCATAGTCGAAATAAGCCTGGCTGTACTTGTTGGTGTTGTCGCCAATGATCTTGATGGAGTTCTTGTTGGCACCCACAGTACCGTCAGCGCCCAAGCCGTAGAAGCGAGCCTCGAAGGTGCCCTTGGGCAGGATGGAGATCTCGGGGAGGACGGGGAGGCTGCGGAAGGTCACGTCATCAACGATGCCGATGGTGAAGTTGGTCTTCTTCTCGCCAGCGAGGTTGTTAAAGACGGAGATGATCTGAGCAGGAGTGGTGTCCTTGCTGGAGAGGCCGTAGCGGCCGCAGATGATGTTGAGGTTCTGGCCCTTCATAGCCTCAACGATGTCGAGATAGAGAGGATCGCCGTTTGCGCCGGGCTCCTTGGTGCGGTCGAGGACGCAGATGTTCTTCACGCTCTTGGGCATGACTTCCATGAGGTACTTCACGCTGAAAGGACGATAGAGATGGACGGTGATGACACCGGTCTTCTTGCCCTGGGCGTTGAGGTAATCGACGACGGTCTTGGTGGTCTCGCTGACGGAGCCCATGCAGACGATGATGTCGGTAGCATCCTTAGCACCGTAGTAGGTGAAGGGAGCGTACTCACGGCCGGTGAGCTTGCTGATTTCCTTCATGTACTTAGCCACGATGTCGGGGAGAGCGTCGTAGTACTTGTTCTGGAGCTCGCGGGTCTGGAAATAGACGTCGCTGTTCTGAGCGGTGCCGCGGGTGACGCTATGCTCGGGGTTGAGGCAGTTCTCGCGATAGCGCTTGAGAGCCTCCTGGTTGACGAGGGGACGGAGGTCTTCCATATCCCACTGCTCAATCTTCTGAATCTCGTGAGAGGTGCGGAAGCCGTCGAAGAAGTGGAGGAAGGGCACGCGGCCTTCGATAGCGGCGAGGTGAGCCACAGGAGCGAGGTCCATAACCTCCTGGACGCTGGAGGTAGCGAGGAGAGCGAAACCGGTCTGACGGGCAGCCATCACGTCGGCATGGTCGCCGAAGATGGAGAGAGCCTGAGCTGCGAGAGCACGAGCGGAGACGTGGAAGACAGCGGGGAGCAATTCACCGGCAATCTTGTACATGTTGGGGATCATCAGGAGCAGACCCTGGGAAGCGGTGTAGGTGGTGGTGAGAGCGCCAGCCTGGAGGGAACCGTGAACGGCACCAGCAGCACCAGCCTCAGATTCCATCTCGACCACGCGAACAGTCTCGCCAAAGAGGTTCTTACGTCCGCCAGCAGCCCACTCATCGATGTACTCAGCCATCGGCGAAGAAGGAGTGATGGGATAAATAGCAGCGACCTCACTGAACATATAAGCCACCGTAGCAGCTGCGCAGTTACCGTCGCAAGTCATGAATTTCTTTTCTTTTGCCATAACTTTTATTACTTAAACGTTTAAGGGTTAATTATTGAATTTGTTTATTTGTTTTTGTCGGAATATATCTCATATGCAGATAAATTTGCCAATAGATAAAATCAACGGAATCGTAATAAGATGCAAGAATATTGAAAAAATTCTCATACGTTATGCCACGGAATGTTTTTTTGCCATACACCGAGAGCATCTTTTCATATTGGGGTATTACCCTTTCAAAATGTGTATTGAAACTGGGATAAATGGTGACAGAATTAAAGTGCTTCAAATCATACTCAATATTAGCATTGTTTATCATTGAAGCTCCAAGAATATGATTACGCCAAATTTGCCGGTAATCATTTTTTACAAGAGGTGATTGAGGAAGTGGAATGTTTACAATACTATCGGTGTAGTATCTGCTGTTTAGAGTCACGTCTTTGTAATTCTTATTTTCACCCAACATTATATCGCGCCATTCTTTTGAGTCGTGTTTTAATTGATATCCCCGTTCTGTATATTTTATCTCTATTCCTATGCCACCAAGTTGCCCATCCTTATGTTTGTACAATACGAATGTGTCGAACGAAGTACCATCATTTAACGTATATTGTTTCTCAGGAGCATACTCGATCTTGATATCAATAACTGTCTCTACTTGATTGCCTCCAATCAGTTCATCAAACGCATTTGCTGCCGCATTCAAATCGTCCTGCATGGGCACAAAAAAATTGAAGGGAATATGTTCGCTGCGTAACATGTTTGCATAGATTGGCGCAAGTTGCCAAGGTTCACTCTCCGGATATCTTTTTTTGATTGCCTTTTCAATTTTATTCCAAAATGGATGATAAAAGTTTTCCCCTTTTAGTGCGTCGTCCCATTTCAAATATGCCCCATATTTGCCATATCTATGGTCATGATCATGCGAGCAATGTAATCTTTCGAATCTATAGTTAGACTGATGTTTACGCGCAATGCGTTTAATAGCATTATCACTCCCACAGATTAGTGGTTGCGGATTCTCATCTTCTGCTCTTAGCGCTTTCTCTATTTTTAATTCTCTCATTTCTATTGATGTTTAATTGATGTTTATCTCAGCATTCTCCTATTTTGTTCTTGTTCTCCGCTTCGCTATCGAATGTTTTTCGACATTGCTTCCATTCGGTCGCGATATTCACTGGACATTTCCCATTTCTTCCAGCACGGTTATTTGCTGTCGCCTTTTCTTACCCGTTTTACTGTATGTTTGATTTTACCGATAAGGAAGTTGATCTCCAACGAGGATTCCGTCTCGGAGGTCTCGAGGTCGGGCATCACTATGTCGGTCAGCACCTCGCCAAAGTGCTGCATCTTCTTTGTCTGCGCATCTTTGTCGTTTTCCTTGTGCAAATCTAACAGTTCTCTCTTCAGCTCCCGCACCTTGGCAAAGGTCTCAATAATGGCGAATGTGGCAGCTGTTGCTTTCTCACTTTTCAAGATGGTTGCCAGCATATAGAGGCCTTTCTCTGTGAATACTTTTGTGGTAGAACGGCTTTTAGCAGATACATTTGTAATCAAAATTTTTGACCGCAAATCTTTCAACTCGCTATCGCTCAACGCGAACATATAGTCCTCTGGAAACTTGTCGGGATTATTTCTTACAGCTTGGTTCACCTCTCTTGTTTCCACACCATACAATTCCGCGACATCGGCATCAGCCATCACTGGCTGCTTGCGTATCGTGGCAACCTTGTCTTGTACCTCCAAATAGGGGATTGGCGTATTGTTCTTATTCATTGAGTGGGTCTTTATCTGTGTATCCTTTGTGATGGCATTTTATCTTCGGCTGAGCCTCATCTGTTCGATTGCTGGCATTAGCTCATTTCTTTTGCCGTGACTTGATTTTTATGTACTTTATACTATTAATGATTTGTCAATATTTATATTATTAATTAATTCACAACACCTTGCCACCTTTCGGGGCAAGGCAATTCAAATGGCAAAGATAATCATATTTTTTGGAAGAATGAAATCTTTTTTCATAAAATACGCGTTTTTTTTCCACATACCGCACAATACCATGTGTGTCAACAATATGGGCTCATCTTTCAGCATCTTCTGAAAAAGACGTTCGTCCCTCTGAAACAGCCGTTTTTTGCCTCGGCATATAGGCAAGCTTGTCTGCCCTCGGACACGATTAATGAGCGAAATTCTCGGCCCATTATTTTTTAACATTTCGCAAAATCGAGCCACGCAAATTCGGAGGTCTGGAAGGGTCTCGAAAGGGCATTTTCGAGGTCATGAGAAGCTCCGCCTTAGCTTCGCCTTAGCTCCGCTCTAGCTCCGCTCCTAAGGCGGGCCCCAAGCGGAGCTAAAACGAGGCTTCGAAGGACCTCTTTCAGTGCCTCGAAAAGCCTGTCCGAAATGTTAAAAAATGGCCGCTGCGAGCAAACCTTTGCAACAGGCATACATCGTCCGAAGGTCTCCTCTAATTATTCGTGTTCAAGTAAAACATAAATTATCGTGAATTGTCCATGAATTTAATCATACGAAGAATGCCAGTGGCATCCTGAGAAAGTCCAAACAATAAATTAATTCATGGAAAAATTCGTGAATAATTCATATGAAGAAAGTCCAGTATGAAGAAAGTCCAGTGGACTTTCGATAGCGTAGCGGAGAACAATCGATAGCGAAGCGGAGAACAAGTATCGTGTAGAAAATCTTATTATCATTCAATTTTCTTGGATTTATTGACCCCCTAAATTATTTTTATATTTTTCTTGTATATACGGAAAAAATTTCGTATCTTTGTAAAGTGTAATACTATGCGCATATCGCAATGAACTGTATGAATATGAAATATATAGATACATTTCTATCTGTTTTGGAGATTGGTAGATTTGGAGATTTGCGGGCCCGCCTTCCAATCTTCTCATCCTCCAATAAAGGTGTACGCCGTATGGGCTGCGCACTGCTGGCAGCTGTGCTGATGCTCTGTTCGGGTGCCGCCCAGGCACAAGGGCGCCAGCCTGGCAGCGTAGGACTGACCGCCTACGGCCTCATGGACAGCCACCTCGCCACGGGCCTCGTGGGCGGAGGCGCCGTGCTGGCAGACTGGCAGGCAAGCCAGGGCTTTGCCCTCTCGGGGGGCTTTGAATATGCCAGCAGCAACCGCATCTCTGCCAAGCTGGAAGGCTCCGCAACATTGCTCACAACCAAGCAAGGCTACCGCCTCAGCCTAGAGAACGGCTACCTCTGGCGCCACTATCCCGAGCTGAACCTGCAAGAGTTCACCGGAGCCCTGCAGCTGGGCTGGTATGCCAACCATGTGCGGCTGCATCTCGGCCTCTGCAACCGCTATATCGCCGCCCTCGTGCAGCGCAGCGACGTGAGCGCCACCATCCTCGAACCCATGAACGTGATGTTCGCCGCCGAGGGATGGCTCTTCCCCCTCAGCCTGCCTAAGAGCTGGAACGTGGGGCTGCGGTGGAGCAACTACGGCGACTTTGTGGTGGAGCGCGTGGCCGACTGGTACTTCAGCGCCAAAGGCTGGTACAGCCCTTGCGAGAGGCTGCGGGTTATCGGCGAGGTGGGGACGCACCCCACGGGGTCGCTCAACCTCACCGCCAGCTACGACGGCTGGTACGGGCACCTCGGCGTGACCTTCGACCTACAGCCACAGCACCAAAGCGAACCCATCCTTAACCAGCAAAAATAGCAGCCCATGAAACAGCACAGCATACTCCTTGGCATAGTCCTCAGCCTGACGCTGAGCGCATGCGACAGCCTGGACGTGAAAGGCATGTTCTTCTCCAGTGGCAGCCACACCGAAGACCGCGTGGCAGCATGGCTGGAATGGGACGAGCAGCACGGCCCCAACATCATCGAAAATGTGCCCGACGACTATAACATCTATTTCTGCTCCGACCCCCACATCTCGGACAACGCAGACCGTGTTGCGGCTGTGCTTGACGCCGAGCACAACGACCCCGCAGGCCTCTTCAGCGTGGTGAACGGCGACATTGCCAACAAAGGCGGAGAGGAGCCCTACAGGATGCTGGACAGCGTGATGCGCCTCCCCAAGACCTTCGACCACACTCCCCTGAAGAGCGAGGACACCTGCTTTGCCATCATCGGCAACCACGACATCTACTTCGACTGCCAGGAGCATTTCCAGCACTATTTCCACACCTCCACCTATACCGTTGAGATACATACCGTGAGCGGGGCGAAGGACCTCTTCGTCTTCCTCGACAGCGGCAACGCCACCCTCGGCGCCCGCCAGACCGCCTGGCTCAAAGAGCTCCTGGCCAAGCACGAGGAATACCGCCACATCGTCCTCGCCACACACACCAACCTGTTCCGCACCAGCTACAACTATTCCACCACACCCGCAGCCACCATGCCCGAAGAGGAGTGCTATGCCCTCATGCGCCTCATGGAGGAGAACGATGTCGATCTCTTCGTGATGGCACATTTCCACTATCGCGAGGAGCATCAGATCGGCTCCGTGCGCTATGTGATGACCGACAACCTGAACGAGCAGAACGAACAGCCCTCCTATCTCGTTGTCAGCTGCGGCAATGACATCAACTATAAATTCCACTACCTGCCCCTATGAAACGCCTCGCCCTTATCCTCTCTCTCGGACTGCTCCTCGCAGCCTCATGTGCCAAGCCCGGAACCCTGTCCGGCGGTCCCAAAGATGAGCTCCCGCCCGTCATCCTGGGCACCGAGCCCCGCAACGGCACCACCCATTTCAGCGCCAACGAGTTTGTCATCAACTTCGACGAATATGTGAGCGTGCGCGACGCCGAGAACAACATCCTCGTCTCCCCGCCCATGAAGCACAAGCCCGAGTACAGCACCCGCGGCCGCGGCATCGTGGTGCGCCTCCGCGACACCCTGCGCGAGAACACCACCTACCTCTTCCAGTTCAAAGAGGGCATCGCCGACTTCAACGAAGGCAATATCCTCAACTCCTTCGAGTATGTCTTCTCCACGGGCGACGTCATCGACAGCATGACCCTCCGCGGCACCGTGCTCGACGCCTTCAGCGGCAAGCCCCACGAGGAGCCCGTCTCCGTGCTGGCCTTCGCCGAAGAGCAGATGGCCGACAGCATCGGCGACTCCGTAGTGGCAAAAGTGCAGCCTATGTATATGACCCGCTGCGACAAAGAGGGACGCTTCACCCTCAACCATCTCCGCCAGGGCCGCTACCTCCTCCTCGCTCTCGAAGATGCCAACAAGGACCTTCATTTCGACGCTGGCGAGCCTGTCGGATTTCTCGACACCCTCATCCTCGCCACCCGTATGCCCGCACCTCCTGACACCATACACCGCGACACCGCCACCCTCGACTCCGCTGCACGCGACAGCCTCCGCATAGCCGACAGCATAGCCATCGCCAAGGCCGACTCTATCACTGCCGCCGTGCCACAGCTCAGCATCCACCTCTCCCTGCTCAAGAAAGAGGCTCAGCGCGTGCTCAAATCCGAGATGCCGCGACAAGGCTTCTGCGAAATATCGCTCGCCCTGCCGCTCAGCGACAGCAGCCAGCTCGTCAGCCTCGACGGCAGCCCCATATACTTCAAATATGAGCCGCACCGCGACACCCTCCACGTCTGGACTGCCAACCCCGCCGCCGACTCCCTCACCCTGCTGCTCACCGACACCAACCTCCACGACACCCTCTCTCTCCGCTACCGCAGCAAGGCCAAGACGAAGGCTCCCTCCTCTAAAGAGAGCTCGCTCAAATGCCTCTCAGGCACCTCGCACCCCTATTTCGACACCCTCTGGATTGTCTCCAGCAAGCCCCTCAGCAACAGCGACACCGTGACCGACAGCATCGTCTCCGTCTTCTGCCTCTCCGACAGCACCACCACCCGCTGCCCGATCAAATGGAAGAACGACATCCTGCCGCAAGGCAGCACCCGAGCCATGCTCCTCTTTGACGGAAAGCAGGGCGAGAAATACAAGATCACCATCCCCGACAACCAGTTCAACGACATCTACGGCAAGGGCAACGACACCCTCGTATTCTCAACCGAATACACCAAGGCCGAGCAATACGGCAACATCATCCTCACCATCTCCCGCCCCGACAGCCTGGCCGACAGCGTGCCTGTCATCATCGAACTGATCAACAGCTCTGACAAACTCGTCAACCAACACAAGCTCCTCACCGACGAGAAGGTCACCTTCTCCCACCTCAAAGGCGACAAATACAGCCTGCGAGCCTTCATCGACTACAATGGCGACGGGCTTTGGACTCCGGGCGACTACTATGCACACCGCCAGCCCGAACCCATCTTCCGCTTCGAGAAAGTCCTCGAACTCCGCGAGAACTGGGACATGGAAGAAAAATGGGCGCCGGGAGCTGGTATTAGTGAATTGTGAAATTGTGAATTGTGAATTGTGAAATTGTGAAATTGTGAAATTGTGAATTGACAATACAAGCTGGCGGCAACCGCCCTAATTATCAATTATCAATTAAAAAACGCACCATGTTGCAGAAGAAACTCCTCTCCGGCCTATTCTGGGTCCTGCTGCTCAACCTGCTCATCAAGCCTTTCTGGATCTTGGGCATCGAAGTGGGCATGCAGAACGCTGTCGGCCATGAGGAATACGGCTTCTACTTCGCCATCTTCAACCTCGCCTACATCTTCAACATACTCCTCGACCTCGGCATCACCAACTACAACACCCGCAACATAGCCCGCCACCCGCAGCTCCTCCACAAGCACTTCTCCTCTATCATCACTGTCAAGATACTCCTCCTCGGCCTCTACCTCGTTGCCACCTTCACCATCGGCCTCCTCAAAGGCTACCACTCACGCCAGTTCTCCATCCTCGCCTTCCTCTGTATCAACCAGTTCCTCAACTCCTTCATCCTCTACCTCCGCAGCAACTTCGAGGGGCTCCTGCTCTTCAAATGGGACAGCGTCATCAGCATCCTCGACCGCGTCATCATGATCCTCATCTGCGGCTGCCTGCTGTGGCTCCCCAACCATCCCGCCATCAAGATAGAGTACTTTGTCTATGCACAAACAGCAGCCTACCTCATCACCACAGCCGTAGCCCTCGCCGTCCTCCTATCACGCATGAAGAAGCTGAAAGTGAACTGTGAAACTGTGAACTGTGAAGGAGTGAACTGTGAACTGACAAATCTAAATCTGCGTTTCTCCTGGCCCTTCACCTTCGCCATCATCAAGCAGAGCGCCCCCTACGCCCTGCTGGTGCTCCTCATGGCCTCCTACAACCGCATCGACCCCGTTCTGCTCGAAAGCCTCATACCCGACGGCACCCTCCAGGCAGGCATCTATGCCGGCGCCTTCCGCCTCCTCGACGCCCTCACCATGATAGCCTACCTCGTTTCCGTGCCCCTCTTGCCCATCTACTCCAAACTCACACGCCCCCCCATCGACACCCCGCACCTCGCCTCCGTCACCCGCCTCATGTTCTCACTCATCATCATCTTCGCCATCACCGCCGCCATCACCTTCAGCAGCATGAGCCACACCCTCATGAGCCTACTCTTCGAAGAGAACATCGACCAGCTCGAAAAAGTATTCCGCATCCTCATCTACAGCATCATACCCATCTCCGTCACCTATATCTTCGGCACCCTCCTCACCGCCGACGGACGGCTCCGACGGCTCAACATCCTCGCCGCCTGCTCCCTCGCCCTCAACATCCTCATCAACCTCATCCTCATCCCCCGCCACGGTGCCATAGGCTCCGCCTACGCCAGCCTCGCCGCCCAGAGTTTCATGGCCGTCACCCAGCTGGTCAGCGCCCTGCGCCAATTCGACATGAAGCCACACTGCAGCTATACAATAAAGATAGCCCTATTCACGTTATTCATTATTGGCTGCAACATCCTGCTGCGACAGATGGGCATCTCCTGGCTGCCCTGGCTCCTCGCCATCCTCGCCGCCGCCCTCATCGCCGCCCTCCTGCTACGCCTCATCAACATCAAAGAAATAATGACAATAATAAAGGAACAATGAACCAATAAAAGCTGAGACGTAGCACGCTACGTCTCTACAGGCTGCCGCACGAAAGGACCACTGGCTCTTTCTTCCCGCCCTAATTCTCAATTATCAATTATCAATTCTCAATTAAAAATGAAAACCGCATACATCTTTCCTGGACAAGGCTCCCAATTCGTAGGCATGGGCCAAGACCTCTACGACACCAACCCCCAATGTCGCGACCTTTTTGAGCGTGCCAACGAGATTCTCGGCTTCCGCATCACCGACCTCATGTTCCACGGCACTCCCGAAGACCTCAAGCAGACGCGCGTCACCCAGCCCGCCGTCTTCCTCCACAGCGTCATCCTCGCCGCCTCCCTCGGCAATGACTTCCAGCCCGACATGGTCGCCGGCCACTCGCTGGGCGAATTTTCCGCTCTTGTGGCCTCCAAAGCCATCAGCTTTGACGACGGCCTCCGCCTCGTCGCCGCACGTGCCAACGCCATGCAGCGCTGCTGCCAAGAGTGCCCCTCCACCATGGCCGCCATCCTCAAACTCGACGACAAGACCGTCGAAGAGGTATGCGCACAAGTCACCGCAGAGGGCCACACCGTCGTGCCAGCCAACTACAACACTCCCGGACAGCTCGTCATCAGCGGCACCAACGAAGGCGTTGCCCTCGCCTCCGAGAGGCTCAAAGGTCTCAAAGGCCGCGCGCTGCCACTTGCTGTAGGCGGAGCCTTCCACAGCCCGCTCATGGAGCCCGCACGCCTCGAATTGGCCGAAGCCATACAGGGCACGCCTCTCCACACCCCCATCTGTCCATGCTACCAGAACGTCTGCGCCCTCCCCGTCACCGACTCCGACACCATCCGCCAAAACCTCATCCTCCAACTCACCTCCCCCGTACGCTGGACCCAGACCGTGCTGCAGATGTCAGCCGACGGTGCCGCCGAATACATCGAACTCGGCCCTGGCACCACTCTCCAAGGCATGGTGAAACGCATCCTTGGAAACTGATAATAGTGAATGAATTAACAAGTGAAAATATGAATTTATTAATACACACAGCGGGTGCCCCTAAAAGACTTCGGCTCCGAGATGGAGCCAGGCTGTGTGGGCTTGTGCTGGGTGTGATGGTGGCTGCGGCGATGCTGCCCGCCTGCACCGGGGTGCAGCCTCCTGCGGCTTACGGGCCTTGTCCCACCGCTGCGCAGCTTGCCTGGCAGCGCATGGAGACGAATATGTTCTGCCATTTCGGGCCGAATACTTTCAGCGGTCTGGAATGGGGCGAGGGGACGGAGCCCGAAGATCTCTTCAACCCGACAGACCTCGACTGTGTGCAGTGGTGCGCAGTGGCGCAGGGGGCGGGGATGAAGGGGGTCATCATCACCGCCAAGCATCACGACGGCTTCTGCCTCTGGCCTAATCCTGTCAGCTCGCACACGGTGAGAGAGAGCAGCTGGCGGGACGGCAAGGGCGATGTGCTGCGCGACCTCTCGGACGCCTGCCGGCAGTATGGGTTGGGTTTCGGGGTGTATATCTCGCCGTGGGACCGCCATGCTCCCGACTATGGCACCCCGCACTATAATCTCACATTCCGTCAGACACTCGAAGATGCCCTCTCGCACTACGGGCCTGTCTTCGAGCAATGGTTCGACGGTGCTAACGGCGAGGGGCCGGAGGGGCGTCGCCAGCAGTATGACTGGACTCTTTTCAATACCACGGTTGCCGCCCTACAGCCCCATGCTGTCATCTTCAGTGACGTGGGACCCGGCTGTCGCTGGGTGGGCAACGAGCAGGGGCGTGGCGGCGTCACGTGCTGGTCGCGTCTCTCCACGCAGGGTTTTGCCCCAGGAGCAGAGGCGCCTGGTGCGGCGGTGCTCGGCAGCGGACAGAGCGACGGCCAGTGCTGGCTGCCAGCAGAGGCTGACGTGTCGCTCCACGACGGCTGGTTCTATCATCCTCAGCAGCAGACTAAGAGTCTGCAAAGACTCCTTTCGATATATTATTCCAGCGTGGGACGCAATGCGCTCCTGCTGCTTAATGTGCCGCCCGACAGGCGCGGCCGTATCACAGAGGCTGACTCTGTGCGACTTATGGAGTTTCGCAGGGCGCTTGACACGATTTTTGCCTGCGATCTTGCGCAGGAGAGCCGAGTCACGGCATCTGGGCAGCTCGGCGGTGGTGGTTGCCGGCGGTATGCTGCGGACAATGTGCTCGACACTGCCTATCATACCTACTGGGCTGTGGCCGACACGCATCTGCAGCCTACGCTGACGCTGCATCTCCGCGAGGCTGTGGCTTTCAACCGCGTGATGTTGCAGGAGTATATACCGCTGGGGCAGCGAGTGGCGCACTTCGCTGTGCAGGTTACCGACACGAATGGTGCATGGCGGACTGTGGCTCAGGGCACTACGATAGGCTATAAGCGCATCTTGCTGCTGCCCGACATGCGTGCCGACGCGGTGCGTATCTGCTTTGACGGCTGCCTTGCCGCCCCTGTCATCAACCGCGTCGCGCTCTATTACGACGCTATCTATAGGCCTGAGGAGGGGGAGAGGCAATGAGCGGAAGGGGCGGGCTTTTTGAGCATGGCAGAGGGGGCTTGCGGCCAGCTGGGAGCTGGAGCCAATTAGGGGCGGGAGTCGTTTTGGGGCATCTTGCCAGTTTCTCGGCATATGCCATCTTCGGCCTCAACATTATTCTCTGCAAGGATATTGCGAGCGAGGGCAGTCTCTCGCCGCTGCTGTTGTTCACGTTGCGGGCTTTCTGTGCTGGAGTGCTTTTCTGGCTGCTCTCGCTCTTCACCCCGCGTGAGGCTGTTCCCGCTGCCGACCTCTTGCGTATGGCGGGTGCGGGTATGCTGGGCTTGGTCATCCCCCAGCTCACATTCCTCACGGCTATCACTATGACGGCGCCTATCGACCTCTCTGTGGTTCAGAGCACCACCCCTATCATGACTATGTTTGTCGCAGCCATCTTCCTCAAGGAGCCCATCAGCTGGCAGAAGGCTGGCGGCGTGGCGCTGAGCTTTGCTGGTGTGCTGTGGCTTATTCTCCAATCGACCCATTCCGCTGGTAGCGTCGTGACGCGCCCGCTCGGCATCGTCCTCACCATTCTCAACACTGTCAGCTTCGCCCTCTATCTTGGCGTCTGCCGTCCTGTCATTCAGCGATACAGCGTTGTCACTCTGATGAAATGGATGTTTCTCTTCGCCTTCGTCATCTCGCTGCCGTTCTCGGTGGGCGACCTCAAGACTCTGGATGTCCGTGCTGTCCCAGTTTCTGTATGGTGGGAGGTGGCGTATCTTATCTTCTTTGCCACTTTTATAGCTTATTTTCTCATTCCCGTAGGACAGCAGCGCATCCGCCCCACGTTGGTGAGCATGTACGGCTATCTCCAGCCGATAATAGCCACAGTGGTAGGCGTGGCGGTGGGTATGGACCGCCTCACGGTGATGAAGGTGCTGGCTGCGGTGTGTGTGTTTGCCGGCGTGGCTGTTGTGAATCGCAGTCCGAAGAGAGAGTAGTTCCTTGGTTAGGAGGGGCGCTGGACCGAATGATAAAATTAATGAAGAAAGAATGAAGAAAGTCCTGTGGACTTTCGATAGCGAAGCGGAGAATAAGAGTGAGCTGCCGCACGACGGCTTCCGCCATACTCTTTATTCTTCATTTTATATTTATTGAGAAGGTGAGGTGTCACCAGATGAAGCCGTCGAAGGGGTGGTTGCGGTCGAAGTCCTGCTGCTGAGAGAGTATCTGGAGGCGTTTGATGCGCCGGCAGCCCCATTTCCACATTTTGACGTCGAACCATATCAACACGATGAAGAGGAGGGCGCTGGCAATCTCGCCGCCGTAGGGCATGCTGTCGGGTATCATGAGCAGGGCGTCGAAAGTGCCGTGCATCAGCATGGGGATGAAGAAGGCGAGGAACAGGTAGCGGGTGCGGCGCTGGGGGTTGAATTTGGCGAGGGCTGTGTAGTAGCCCATCATGATGCCGAAGAGGAAGTGTGCGGGTACGGAGAGTAGGGCGCGGACGATGCTGGTGGTGAGGGCATTTTCGAAGAGGGGCTGGCTGAAGATGTAGCTGATGTTTTCGCAGCAGGCGAAGCCTAGGGCGACAAAGCAGCTATAGACGATACCGTCGAAGTATTCGTCGAACTGCGGGCTTTTCCAGATGGCGAGGACGAGGAGGAGGAGTTTGCAGAGTTCTTCGCTGCAGCCTGCCACGATGTAGGCGGTGTAGGCGCCACTCACTATGGGCATTGGCGGGGTGTAGAGGGTGAGGAGGTTTTCCAGCACGATTACGGGCAGCACGGAGAGCATTCCGAAGAGGAATGCTTTGAGCAGTTGGCCGAGGGGTTCGCGCTGGTATTTGTCTTGCCGATAGACGATGATGCCGAGCACGATTACGGGCAGGATGGCGAGTGCGAGGAGGAGTGTGTTCATGGTCTGTGAGGTGTGAATTATGAGCTGCGAACTGTGAGCTGTGGTCTGAGGGCAGTAGTCGCCCCAGCTCTCAATTTTTTAACATTTGGATTTAACATTTGGTCCAAACTCACACCAAACCCAGACCAAACTCAGACCAAACTCAGACCAAACCCACTCATTTTTTGGAGATGTTAAAAATTGGGGCGAGAGGAGTAAGTTTTTTTTTAACAATTAGGGTGAATAATGAGTTAGACTGTATTGTGGGTAGAGAGGTAGCGCTACATCTCTACCCATTATTTTGTATTCATTCGAGGTCGGCGACGAGGCGGACGGGGCAGCCGGTGTAGCGGTAGGTATAGCATTGGGCGGCCAGATCGAATCTGGTGCTTATTAGTGCGGCAGATGCTTGGTCTTGATTGATGTGTGTGGAGGACCAGTACATGGCTGAGTTGTCGGTGATGGCGGTGGCAGTTCGGAATCCTGTAATGGGAAGGAATACGCAGCCTTTTTGTTGCAGGGTGTTCCATTGGTCGGCGGTGTAGCTGTTCGCGGGAACAGTACGAGAAGAACTGTTTATATTGCTGGGTAGGGTTATGCCGCTGGGCCATTCGAGTATGTCAGGGAAGATGATGTATCCTTGGATTCCATTGATGGATGCTTTGCAGTATCGAGCGTTGGCTACGTTGTTAATGGTGGAGGCTGCACGCTGGTTGAGGAGGTAGTCCCATTGTGCGCTTGTGAGTGTCCGCCAATGGCTTGTGCCGCCGTTGCTGATGGGGTTATAGCCCCAGTCGGAGTTGCCTGAGAGGTCGTTTTGATAGTTTCCTCCGATGTTGTAGTAGGCATTGTTTTGGGTTGTTGCCCAGGGTTGGTTGCAGGTGGCACCGGTGTTCTGCCCGGTGCAGCCCCAGCCGAAGAGGTCGCGATCGACGTTTGGGGCAGCGCTGTTTTGACCGGTTGTAGTGCCGAGGTAGTCGTATTGGTTGTCGGCGAATTTCCAGTAGGGGGTTGCTGCACTGCCGATGTATTGCAGGTTGCCTTTTGAGAAGTAGATTTGATGGTGGTCGGCATCGATGGTGAAGTATCCCGGGATGGCGCCTTCTGGGGCGTTGGGTGAGAAGTTAAGGGTGCTGGAGGAGAGGTTGATGGTGGTGATTCCGTTGCGTTGGATGGAGATGGCTTGGTTGGCTCGTTTGGTGGCGCAGAGGAAGTTGGAGGCGGTGAGGGTGATGTTGAAGGAGGAGTAGTCGCCTTCGGGGAGGTAGATGTAGATTGGTGTGGAGGCTGTGAGCGTCTGCGGGGTGTCGAAGAGGAGTGTGACGGTGTTGCTGCCTTGGGTTGTGGGGGTGAGCTGCGGCACATTGTTGTTCATTGCGACGGAGAATTGGCCGGAAATGTTTTGGTTGGCTTGGATGTCGATGCGGTAGATGATGGCGTTGGCGGGGTTGACGAGGAGTTTGACGACGCCGCAGAGGTTTTTGAATGGGAGGGCATCGGTGTTGGAGGTGGCGTACATGGGGAATTGGTCGAGGCTGCCAGGCTTGTAGTGCTGGATTTGGGGTAGGGTGACTGTGGTGCAGGTTTCGTCCCAGATGGCGGGAGGGTAGCCGGCTTTGTAGGGGGGTGTAAGGAGGGGGTCGGCGCCTACGCCGAGGTATTCAAAGCCGGCGCGGGAGCCTTGGTTGTCGGTCAGGTCGTAGAGGTAGCTCTGCCCGTCGGATGAGGCTACTTTGATTTGGTCGCCGTCTTGCCATACGAGGCTGTGGCCGTCGCTGTTGAGGGCTGTCTTGATGGCGCAGCCTTCTGTCGTGGCTGTGAATCTGCCTTGCGGCAGCGATTCTTTTTTGCAGGAGACCAGTGTTAGGAGGATAAGGATGATAAGAGCTAATTGTTTCATTGTTTGGATGTTTAAAGGGTTGATGTGGGGATTAATTGGGTTAATTGGACGGATTGGGTTGATTGGGAGGTTGGCGCCAGCTTGTATTGGAGTTTCGGAGTTTTGAAGTTTCGGAGTTTTGAAGGGTTGGAGATTGCAGGCTACCTGCTAATCTTCAAATCTTCCCATCTATAGGTCTATATTCCTGTTTGTCTGACTAATGGTTATTCTGTGAAATGATTGTCGCCGTAGGTTGCTGCATCTCCGAGTGTTTCAAAGTCGCCGTAGCGTGTTGGCGCGAAGGCATCTTGGTCGTAGGTGCGGTGGTCGAAGAGGGTTTCTGACACAACGACGCTGTCTATGTATCCGTCTTCGACACGGAATTGGACGGCTTTGACGTTGGGCGGCGCGTAGGCTGTGCGTCGCGAGGGTGTGTGTTTGTGCATGGTGCTTTTTAATTGATAATTGAAAATTGATAATTGATAATTGGGGCGGATTGGGCTAATTGGTCTGATTGGGCTAATTGGGCGGGGGTTACCAGTCTTGGATGTGTCGGGAGGAGGTGAGGGGGAGGCGGTAGGAAAGGTTGACGGCGAGGATGAGGGTTTTGAGGGGGGTGTAGGCGACGTGCTGGGTGGTGGTGTTCTGGATGGGCTGGCCGTAGATGCTGTAGGCGGTGGTGGTGGTGCGGTCCCAGATGAGGGGTGCGTTGCCGAGGTGGTTGAGGGTGGCGCCGAGGGTGAGGCGCTCTTTGGCGATGATGCCGACGCCGAAGCGGAGGCCGAGGGTGTTGGCGGGGGCGTAGCGGCGGATATCGGTGTTGGCGTATTGGGCAAAGGTCTGGCCGTCGGACTGGGTGTAGCTGTTGTCGGCAAAGGTGAGGGACCAGTCGGTGATGCGGCGGAGGTTGATGCCGGCGAGGGCTTCGGCGTAGAGCTTGATGCCGGAGGTGAGGGGATAGTCGAAACGGATGCCGGCGAGGATGGGGATGTGGCGTATGCGGGGGAGCTGCATCTCGTAGAGGGAGCAGCGGTCGTAGCGGTGGGGGTAGGAGAACTCATAGTAGTCGCTGATGTCGCGGCTGAGGCCGCTCTGCATGAAGTCGGCGGAGAGGAGGAGCTCGATGGCAGAGGAGGAGCCTGCGTTGGAGATGGGGAGGGGTATGGCGTAGGCTATGTCGAGGCCTGCGTTCCAGCCGCGTCCCGCACCGCCTTTGTGCTGATGGCCTTCGGTGAACATCCATTCGTTGTCGCTCATGCGGGATTCGGCGTAGGTGCCTTTGGGGAGGGTGACGCCGCCACGGAGGCCGAGGTAGAGTTGTGCGGAGGCTGTTTGTGACAGGATGAGGAGCAGCAGCAGCAGAGAGGCACGAAGAGGGGCACGAGGGTTAAGGCGCACGGATGTTGCGGGATGCGTGTCAGTGCTGTGCTGCACTATGGAGAGCGTCTTTCTATATGAATATCTGAACATTGGGAGATTTGAAGATTCGGTGATTCGGTGATTTGAAGATTCGGAGGATTGGAGATTTGGAGATTTGGAGATTTGAAGGGTTGGAGATTGCAGGCTACCTGCTAATCTTCAAATCTTCCCATCTACAAATCTATATTCATTTTTTCTGCATGACAGATATGAGGCGGGCAGCATCGTCCGTGGCCATATACCTCACACCAAAGCTCATCAGCTTGGCCCAATCGCCTTCGTTTCTCACAGGCTGCACGGCTGTGAGGAAGTTCTTGTCGCCCTCCACTACGGCCCAGTCCGGATGCTGGTAGTAGGCCTTCATGTCGCAATACAGACCGCTCATCCCTGCCTGCAGCAGCTTGTCCGGCTCCATGTCCGACCCCTGATAGAGGATGCGGACATGGGACAGACGCTTGCGCAGCAGTTCGCACTGCGTGAAATCGGGACTGGCGATGATGACATGTTTCTGAGCGTCCATATCACCCAAACTCAGCAGCAGGTCGGCAAGCTGGTCGGCGAGGCGGATGCCGTATTCGCCATTGCCCCCTGGATGAATCTCAAGAAGGATGCTCGTGCTCGAATATTCCTGACGCGAAAGGCGCTGAAGGCCCTTGATGAGATACTCCTTCAAGAGCGGCACTGCCGCCTCGCGGAATGCAGGATGATCGGCAAGCAGCTGATAAGGGCTGTCGGGGATATAGAGCCCTTCCATCACGTCCGAAGCGTATAGGATGAGCTTGTCGTCCGAAGTGAGACGGACGTCGGCATGAACGGCGAAGGGATGGCGTTCCAAAGCCCGAAACATGGTGCGGATGGCGTTAGGCTGCGTATCGGTGGCAGAGAGGCGTCCCTGATAGGCTATGATGCGCTGGAGGCAGGCGCTGTCTCCAGCTTGGAGCTGGAGCCCATTAAGGGCGGCAGCCGCAGTCTTAGGCGTTGCCTTGGGAGTGCTTCGGTGCTTGGCATTGGTCTGAGCCGAGGCCGTATTAGCGAATAGGAGGAGAAGGACAGTCATCAAGCTGACAACTGAGCATTTGATGGTTGTGAATGTTCTATTTTTCATGGTTAAGAGGATTCAAAGAGTTGAAGATTTGAAGATTCGGAGATTGGGAGATTTGAAGGGTTGGAGATTGCGGGCTACCTGCTAATCTTCAAAGTCTTCCTGTCTGTAGGTTTGTATTCGTTGTTGGTTTCGTTAGGTTAGTGTCCGTAGTCGGCGAGGAACTTGATGCGCATGAGTCGGATTTCTTCCTGGGTGTAGTCTTCGTCGTCGGCGAACTCGTCGTAGGCTTCCTGGAGGTCGCCGGTTTCGGAGTTGAGCCAGTAGTCGAGGAGGATGTCGCGGTGTTCTTCGTCGATATTTTCGTCGATATAGTAGTTGATGTTGATCTTGGTGCCAGAGGCGAGGAAGCGTTCGAGGCGTTCGAGGAGTTGGAGGAGGGTGAGGCCGTAGGCGCGGGCGATGTCGTCGAGGTTTTTGCGAGCGTCGATGGCCTGGATGATCTGTATTTTGTTTTCGCTATGGTGCGGGGAGCTGTGAATGACGAGGTCTTGCGGGGGGGTGATGTTGTTTTGCTCGACGTAGTTGCGGATGAGGTCAACGAAGGGCTGGCCATGTTTCTGCGCTTTGGCGATGCCGACGCCGGTGCAGCGGCTGAGCTGGTCGATAGTGCAGGGGTACTGAATGGTCATGTCTTGGAGAGAGGTGTCGGCGAAGATGGCGTAGAGAGGTATGTGGTCGCGCGAGGCGATGTCGTGCAGGAGGCTTTTGAGCTGAGCGTAGAGGGCTTCGTCGGCGACGGCGGAGGCGGAGGCGGGTGCGGAGAGGGCATTCTCGTCGTCATCGGCGGGTGCGGAGTAGTCGTGGTCGAGGGTGACGGTGACGGGGTAGGGATTTTTGAGGTATTTGTGTCCTGCGGGGGTGAGCTTGAGGAGACCGAAGGTTTCTATTTCCTTGACGAGGAGCTTTTGGATGAGGGCTTGTCGGAGTATAGCCCGCCAGAGGGTGGCAGGCTGGTCGGCGCCTTGGCCCCACTGTTCGAGGCGGTCGTGGTGGTAGAGGCGGGTGTTGGTGTTGGGGTGGCCGAGGATGACATCGACGATGTGGTCGGTTTTGAAGGCCTGCTTGGTGGCGAGGATGACTTCGAGGGCGTATTGCATTTCTTCGGCGACCTGGATGCGGGGCTTTGGGTGGAGGCAGTTGTCGCAGTTGCCGCAGTTTTCGTGGTTGTAGTCTTCGCCGAAGTAGCGGAGGAGGTTGAGGCGGCGGCAGACGGAGCTTTCGGCATAGCTGACGACTTCGGCGATGAGCTGGTTGGCTTGTTCTTGCTCGGTGATGTTTTTATCGGTGGAGAATTTGTAGAGTTTCTCGACATCGCTTTCGGAATAGAAGGCGAGGCAGTGGCCTTCGCCACCATCGCGTCCGGCGCGGCCAGTCTCCTGGTAGTAGCCTTCGAGAGATTTGGGGATGTCGTGATGGATGACGAAGCGCACATCGGGTTTGTCGATGCCCATGCCGAAGGCGATGGTGGCAACGATGACGTCGGCTTCTTCCATAAGGAATTTGTCCTGGTTTTCGGCACGGACTTTGTTGTCGAGGCCGGCATGGTAGGGGAGGGCGCGGATGCCGTTGAGAACGAGGAGGTCGGCGAGCTCCTCTACGCGCTTGCGGGTGAGGCAGTATATGATGCCGCTTTTGCCCTGACGTTCGCGGATGAAGCGGATGATCTGCTTTTGGAGTTCGTGGTTGTCGGTAGGTTTGCGGCGCACCTCATAGTAGAGGTTGGGGCGGTTGAAGGAGGAGACGAAGCGGGTGGCCTGCTCCATGCCGAGGTTTTTGATGATGTCCTGCTGCACTTTGGGAGTGGCGGAGGCGGTGAGGGTGAGGATGGGGATGTTGCTGATTTGGAGATTTGAAGAAAGATTTTCTGATTTTGAGATTTTCTGATTTTCAGATATCTCTGAATATCTGGACGTCTGAACATCTTTCTTAGAGGAACATCTAAGCATCTGGTTATCTTCCCCTTCTTTGTTCTCCGCTTCTAATCTATTGTTTCTGATGAGGGTGATGGCTTCGCGGAGACGGCGGTATTCGGGGCGGAAGTCGTGTCCCCATTCGGAGATGCAGTGCGCCTCATCGATGGCGAAGAAGGAGATGGGGATCTGCTTGAGGAACTCGATGGTGTCGGGCTTGGAGAGCGTCTCGGGGGCCACATATAGCAGCTTGGTGCTGCCGAGGAGGAGGTCGTCTTTCACCTCCTTGGTCTGGGTCCTGTTGAGGGAGGAGTTGAGGAAGTGGGCCACGCAGTCCTGTCCGGAGGTGTAGCGTACAGCGTCAACCTGGTTTTTCATGAGTGCGATGAGCGGTGAGACGACGATTGCAGTGCCTTCGCTGACCATGGCAGGAAGTTGGTAGCAAAGTGACTTTCCGCCCCCCGTAGGCATGATAACAAAGGTGTCATGACCCTCTAAAATGCTCTTTATGATAGCTTCTTGCTCTCCCTTAAAGCTATCAAAACCAAATATTTCCTTTAATATTGTTTGCAAATCTCTCATAATTCAAAAAAAATATGTAATTTTGCACTCGAAAAATAGTAATAAATTGAGAATTGAGAATGAGAATTGGAAATTGGCTGACACGGTTTTTGTATTGTCAGTTCGCAATTCATAGTTCTCAGTTCGCAAAGACAAAGTTAGCAATAATTCTTTAAATAACAAAAAAAAAGTTACTTTGAAGACAGACATAGACATCCAAAAGATTGCAATACAAGTTATTGCAGATGAAAAAAAAGCTGTTGAAGGCTTGGAAAAACGAGTAAATTCGGCGTTTTCTGAGGCTGTAAAAACCATTTTTGGCACCTCTGGACGCGTAGTTGTTACCGGTATTGGCAAGAGTGCGAACATTGCCTCCAAAATCGTCTCCACCCTCAACAGCACGGGCACTCCTGCCCTCTTCATGCACGCCGCCGACGCCATCCACGGCGACCTCGGCATGATACGCCCCGACGACGTTGTTATCTGCATCTCAAAAAGCGGAAACACGCCGGAGATCAAAGTGCTCATTCCGCTGGTGAAGAACTTCGGCAACAAGCTCATCGCCATCGTGGGCAACACCGACTCCTTCCTTGCCCACGAAGCCGACATCGTGCTCGACACCACCGTTGACCATGAGGCATGCCCCAACAACCTCGCCCCTACCAGCAGCACCACAGCGCAGCTCGTCATGGGCGACGCCCTCGCCGTGGCCCTCATCGAATGCCGCAACTTCACCGCGCGCGACTTTGCCCGCTTCCACCCCGGCGGCGCCCTCGGCAAACAGCTCTACATGCGCGTGAGCGACCTCTACAAGCAGAACGAACGCCCCGCCGTGGTTCCCAGCACCCCCATCCGCGACACCATCCTTGAGATGACGACCAAACGTCTCGGCTGCGCCGTGGTGGTGCCCGACACTGCGGCTCCTGACGCACCCGTCCTCGGCATCATCACCGATGGCGACCTCCGCCGCATGATCAAGACCAACCTCTCGTTCGACGGACTCACGGCTGCCGACATCATGACCCATAGCCCCAAGAGCATCCTTGAGAGCGAATATGCCGTGAACGCGCTGCACATCATGCGCACCCACAGCATCACGCAGCTCATCGTCGTCGATCAACAGGGAGCCTACCTCGGCGTGCTCCACCTCCACGACATCCTGCGCGAAGGAATAATATAGTTTAAAACTGAATGAATAAATTATTCATTATCAATAATGGAATGAAGAATAAAGGAATAAAGAGTGAGGGCGGGGGTCGTCGTGCGGCAGCCCACTTTTTATTTTTTATTCATTAATTCTTAATTAAAAAACAAGAATCATGCAACTAAGAACAGAAAACGTAGTAAAGATATACCGCAGCCGCACGGTCGTCAACGAAGTCAGCGTTGATGTGAAGCAGGGCGAAATCGTCGGACTCCTCGGCCCTAACGGTGCCGGAAAGACCACCACATTCTACATGATTGTGGGCATCATCAAGCCCTACTCCGGCCGCGTCTTCCTCGACGACACCGAGATCACCAAGCTCCCCATGTACCGCCGCGCACAGCTCGGCGTCGGCTACCTCGCCCAAGAAGCCTCCGTCTTCCGCCAGATGACGGTGGAGGACAACATCCTCTCCATTCTCCAATTCCGCAAAGACCTCGATGCCGCACAGCGCAAAGAGAAGCTGGAGTCGCTCATCCGCGAGTTCGGTCTCCAAAAGATACGCACCAGCAAAGGCATACAGCTCTCCGGCGGCGAACGTCGTCGCACCGAGATTGCCCGAGCCCTCGCCAACGACCCCAAATTCCTCCTCCTCGACGAGCCTTTCGCCGGCGTTGACCCCATCGCCGTGCAAGACATCCAGGACATCGTGGCGCACCTCAAAGACCGCAACATCGGCATTCTCATCACCGACCACAACGTCCACGAAACCCTCAGCATCACCGACCGCGCCTACCTCCTCTACGAAGGCCGCGTCCTCCACCACGGCACCCCCGAAGAAATGGCCGCAGACCCCGACGTGCGTGAGAAATACCTCGGCCGCGACTTCGTCCTCCGCCGCGCCACAACCAAGAAACTGAATAATAGTGAACTGTGAATTGTGAATTGTGAACTGACAATACAAAGACCGCGCCAGCCTAATTCTCAATTATCAATTCTCAATTAAAAAGATGTGAACTGTGAACTGACAACACAAACGCCGGCAACCGCCCTAATTCTCAATTTTCAATTCTCAATTAAAAAAACATGCACCTTTTTCTAACTGACGATACCACTGGCGAATATGCCACCCTCCCCGCCGAAGAGTCGAAGCACTGCACCCGCGTGCTACGCATGGGCATAGGCGACGAGATGCTGCTCACCTCGGGTGACGGCGTGATGTGCCGCGCACGCGTCTGCACCCCCGACGACAAAGCCTGCCAAGTCGAAATCATCAAAAGGATAGAGGACTACTGCCGCCGACCCTTCCACCTGCACCTCGCCGTGGCCCCCACCAAGAACACCGCACGACTCGAGTGGTTCGTCGAGAAAGCGGTAGAAATCGGCATAGACCGCATCACCCCCGTCATCTGCGACCACAGCGAACGCTCCATCCAAAAGACCGAACGTCTCGAAAAAATAGCCCTCAGCGCCATGAAGCAGTCGCTCAAAGCCTCAAAGCCCCTCATCGACGACCCCGTGAAACTCATCGACTTCCTCAACGAGCCCTTCAACGGCCAGCGCTTTGTCTGCTACTGCTCGGGCAATGAGCGCCACACCCTCCACCAGCTCTACACCCCTGGCAGCGACGCCCTCGTGCTCATCGGCCCCGAAGGCGACTTCAGCAACCGCGAGATCTCCGCCGCCCTCGCAGGCGGCTTCCTCCCCGTCACCCTCGGCAGCTGCCGCCTCCGCACCGAGACCGCAGCTCTCTACGCAACCACAGCCCTCAACTTTATGAACGAAGAATGTAGATTTGAAGATTAGCAGGTGACCTGCAATCTCCAAATCTCCGAATCTTCAAATCTTCTAATCTTCCAATCCATGAAATACAAAGCATCAATACTTATACTCCTGTTACTTGTCACAGTCATGGGACATGCCCAGACCCCAATAGCCCTCCTCAAATACAGCGGCGGCGGCGACTGGTATGCCAACCCCACCTCCCTCACCAACCTCATAGCCTTCTGCAACGCCGATGCCAGAATGAACCTCGCTGCCGACTACGCCGTCGTCGATGTGGGCAGCAGCGAAATATTCAGCTACCCCTTCATCCACATGACCGGCCACGGCAACGTCGTCTTCTCCTCACAAGAAGCACAAAACCTGCGCAACTACCTCATCGCCGGCGGCTTCCTCCACATCGACGACAACTACGGCATCAAAGAGTTCGTCATCCCAGCCATGAAAAAGGTCTTCCCCGAATTGGACTTCGTCGAACTACCCTTCTCCCACCCCATCTACCACCAACGCTACGCCTTCCCCAACGGCCTGCCCAAAATCCACGAGCACGACAACCTCCCGCCCCGTGGCTACGGCCTCATCTACGAAGGACGCCTCGTCTGCTTCTTCTCATGGGAGTGCGACCTCGGTGACGGTTGGGAAGACCCCGACGTCCACAACGACAGCCAAGCCACTCGCACCAAAGCCTTCCAGATGGGCGAAAACATACTCCAATACGTCTTCACCACCAACTGACCAGAAGAAGAACCGCCCATCCACCCGCCAATTCCCGCCCCTAATCGGTCATCGCCGTTCAGCACAGCGCACAAAGTGTAATGCCGCTTCGCCACCCCTAAAACGGCGTAAAAACGGCAGCACACAAACGGTCGATTTTAACATTTCAAAGAGCGGTTCCTGGTCCCTCAAATCGGCCCTCATCAAACCCCATTTTCACCCTCAGAGAAGCTCCGCCATAGCTCCGCCTTAACTCCGCCTTAGCTCCGCTCGCAGGAGCGAAGAGAAGGGGACACTAAAAAGGGTATGAAGAAGGCTCTCGGCGAAGCCTAAAAAGAGGAAAATCGCAGCATCCGCACGATGCCTTTTTTAACATTTCCAAAACTCGTTCTCATCGGCTGAATTTGTCACTCGATTTTTCACGAGTGGCAGCCTTAGCTCTTGACTGAAACGGATGCTTTTCTGTCATTAGTCTGTCCGCTGCTCACCTTTCAATAGCACTGGCGGCAGAGGAGGCCTATGGGGTGCGAGGCATGGGTGGCGGCGATGACGAAGAGAGTGCCGCCTTCGTGCAGCTTGAGCTTCTTCTGCAGCTCAGCAGCCGACAGTGGGAAATTTCGCGTGGCCACATGCGCTTTCTTTTCGGGTATCGCTTTCGCCACATCCTTGGCATTGAGGCTCAGCGGCTGCAGCACCTCGAAGCAACGACCAGGGAACGCCTCTTGATATGCCGACGAAGTGTAGAGGTGGGTATTTCGTGCCAGCTTCTCCACGCCGAACCACGCACAGATGCTGTTGTAGCAACCGCCTTTCATCACGGCCGCGTTAGGTTCATAGAGGTATCTCCCCACGCTGGCTGCAAATTGCGGGAGGGCCGCCGCCTCTTCTTCGCGAGTGAAGCTGATGGGCTTGAAGCCTTTTTGCAAATCCACGATTTGAAGATGAGGAGATTTGAAGATGGGGAGATTTGAAGGTGGCTCGGGATTGCCACATTCCTTTGCCGCATTCGAGAGCAGGAATAGCACCTCTTTGCACTCCCCGCCTACAGCCACGACATGCACCTCGTCAACCGCCCCGAGCTGCTGTACCGCCATGTCAATGTCTATCATCGGCGAGGCCTTGACCATCAGCGTGCGACAGCTCCGCAACAAGGCATCTCTATGTGCTAATAGATTCGGCGTGCAGTCCTCAAAGGCAGCCACCTTGCGGCCTTGGATGTCGCGACGTGCGGGGTCGATCAAGATGAAATCGTAATGTCTGTCCCCGCCTTGGGCAATTGCGGCCATGCTGTCGCCATGATGCACGGAGATGTTACCTGTCGGTGGCACTGCTCGGCTTCGGTCTCGAAAGCATTCATTCAGACGCTCAGCTGTCGCAATGCTGGCCTGTCCTAAGGCTGAGAAATTGTGACGTGCCAGAGCGCAGAGGCCTTCGTCTATCTCGAAGTAGTCTCCCGCCTGGGCCTTGAGCGAAAGAAAGAAGGTGTCGATGCCCATGCCGCCTGTGAGGTCGGCAAACGTTCCGCCTCCCAGGCGCTCGAAAATCTCGCTCTTGTACTTGGCCGTAAGCTCGGAAGAGCTCTGCTCACGGTTAATCTTGGGCGGATAGAGATAGGTGGCACAAGAGGCAAGCGTCGGCCACTTAGCCGACGCTTGGCGTAGGCCTTCGAGCTGCTGTGCCACCAGCCGAAGGTCTATATCGGGATATTTGGACTGCTGCAGCAACAGCCGCAGCGGGTCCTCGTCCCTATGTTCGTCTGCGAAGTGCAGAACCTTTTCAATCGAACAATCGAATGCATCGAAACAGGACTCCGAAGATGCCATCGAAACCTCAGAAGAGACTTTTTTTTCAGTGTATCCCTGTTGTCCCATTTCGTGCTTATTGTTACATATTAGTGACATTTCTTAGCTTCGGGCTCGAAAGTAAACTTTCGGACGCTCGGCTTTCGAAATGTTCGTCCTTTGAAACAGCCGTTTTCTCGTCTCGGCACACAAATCACATTGTCTGCTTCCGACTTAGCGAAAACGCTCGGCAATATTAATACTCACCCTGGTCGTGGAGGGCTTTGAGACGTGCCACCACCATGGGGCGGTCTTCCTTATAAGTGACACCGAACCACTGGGCGGTAGTGTTGAGCACACGCATGGTCGCATAGCCCGAGTTGATGAAGGTGTTGACAGCAAAGGGGATGTAGTATTCCGACTTCATCTCGCTGCCATGCTCGCGGAGCCATTCCACAAACAGCTTCTCACTCTCGGCGAAATAGTCGGGCGTAAAGCCGAAGAGGTTCATGGAGACAGTGTCGCCAGCGTTGAGGGGGTGCATGCTGCCGTCGGCGTCCTTATACTCGATGCCGTTGGCGGTACGGCCGATGCTGGTGCGCTCCGTCATGCCGGCGAGGAGACCGTTGGCATCGACATTGCAGACGCCACGAGAGACGGTGCCGTTCTCGCTGAGGGTGTTCTCCAAGCGATAGCCCACCATGCAGTACTCGCCCTTGGTGCCTTCGAGGGTGCGGAGATGGTCGCCCATGACCTGGAAAGCGTCGCGGCCATAGAAGTCGTCGGCATTGATGATGGCGAAAGGCTCATGGATGGCATCCTTGGCCATCAGGATGGCATGGTTGGTACCCCAGGGTTTCTCACGTCCTTCGGGGACTTTGAAGCCCTCGGGGAGGTAGTCGAGTTCTTGGAACACATATTCTACGGCAATACGATTGCCGAAATGCTCTGCGTTGATTTTTGCTTTAAATTCCTGCTCAAAGCTGTGGCGAATGACGAAGACCACTTTGCCGAAGCCAGCGCGGATAGCGTCGTTGATGGAATAATCCATGATGATTTCGCCGTTGGGGCCAACGCCGTCCATCTGTTTGAGTCCGCCGTAGCGGCTGCCCATACCGGCAGCAAGAACTAATAATGTAGGTTTCATAATTTATGTATAGATTTAAAGATTCGAAGATTTGGAGATTGGGTGATTTGAAGATTAGGAGATTTGAAGGATGGCTCCCGCCCTAATTATCAATTTTCAATTATCCATTATCAATTAAGAATAGTCAGCGTCTTTGCTGGAAGAACTCTTTCATCAGAGCCTCGCACTCCTCTTTGAGGATGCCGCTCTCCACCACGGTCTTGGGGTGAAGCATGCCGCGGCCGAGGCGTTCAAAGCCGCGCTTGGGGTCGCTGGCGCCATAGACGATGCGGCCTATCTGCGTCCACCCTGCCGCGCCTGCGCACATCACACAGGGCTCGAGCGTGACATAGAGCGTACAATCCGTCAGATACTTTGCATTCAGCATATTGGTAGCAGCCGTGAAGGCGAGCATCTCGGCATGGGCGGTGACATCGTGCAGCCGTTCGGTGTTGTTGTGCGAACGGGCAATGATGCGCTCGCCGCTCACAACGACTGCCCCCACAGGTATCTCCTCCTCGGCAAAAGCCGCCTTGGCTTCGAGAAGGGCCTGCTGCATGTAGTACTCGTCAGGGTTGTCGAATATGCTCATACTGCCTATCAATGCTTTATATAGTTCTCCGTAAAGACATCTGAGTTGGGTGCCAGATACTTATAGGTATGGTTCATCATCACAAGGATACCCTCGGCCTGGTAGGATTCGACCGTCGGCATCAAGAAACCGCGGAAGGGTGTGAACTCATTCCATGCCCGCCAGTCAACACGCTGGGCGTTCTTGGTAGCCTTAGCGTCGCCATACATATGTTCCTCTTCGGTGACAAAGCAGAGCAGTCCCGACTCCTTCTCGAAATAATAGTAGCGGTCGAAATTCCTCGGGGTTGCCACAAAGATACGGTCAACGGGATGACCTTCGAAATTGTACTCGCCGACATAGCTGACCTCGCTGCCCTTATTGCGCCAGTCATAGAGCGCCCCGCGGATATCGAACGGCAGCGTGATGTCGAAAAAGGAGTTGGGCGTCACATCGGCCCACTCGCGATACTTGGTGTTGAACTTGCGAAAGATGCTTGTGGCATCGCTCAGATAGCCATCGACAATCTGGCCGCCCGACCAAATCTCGATGCGGATGTTTCTGGGGTTCTGATACCAGCGATAGATATACATCGTGTCGTCCTGATGGCTGTATTCCACCACTTTTGATACAACATACAGGATGCTGTCGCCAGGCTTCTTGCCAAAATCCAGCCTGCTGAGATAGGAGTCGATAATCTTGATGGCACGCGCGGTATCGGCAGGAGCCGCCGTTGCCGAAGTGCTCTCTGCTGGTTCTTGTGCCTGAGTGCGGCCCACGGCTACCACGGCCAGAAGAGCCAGGATGGAAAGGATTTTCTTCATAGTTGCATATTATTTAGATTATAACGGATTTACATTCTTCGGCACCGAGAAGGGGAATGTGAGGTTCTCGGCCTCCTTCCACGGTCCCAGCTTGATTTGGGCATCGACCTTGAAGCCCTTGAGCAGCGTGGCAATCTGAGTCTCGGCATCGGGGGCTGTGAGCATCTTATAGACCTCGTCGAAGGTGGTGCGATAATGGAATCGGCGGTAGATGTCCATATAGGTGCCGCGGAAACAGCGGTTCACCACCTTGGCATATATCACCACCGAATCCTGTGTGATGCGGGCACGGCCCAGCTCCACGATCTTGGTGGCGCTGGCCCATATCACGCTGTCCTCCTTCACCCTCAGCTGGCCGTTGACGTTCATGCCCTGGATGGCGCAGGTAAAGTTGTTCGTCAGACTCTTCTTGGGCTGCTCGCGATGTATCTCTGAGTCAGTGCCCGTGGTGCCGCCTGTCGTGCCAGGCTGGCTGGTGGCGGGCTGCTCCGGCTTTGCAGGAGTGGCCTTGCGGGTGATGCTGCATCCCACTGTCAGCAACAGCAGGCAGACCATGAGAAGCTTCAGCGAAGCTTGGGTCATATTAAAGTATCTTCTTTTCATCAGTCGAAAATATTAGTCATCTATAATATGTGGCACATGCCTTTCTTAAATCTATTGACAGGTCTCCTTGATAGACTGGTTGAGGCGCACAACTTCCGAATCACGAGGGGCAATCATCAGGCAGCGCTCCATATATTGGCGTGCCTTCTCGCAGTTGCCTGCGTTATAGTTGCCCTCGGCAAGGATGTAGTAGGGGAAAATCTGCAGCGGGAAGAGCTCGGCAGCCCGCTCAGCGTGGGCCAGCAGCTTCTCGGGGTCTGAGCCCTCGCGGCGTTCGCAGATGAGCAGCACCTCCCAAACCTTGTAGGTGCTGCTATCGACGGTGAGGTAGTCCGTCAATACTGCCACTGCCTCAGAGAAACGTTCCTGTGCGGCAAGCAGCTGCCCATAGAGCAGCAGATGGCCTTTGTCGGAGCCGCACTGGCCCGACAAGGTGTCGGCCAAGAGATAGCAGGGACGGCTGTAGGCCATGAAGAAGTCCTTGTGCTGCATAAACTCCGTCAGGTAGCGCAGCCTGTGCAGACAGTCGATGGCAGGGTTCTGCACAGCCAGGCGCACATGCTTGTAGGTGCTGTCCATGTTGTTCATGGCCATATAGCACGACGCCAGCGAAATATGTATGTTCTCATCCTCGGGCGTGCTGCTGAGGATGCGGTTGTAGTATAGCAGTGCCTTGCTGTAGTTCTTCTCGGCCATGTAGCTCTCGGCCAGGATGGCGTTATAGCGGGGCTCGGTGGGCATAGCGTCCGACAGCCGCTCTATCTCCTTGCGGGCCTTGTCGGGTTTTTCAAGATAGTTCCACAGCTTCTGCTTCTGAAGTGAGATTGGCTCGGTCACTCCGTAGAGCTTCTCCACGCGGTCGAGGGCGTCGATGCTCGCCACCACGTTGCCCGAAGAGAGGTAGGCGTTCGAGAGGTCGTAGTAGTAATCTGGCACATCGGGGTTCTGCTTCACAATCTCCTCCCATGTGGCTGTGAAGTTCTTGTTGTCGCGCTGCATCTCATACACCCGCGCCAGCTGCTTCATGTACCACACATTGCCCTTGCCATACTGCACAGCCTGCTTGGTATAGAACAGCGCGCTGTCTATCCAGCCCTTGGCCAGATACATCCTGCCTATCTCGTAATAGGCCGAAGAATAAGTCGGGTCCATCTTCAGCACCTTGCGGAAGTCGGCCAGAGCCTCCTCGTCCTTGCCAAGCATCAGCTTAGCGACGGCATCGATCTCTGCGGCATCATGCTTCAGCTCATCCTCCGTCACCTCCACGATAGGCTTGCGCTGGAAAGGCGAGGCAGGCTGTGCAGCCTTCTTGGTGCCGCCGCACGAAGATAGTAATATTATTATGAGTAATAGATATATTGTGTTTCGCATTCTCATATTCATATAGAAATAAATGTTACTAAAGTAACTAACAAATCCTCATTTTATTGCACCACAAAGCAACAAAGTTCGCATTTTCAGCATCAAGCATCTGCAAACATCTGGCAACAAAAAAGATACGAAAGACAAAAAAATATCGGCCTTATTGAAAAAGCATCCTCACCACGCCTGATAGCCTCCTCACGCACCACAAAAAGGAAGCCCTCGCCATAACATGATACGGGGAAGGCTGCCCCAATACAGCCATGCCCTACCTCCGCCATAACTCCGCTATAGCTCCGCCATAGCTCCGCTCTGACCCCGCTTCTACACCCCGCCTGGGGCGAAGCCATCCTCGCCCTGACACGTCTGATAGGGGGGAAACATACCCCGCAAAAATGCCCTCGAAAGGTGAAAAAACATTAAAAAAGAAAAAAAAATTTCTCTATGTCGAAAAAATGATATATATTTGCACATAATTATGAAAATGAAAATACCCTCCTAACATTGACGTAAGTTATTGTGAAAGAGAGTTTTGGATTTATATTAATTGCAAATAATTATTCATCAAAATCACAAACAACAATGAAAAAAACATTAATGGTTCTAACTTTCGCTCTGTGCGCAACCTTCGTTTTCGCACAGACGATGACTCCCCGCATGAAGGGCGAGTACAAAGCTTCCACTAAGGTCGCTACAGCTCAGAACGAGAAGTGCAGCTCTGTCTTCACTAAGGCCGGCACTCCCCTTATGACCTGCGACTTCAGCTCCACCGCAGGCTACACCACCGGTGTCGTTTCCACTGGTGCTGACGCTCATGGTGAAAACTACGACTTCGCTACTTGGCGTCGTTGGGCAAACGCAGACTCCACCACCTTCCTCGCTGCTTCCAGCATCTACTCCGCACTGGCTCAGCAGTACTTTGGTGACATCGAGACTTTCTGCTCCTACATGATGAACTACGCTGACACCGCTACCTCTTCCGCAGAGAACGGCTTCATGATGATGTCTCTCTACGACCAGCGCACCCAGAACTCTGGTAACTTCAATGCCTACATCGCTTTCAACGGCATCGACGCTTCCTCTGCTTCTGTTGTTGACGTTGAGTTCTTCCAGTACTATCGTAAATATTACGACAAGTGCTACATCGACTTCAGCACCAATGGCACCAACTGGACCGCTACCGAAATCAACACCACCGGCGTTGATATCGTAGTTAACGGCACCCTCTGGGGCATGGCCACCTACACCCTTCCCCTCGCTGCCGCTGGCAACAGCAACCTCTCCATCCGCATCCGCTACTACAGCCTCAACTCCAGCCGTGGCGCTTACGGTTACTTCTGGCTGGTCGATGACGTCACCGTCTATGCTGGCGAAGCTAACCGCCTGAAGAAATACGGTCAGGAATTCGTCGAAGGCGGCTACGGCCTCATCCCCCAGAACATGGAGATGAACCCCGCTTGGTACTCCCAGGTCCTCAACAACGGTTCTGCTACCCAGAACAACGTCGAGGCTAAGCTCTTCCACCTCAACGCTTCTCAGGACAATGCCACCCTCATCGCTTCTTACGACAACGGCACAGTCCCCGCTACCCAGTTCAGAGAGGTCATCGTTGACCGTGGCGGCTGGATCCTCCGCGACTCCCTCGACCATCGTGGCTGGTTCTCCTACAACATGGACCACATCGCTAACGGCACCGGTATCGCTCTGCCCACCGACGTCGCTGGTGACAACTACATGTATGCTAACGTCTCCAACAGCAACGTCAGCCTCAACTACGACACCATGTACTACAAAGTTACCTCCGCTAACCAGGATGGCGACTATCGTTGGGGTCACGACAATGGCGTGCTGACCTACAGCCCCTACAACTACTGGCTCTTCGGCTTCGTCCAGCAGGGCGGCCAGTGGTACGTAACCGAGGATGCTGAAGAAGTCAACTACTTCACTCCTGGCTACATGGTTCTCGACCGCTTCTCCACCTCCGAGAACGTTCCCGAAGGCTGGGTTATCCGTGGCGTCGAATTCGTTGCTTCCCCCGTCGAGGGCTACCACAGCACCGGTGCTAAGATCTCCCCCATCCTCGTCTCCGAAAGCTATCCTGAGGCTGGCTCCGTGAGCTTCGGCAACATCGCTACTGGTGCCGACATCAAAGAAATCACCAGCGCCGACATCAACGACAGCACCATCATCGGCCGCAACTCCTACGGTTTCCGCGAGATTGGTCAGTACAACACTGTCTATATCCCCTTCCCCGAGCAGCCCGCTCTGACCCCCAACACCTCCTATCGCGTTGGTTACACTCTGGAAGAAGAAGGCTACTTTGCTCTCGCTCAGCAGGCTCAGGGCAGCTACCGCTACGCTTCCCCCACCCGTCCCGACCGCTATGACACCATCATCTACTTCAAGAACGAAGAAGCTAACGCTAAATATGCAAGCTATTTCACTCCCAACCAGTACGGCCTCTATGTCGTCGATCCTTCCTACGGCGGACCTAACCAGAACTACATCTGGGCTGGCTCACACGTTGACTACAACCCCATGATCCACCTCGTCGTTGGTCCTGAGCACGCTGCTCAGCGCGCTGGCATCGACATCTCCTGCGAAGGCGAAGAGTACGGCGCTGCTTACTACAATGGCGAAGAGGCTTGCGGCACCACCGCTACCCCCGTTGAAGGCTCCAGAGCTACCGTCTCCGGCGAAGCTCAGACCGGTTGCGAGGCTGTCGTCACCGTTAACGGCGAAGAAGTCCAGCCTTGGGACGAGGACACCGAAGAAGGCGATCCTAACTTCCGCGTTCAGGAATACGCTGACGGCTCCACCACCTATCAGTACTCTTTCGTTGACGTCCGTGGCACCGAAAACGCCATCCACTTCCTCTTCCGTGAGAAAGCCGTCGATCCTACCAGCATTGATCCCGTTGCTGCTAACGTTCGCATGAACCTCCAGCCCAACCCCGCCACCTCTCAGGTCAGCCTGAACATCGAAGGCGTGAACGGCACGGTCAACTGCACTCTCATCGACATGAGCGGCCGCGTTGTCTATAACCAGAACATCAACGCTGAAAGCGCTAACACCATCAGCCTCAGCAATCTTGCCAAGGGTGCTTACTTCGTCCGTATCACCAACGACAAGTTCTCCAAGGTTGAGAAACTCATTGTTCGCTAATTCATAAGCAACAATATATCAAAAGCAGGACGCTCTCGCAGCGTCCTGCTTTTTCACAAAAAACAACCTTCGGCCTGCGCTGAGAGATCAGCCCCGCCGAGCCATTCGAAAAGTCGAAACCACACACCACATTAAAACATCAACGAGAGAAAAAAAGAAGGACAAGGACAAGGACAAGGACAAGGACAACCACATATTACTCACCCTATAAAATCAAACTATATGAAGAAGCTGATACCCATTCTCACATTCGTCGCCTGCACGACAATGCTCTTCGCGCAAACAATTGTGCCTTCCGCCAACAAAGGTCTCTACAAAGCCCCTGCCACAGCTATTAAGGGCTATCCCCAACACTGTAACGCACCTTTCACCAAAAGTGCTACAGTTCTCAAAACTGTAGATTTCAGTGCAGATTTCACAGACTATACCACTGGCGTCATCACCACTGGTGCCGATGCTCATGGTGAAAACTACGACTTCGCTACTTGGCATCGTTGGCCTAATGCCGATTCCACCACCTTCCTCGCTGCTTCCAGCATCTACTCCGCACTGGCTCAGCAGTACTTTGGTGACATCGAGACTTTCTGCTCCTACATGATGAACTACGCTGACACTGCTACCTCTTCCGCAGAGAACGGCTTCATGATGATGTCTCTCTACGACCAGCGTACCCAGAACTCCGGCAACTTCAACGCCTACATCCAAATCGACAACATCGATGCATCTGATGCGGAAGTTGTCGAAGTAGAGCTATTCCAGTACTATCGCAAATACTACGATGAATGCTTCATCGACTACAGCACTGACGGCACCACCTGGATCTCTACATCCATTAACAATAACACTGATATCACCGTCAGCGGCAGCCTCTGGGGCATGTACATCTATACCCTCCCTCTCGCTGCCGCAGGCAACAGCAACCTCTCCATCCGCATCCGCTACAAGAGCCTCAACTCTAACCGTAACGCTTACGGCTACTTCTGGCTGGTCGATGACGTCACCATCTATGCAGGAGAACCTAACCGCCTGAAGAAATACGGTCAGGAATTCGTCGAAGGCGGCTACGGCCTCAT
>JAKSML010000020.1 GCA_024400665.1 Bacteroidales bacterium
CCACCGCTGTTAATAACCTGAAATTTCCACACCGCTTTATGCGTTTGCCCTGCTCAAAACAGCCCCAAACACGCCCATTTCAAAAAATCCTAACATACTAATACTCAAATGAATAACCAAAAAAAATCACCCAATTTGCCACCCTCCCCGACTCGAAAACTACTTTTCAGCAATTTTTGTCTCCAACCCCCGAAAAACGCCCCAGAAAGCACCCCAAACTGACCCCTCCCACCCCCAAAACTGACCCCTCCAGACCCCCAAACCGTCCCCTACGAGACTCCCAACAGCACCCTTCCAACCCCCAACAGGGCAGTTTTTCAGCAGCCACGGCACACGCAGCCCCGTCCTCGGAACCCCTCCGTTTTGACAAGATAATGGTCGAAAAAAATCTTCGTTATGTGGAGACAACCCATCATGACGGATTTCGTCAATCCGACACACACAGATATTAGGATTTACAGCTCTAACAAACCATCCATAAGTGGCAACTGCGAACAAATTACACCTCAAATACCGACCAAACTCAGATCAAACAGAACAGACGGAAGCATATTTATCACCCGTAACACCCCACAAATAACCTATAGATTTTTTTGAGAATCTATAAGGACCATGGTCTTTTTATGACAAAGAGACTAATTGACTTTTTATATGGTTGCCTTGCATGTAGCATTCTTTCGCATTATTTGGTTCAAGACAAGAGACAAATCAAGTATCTCATTTTGCATAATAACCTCCTGACTTCTTTGAATCACGATGTTCGATCAATCCCTCTTTCATAAGAATGGCTATATGCCTACCAATTGCAGCAATACTTTTCCCTGACATATCCGATATGCTCTTACGTCGAATACCCGGATTCAATCGAATAATCGTATATGTAGCCCTTACACTATCATTTATCGTATCATTTATCGTATCATTTATCGTATCATTTAGTGTATCATTTGCATCTTCATTTCTCTTAATAGGTATTGGGAGCACCAATTCCACCTCATCAACCTCAATCCTGTTTTTCAATTCGGGCTCACTCCATCGAGCTTCTTTCCAGGCAGATATGATGGTTGGAAAACCAGACCCGACGTTTTCCCCATAACCAATCATACGAAGCATATTTTGGATTCTGGGGTTACGAGCCTTGGAGTTGCCGCCTTCGTATATCATCTCGACAGGTAGTTTCAGCAGACCTGGATTACGAAAACACAACTTGTCGTCGTGTTTCTCAACCCGCAATATTCCGGCATCCATCAACAAGTCGGAGTGTATGATGGCGTTCGTAAAGGCCTCTCTGACGGCTTTGTGCTGAGGAGTGTCATCCACTCGCTGGATACCCTCCATACGGAATGGTCTCGGAAGGTCTGCCGTGACTTTCGGTATCACCCTGCTGAAGAACTGATAGAGGTTGTTCTCCCAACGGCCATCGTATGTCAGTCTGTCACTATAACGCTCATCGCCGATGAGATTGCAGAAATCGAGGTAGTCCATCCGGAAATTGGCGAACCGTTCTTGCACCGACAACCCCTTGCCGAACATCATCAGACCTGCCATCGTAAGACCTTCTTTCCCCGTTGCCCTATCAATGATATAACCTCCAAGATTTTTGAGAAACGTTTTGTCATCGACCTCATTCCATACATGCCCATCATTCCTATATTGAAATAAGGTACGGTAACGGTGCAATGTGTCAATGTCGATATCGTTCATATCGTAATGTTCCAGCAGCACTCCGTCATTGCCGTCCTCAAACGAATCTCGTATCATTGCTCTCACTTGACGCTCTGTACAATGATAATCGCCTTCGTGGTTTCGTCTATAAGTCCCCTTATACACATTGCCGTTCAAGTAAATGGGTTTTATCCTCCAATCTGCTTGTGGCACATGAATACTAACAACCTGTTTATCGTTTATATCGACAATATTCACATCCCTACTACCAAGTATGTTTTCATTTACCTTATCACTATTGATTGTGTTCCAAAAGTCATTGACAATCTTCTGTGCATCATCTACACCAACTATTTGAAAACGTTTTGTTATATCTGTTTCTTTACGATTCTCTTCAATACCCAGCAGAATCACACCGCCGATGGTGTTGGCAAATGCAGAATATGTTTCCCAAACAGATTTCGGAACCTCGGACTTTGCCCGTTTGCATTCCAAAGTCAAACTTTCTCCGTTCAGAAGCATTTTCTTTATTTCGTTTTCCTTCATATAATTACAGTTACAAAATATGGCAACTATTAGTTCCAATAGTTATTCTTTCATTGCATCTAAACTCAATACGTCCTCCATCGTTATATGGTTTCTGGGTTTCATATACTAACTACCAACTATACTATTGGGGCATTCGTGGGCTGAAACATTGAACACTTATTCAAAACTCCTATTTAATTCACGTTCTGATTTAGTCAAAGGAACACTAGCCTCTTTAAAAATGATTTCTGTGTTTTCATAACCAGCCTGTTTGGCTCTGCTTTTTGCCCAATTTCGTAAAGCCGCAATTTGGGTTTCCATCGTCATAGATAAGGGAACCGTTTCTTTGATAGCATTCAAAAGATGAATCATCTGTAGTTTAGGGTTCTCTTGATTTTCAGTATACGCAGCGAACATGGCCTCATTCACACATTCTTCGATTTCTGCGCCATTAAATCCTGATGTATCTTGTGCCAATCTGCCTAACGAAAAATTGCTGGAATTTTGACCTTTCTTATTTAAATGAATGGCAAAAATACTTTTTCTATCCTCTTCGTTAGGCAAATCCACAAAGAAGATTTCATCAAAGCGACCTTTCCGTAGTAATTCTGGTGGCAGAAGTGAAATGTTATTTGCGGTAGCCACAACAAATACAGGTTTTGATTTTTCTTGCATCCAAGTTAAAAGTGTAGAAAATATTCTCGCCGTGGTGCCACCATCAGTCGAGCCACTACTTTGTGTACCAGAAAGCCCTTTCTCTATCTCATCAATCCATAACACACAAGGTGCTACTGCTTCTGCTGTGGCTATGGCTCTACGAATATTATCCTCGCTACTTCCAACAATCCCTTCAAATATTTTACCAATATCCAATCGAAGTAGTGGCATATTCCACAAAGACGCAATACATTTAGCGGTTAAGCTTTTCCCACATCCAGGAACACCTAACAATAACACTCCTTTGGGTTCAGGCAGTTTCCATAGTTGTGCCTTAAAATCATAAGCTAATTTTCTTTTTTCCAACCACGATTTCAAATGTTCCATACCTCCCACATTACGCAAATCTTCGTTCACTTGATAATAATCAAGAAGTCCACTCTTCTTGATTATTTGTTCTTTTTCCAAAGCAACTGTTCTTGGAGAATTGACATCAAATTTATTTTTTACAGCTGCCAAACAATACGCCAAATCCGCCTCCATAACAGTCATGCCTAAAGCAGAATCAACTAACCTCTTCTTTAATTCATCATTCAACTCTGCATTTGCATTTCTCGCCACATTCATCAGCACCTTCTCCAAATCACATCTATCAGGTAATGGGATTTCTACAACTGTTACATACTTTTCCAATTCTGTAGGCAAAGTCATTACCGAGGAAACAATAATGATATGTTTCCTAAAGAATCGAAGAGTTTCAGCCAATTGGCGAAGTTTTATTTTAATGTTTCGCTCCTCAATATATTCATGGAAATCCTCGAGAACAAAAAACTCCGAAACACTACTTGTCTCTGAAATCCTTGTAGAAATGTAATTTAGCAGTTCTTCTGGTTCTTCTTGGTTAGCAACAGGCTTCAATGATCCATCTCCTGGCTCTTTCTTTTTTAGACCATCGACACAATTCCATTCATAATACAAATAATCCTTCTCAATAGTTTTCGCTATGCTTTGTATTTTCTGTTTTGTCCTTTCATATTCAAAAGTCGTCAAATATAATACCGGATAGTATGCTTTCAGCATACTTTGAATTTGATCGTAAATATTAGCGTCTTTCTGAATCACCATAATCTTATTTATTTTGAGTTATTGATTGGATTTGTTTCGATTTATTTATTCTATCTCGATACTTCAGCGGAACTTCCTTTTTTGTCATTATTCGTTTTGAACTGAAATTTAAATCCACCTCATCCATTGCAGCATGTGCTCGTCTGTTGACATCATCTGGCAGATAATTTGAATCACTAACAACCGTTCCGTCAAAAAGGATAGTGAATTTTATTTGTCCAACCGGTTCTGATTCTGTCTTGTCATTACTACGTCCTATCATATAAAAAGATACTTTTTCAACATCGTTTGCCACAAATTTATCGTTGCTCTTATAAGAAAATCCTTTAGCCTTAAACTCACGAATTATCATATTTTTTGAATATTCCACATTGAGCTCATTGTATAATGCCTGCAATTTCTCAACGTATTCCTTGGTGTTGCCCAAATAATAGGTGTTGTATGTCACCTGGTCACCTTTGACCTTGATGGCGAACTCGCCATAAAATCCTTGTTGGACACCTATATCCGTTATCAGTAGTTCATCATCCTTAACAATGAATTTCCAATTGAGTTGCTTGCACGCTTCAAGCAGACAACTTTGATTCATGACAGAATTGTTACGTACAAATTTTGAAGTTTCAAATCTTGACATCTTATTTTCTTTTTTTCTTTTTAAACTGTCCCTTTTTCTGTTTATAATTCGATGCTTCAAAAACCTTTATGTTTTTCAGCATTTCTTCCACACTTGAGTATTCTTCCGTTTGACTAATAACAGGGTATTCGTTAGTTAATATATTCAGTCGACTTTGAAAACTCTTCCTCCTTTCAAATGGTATGGTTTTATCTTTTACATCTGTCAAATCTGCTTTTATCTTTTCCAATTGTTCCGTATAATAAATCTTTTTGAAATGATTGAGATTGTTTTCTTTAGTTTGTTCAATTTCAGCAAATTTATCGTCAAACACACCATAGCCCTTATTCAAAAAAACTTTGATTTTTCCGTAGTTTGCTCCTTTGATTTTTTGGAGAAAATCTTTGTCTATTGGGGCTTTTGATTGACACAACTCATTCAATGAATCAACGGTATCATTCAAATATTTTTCTCCAAATTTCAAAAAGATTTTTTCATATTCTTCATCATTTTCGGAATTCCAGTCCAAACGAGACATTTCCTCCTGTCTGTAATTTTGTAATCCTTGCTTTACAAAAAATGAAAGAATATTATAACTACCTGTATAATATAGGTCTTTGCCTTCTTTTGATCTTAACCATACACGTTTATAGTGAAATGCAGGGAGTTGATGTATGTAGAAATTATGATACTTTTGTTCCAATTCATACAATTTTTCCAATGCTTCTGGATCTGCCATAGTATCAGTATTATTCTCTGGCAATGAATAGGCAATGAATATTCGTCCACCTTTTCTTAAGTAATTTTCAAAGAATGGTATCCTTCTAAAAGTAGCATATTTTTTAATCCAAGGACTTATTATCCATAGTTCATCCGAGGTTTCATCAAACAATCGTTTCAGTTCGACTTCAAACTCCAAAGAGTTAAAATGGCGTTTAACCTCCACAATTCCCTTGTGGATAGAAGCGATTTTGTCTACATCGTTGTTCGCTATAGCTGTATCAATCTCTTTTTGCTTCTCAATAAGTTCTTTCTCAGATAGAATTTGGCTTTCTTTCTTTTGTTCAATTGTGCTTTCTACAGTAAAATCGTCTTCTTCGGATTCACTAAGTAATTTATCAAACAGTTTGTTTCTTTCTTCCTCTAATGAGTCAAATGATTCGGATAAAGATTCAATAATTGCATCCTGTTTTTCGTCATATACAAGAGACCGGATAGTATTATCTCTAAAGTTTTCCAATAAAACAACCCATACTTTTGCAATATAACCTTCAGCACCTATCGGCTGACACGATTGAAGAATGAATTTTTTTGCAGGAAAATGAATTTCTGGAGCTTGAACCTCGGCTAGTGGTTTTACATCCTCAATGTTTTGAGGAAGATTCTCTCGTTGAAAAGTATTTTGTTTCTCACTTTTTAGTTTGCTAAAGACTTCTTTTGCACTTTCCCTTAAATTTCCAGTAGCATCAATATATAACTCGAAGTCTCTTTCAAAAGTAGAAAACTTAACTCCATTATTTGCATATTCTCTTCCCGTATCAGTTAACCAATATACACTTTCATCTCCGTCAATCATTTCATCTTTTATCAAATCGCGTATAGCAGACAAAAGTATTTCTCTTTCAGCAGGGTCTGTTTCTATATCAAACCCCAATATTTTGCCGATTGATTTTGCCGAGGTCTCACCTTTTAGCAATATAGCACAAATTGCTTCGTCAAAGAGATTAAAATTAACAGGTTGGGAACAAACCCCGTTGAATTTTGTAATGGTGTAATGCCAATCAAAGTCGGAAAAACCTATGATTCGTTCTATTAGTTTTTTCTGTTTGCTTGCTGCATCTACAATCTTTAACTCCAACGGGATTGGAACCTTGTCAGTTTTGTCTGATTTGATTTGCTCTGACTTTACAACACCACCTTCAATATTATCTCCTGATATATAGCTTTTTATGTTAGAGTAAACAAATTCAACTATTTCATCATTAATTGTCTCATCTGGGTCTTCCTCACACTGATAACCATTCTTATTTAGAAAATCAGCGATTGCTGTTATACCAATTTTCAGTTCTCTAGATATTTTTGAAAGCCTTTTACTCATAATCAATTACAGATTTTTTAGTTGTTTAACATCTACTCTATGCATTTTTGATATGGCTTCTGCATATTCTGGTTTGTTGGCGAAATGCTTTTCGTTACCAACAACAATAAGCAGCCTCTTTGCACGTGAGAAACCAACATTAACACGTTGTAATTCTCGGGCAAAACCTAATGCAAACGGGTAGTAATTGTTTTTTTGTTCTTTGCCTTTTTCATCTATCTGGATATTGCTTCGTACTGTTGATATTATTATGATATTTCTCTCCATACCTTGGAATCTGTCAACAGTATTGATTCTAAACGGAATCTGGAATTCATTCTCGTATTTGTGTTGCTCAAAATTTCTCCACTCGTCTTTGCGAAAGTCCGGATATAGAGTTTTTCTAATTTTATCCATTTGAGGCATATAATAGGTTATAACCCCTATTTCTTTATCGTCATCCTTTTGAAAGGAATCCATATACTCTTTAAATCCATTTGCTTTGGTCAAAGCAGATAGAACAGTTTTTATGGCATCAATTTCTCCTTGATTTTCGTAAGACGTGCCAACTTTTTTCTCGGCAGTTTCAACATTAACCCAAATAGCATGAAACTTGGGTTCTATAAATGGCAGAATGGTAAAACCGTGCCAACGACTTGCCTTGTCAGTGAAGTCTGGAACATCCATATGATTTCTTATTCCGCATAACAAACCGTTTTCCAATTCTTCTTGGTCTTTATAGAATTGTGAAATACAATTCATGATTTGCTCGTGCATACGGAATTGTGTGTCCAAACTTGCAACAATACTCTTAGGTGCATTGACAAATAATTTTTCAAACTGTGATGTCTTATAGTCCTGTTTTGTCCAATTTTCTATCAAATCTTTTGCACCGATTGCTTCTAATGCTTCACCAAATTCTTTTTCATCAAGCATTGGTGGCAATTGCTTATGGTCTCCTATAATAATTACTTTTTTACCTAAGGTAAGAGGCAAGACGAGTTCGGGTGGGGTTGCTTTACTGGCCTCGTCCATTATCACAACGTCAAAAACGGGGTCTCCTTGAATCTCTTGATTCTTTTGAAACATTGACTGGTATGCACTTGCAAAGTTTTTGCTTCCACACTCACTACAAGTGGCGGCAAAGACATTTACATATTTGAAGTATTCCGAAGAAAAGAGTGGTTTTAGAAATGACTGCTGGCAATCCAACCCCTTCTTCCATTTCTCTATAATATCAGAATATGTGTTTTCTTGGCTACATCTACGACTGATATTATTAATCCAGTCATTTATGGCATTATCTTTATTGCTCTTCTCTTCTTGTGAATTTGCTTTTGCGGCAAGCCATTGTTGCATTCGTTCATTTGAATACATCTTGCCTTCATCCTCAAACTTGTCTATATTCCCAATGCGTATCGGACGAACCATCTTTTTTCCCCTAAGTCTTTCCAATGCATTGTCAACAGCAAGATTTGTTTGAGATGTCACTAATATTTTAGATTCTGGGTTTCTCAATAATGTTTGCCATATGATTTCAGCAATAACGGTTGTTTTTCCAGTACCCGGAGGTCCCTGAATCAGAGCCATATCCGTTGCTATCAAGGACTTTGCGACCGCTTCTAATTGTTTGGGTTGATTGGCCAATAATGGCTCGTTCAAGTTTAAAAGAATCCGTTTTTTCTCTTCTTCTAAATCCTGAGATGAAATACGGGCAAGCGTTGGGTCGAATAAAAAATTGGGCAAATTATTATTTGCAGGATACCCAACCCGTCCACTACCAGGACGGGTCACTTTCGCCATTGCTCTAATCATTCGTCCAATATTGGAGAGTTCTCCGGGAAATATCGGCTTAATATAACCAGCAATTATTCTACGGATATTATCCGATGATTCTATTAAATAATCATCAAAATCTTTTGTTATTTTAAATTGTAGTTTGTTTTTTCCTTTACTAATCAGTATTCCAATTTGAATTCCATCTCGGAAGTATGCATTATCACCATCTTCCTTGATTTTTTGTTTCAAAGTTTCGTATTGTTCCTTCGTGAGAAAGACGAACGTTGCACTACTTACACCTTTGGCTGTTTCTTTCTCTTTTTCAATCTCCAACGATTCATTTTTATGAAACTCATAAGTTGTACGACCCAACTCATTCTCAAATGATAGTTTCAAATAGTTGTTATATTTGTCACAGACCTCAACGAACTTTTCTTTGAAACAATCACGTTCTTCTTCTGAATCAAAATTATAACTGAAAGACACTCTAGTGTACTTTTTATAAGGGTCATACTCAACATTCAGATTCTCTTTCCGGATATTGTTTTGTATATCGGTGATTATGGATTTTCGACCATCCTCCATATCCGTGTTGAGACAAAGATAATACGAAGTTTTGTATGGTTTATCTTCTAATTCAATGTCTGGTACGGCATCTTTTATACGCTGAATTTGGCACTGATAATCACTCGCAGAATCAGCTGAAATTACAACTGTGGCTTTACGAATGTTAACAGTCGACTTCCCTAGTAAATCTGTTTTGGTTTTTACCTCACGTAGAACTTGTATCTGGTTTTCATTCTCTTGAGGATATCCAAAAATATACCTTGTTGGCAGTTGACGTATTGTCAAGTCCTCATTTTTATTCTGTAGTTCAACCAGGCTATCTTTGAAATTATCAATCTTGTTGCTTGTTTGATATTCTCCGTCAATAATCTCAAAGCCAGCAATCTCAACAAAAGAATTTCTATTATTATTATTGCCAAAACGATAAATCCTTTTATTTAATTGAAGACCACAATCTGAAAACAAATCGTATTTCACAGGAGCTGACACATCTATTACTAATTGTGACCGCTCATTAGATTTATACGCCCTTGCTTTTCCTAACCCACTACTATCCAGCCGCTTCTTGACAAATTCATCGGCTGGCAGAGTGTTTTTTGGGGTTTTAACCTTAATTTTCAACTCTATTTCATTCCTTTGCTCAACAAAGGCTATACTTGAAAAATTGTCTTCAATACATTTTTTTACGTGGGGATAGTCAATTTCTGAAATGATTATCTCGCCTTGTGGGGTTATTTGCAAGTCGTCATATCCATATTCCTCTGATAATTTTTGCTGAATATTACTGTATATTTCTTCCTTTGAATCATCATCGGTGTATTTGAACGACAATTCACCTGAAATGGTATTGCTTGGCAACTCCTGAGAAAGTTCAAAGAAGTATTCTGATGCTATTGCATTTAACTGTGATATTTCATCCTGGCTCAATATTCGATATGTGTCGAATTCGATAAACGCAGTATTTTTATTTACTGCATAATCATTCAATTCACTTGGAGAAAACAGCTCTTCTATTTCTTCTTCAAATTTTTTATTCAAATCATCTTCACTAATAGTGATATCAACATATGTTGCTCGTTCCCCTCTAATGTTATCAGTATATGCCTGACTTACTTTTTGTATTTTCCATACATTTTCTTTTTGTTTGACCAGTTTTTTGAGAGCGTTTACGTAGTTATCCCATATTTGTTTGTCTTTTCCCTTGTTTATGTCAACGGTTGGTATGTTAAGGGCATCTACTTTTTGATAAAAATCCGTAAACTGCTTACCAGCACCTTTCTTTTCTTTTGAATAAAATGAGAAAAAACAGTCACATTGTTCAACATCTTTGTTGGGAGCTATTATAAAAACGACCTCCTTTGCCTTTTGTACAAAGTATGAGTATGCTTTATCAAACTGACTTATTGGTTCATCATTTATTTTACATTGAAGTTCAATGGCTTTTTCTTTTTCAATGGGAATAAGAATCTTATGAACTGAATTATTATGAGTAATACCATATTGGTCAACACGTTCATAAGTTTTGATTTTCTGGAAATAACATCTCCGAGTTTGAGCTAGCAAATGTTTTACTTGTCCGAAACGCAAAGTGTTATTTTCATTTCGCTCCCAAGTTCCTTCAAAATCATCTTTGAACTTTAATACAATCTCGATAGGAGAATTATCATTCTCCCCAAAATCAATAGGCGTATATGTTCTATTAAAGTCTTCCATTGAGTTATTTTTCTTTATTGCATACTAATAATTATCTAATATCGACATCCAATAACTTCGATATGCTTTCAAGTGTTTGCAAATCAGGTTGTATGCCATTCTGACACCACTTACTGACTGTGCAAGTGGATTTCCCTAATTGTCCGGCCAACCATTTGCCAGTTCGACCTCGCTCAACAAGAACCACTTTTATTCTATTAATGTTGGGCATAAACTTATATTTATTTAAAATTCCACTTCAACTTATTTAAACAATAATATAACGTTATCCTTGGCATATTATTGTCTGTTATCATACAAAAAGAGCCACAACAGATAATCCGCTATGGTTAAGTGCATTATAATTCAAAAAACAAAGTTGAGTAAGTTAGGAATGCCCTCATCCCTCTATCCTTGGGGATGTTCTGAGGGCTGCTGCTGTGGATATTATGATTTGCATCTGCATAAACTATGAATGTGTAGTGGGCGAATTGGGAATCTTTATATTTTATGGGGGAATTGTACAAATGTACAAATGTACATGGCGTGTTTTTTCATACGCATCTGGTGGGGCTTGTATTGCGTGGTGATGGGGCGGAGGCTTATTGCGTTGATTGTTATGTTGTAATGGGTGGCGACATCATTAGTAATGATGTCACGAGAGGGGGCTGTAGGCGTTTTACGGTGCTTAGGTTCAAGTAGCAGATGCGACATGTGCCGAGACGACTGGGATGAGGGTACAAAAAAAGTAGGGCGACAGGGAATCGCCCTACTAACAAACAAACAGTATATCTAACTCAACGTCAGATTCTTCCAGGATAGACCTTCAGAGCCTCTTCGAGGCACTTGACGGCGGCTTTGAGGTCCTCGACACAGAGGCAGTAGGTGATACGTGCCTGATGGCGGCCGCTCTCGGGGTTGACATAGAAGCCCGTGGCAGGTGCCAGCATGACGGTGGCGCCATTGTAGCTGAAGTCGGTGAGGAGCCATTTGCAGAATTTGTCGCTGTCGTCAACGGGCAGATCTACAACGGTGTAGAAAGCGCCCTTGGGTTTGGGGCAGAAGCAGCCGGGGATGGCGTTGATGCCTTCGACGATGACGTTGCGGCGTTTGAGGTATTCGGCACTTACGGCGTCGAAATAGTCCTGCGGGGTATCGACGGCGGCTTCGCCGAAGATCTGGCCGAAGGAGGGAGGAGAGAGACGTGCCTGAGCGAGGCGCATGGCGATGGAATAGACCTCGGCGTTGCGGGTGACGAGGCAGCCCACGCGGGCGCCGCAGGCGCTGTAGCGTTTGGAGACGGAGTCGAAGAGGATGACGTTGTTCTCCAGGCCTTCGAGCTGCATGACGCTGAAGTGTTCGAGGCCGTCGTAGCAGAACTCGCGATAGACCTCGTCGGCAAAGAGGTAGAGGTCGTGCTTCTTGACGATGTCAGCAACCTTGAGGAGCTCTTCTTTGGAGTAGAGGTAGCCCGTGGGGTTGTTGGGGTTGCAGATCATGATGGCCTTGGTGTGGGGAGTGATGGCCTTCTCGAACTCCTCGATGGGAGGCAGTGCGAAGCCGCCCTTGATGTCGCTGGGGATGGTCTTGATCTTAGCGCCGCAGAGTTTGGCGAAGGTGTTGTAGTTGGTGTAGTAAGGTTCGGGGATGATGATTTCGTCGTCGGGGTTGAGACAGACGGTGAAGGCGAACTGCAGGGCCTCGCTGCCGCCGTTGGTGACGATGATCTGGTCGGGGGTCACCTCGATGCCATGACGATGGTAGTACTCGCAGAGTTTCTTGCGATAGGACATATTGCCGGCGCTGTGGCTGTAGGCGAGGACGCCGATCTTGGTCTCAGCGAGGACTTTGAGAGCGCCCTTGGGGGTCTCGATATCGGGCTGGCCGATGTTGAGGTGATAGACATGGATGCCACGTTCTTTTGCTGCATCAGCGAAGGGGACGAGTTTGCGGATTGCAGACTGAGGGAGTTCGTTTCCTTTAGTAGAAATCTGGGGCATAGCGTTCAAGTTTAGTTAATACTATATATGAATTATTTAAAAAATATCGATACGGATTATATTAAAATTAGGAAAACCCTATAGGGTAAAAAATAAAAAGTGGGGTGGACGATGTCCACCAAGACCACTTTTTATTTTCTAACGTATGCCATTGCTGCCGAAATTACTGCTGGGGCTGGACAACGTTGCCCTTGATCTTGACGACCACGCGAGGTTCGTTGACGGCATTGGAGGTGATGGTGACAGTCTTGGTGAAGCCGCCGACGTTGTTGGTGTTGTAGCGCACGCCGATTTCGCCGCTCTTGCCAGGCATGACGGGCTTCTGGGTCCACTTGGGAGTGGTGCAGCCGCAGCTTGCTCTAACGCTGGAGAGGATGAGGGGTTCGTCGCCGGTGTTGGTGAAGGTGAACACGCAGTTGCCGTCGCCACCCTTCTGTATGGTGCCGTAGTTGTGTTCCTTTTCTGCAAAGACAATCTTAGCGCCGTGGGCTTCAGCGTCTTTGGCGGGTTTCTGGTCTTGAGCTTTCACTGCGCCCATCGTCATGATGGCGATCAGGCAGAATAAAAACAGTTTTTTCATAGTATTAAAATGTTTTTTTGTTGTATTTTCCCTATTAGTATTCGTTAATTTCGATTTATTGCTCACCAGGCTGCGCCTGGATACATTTATTTGTTATGCGATATAACACAAAATAGTTATTTTTATTGTGTGTATTTGAAAAAAAATTCACTTTTTTTACAGATAACAGCTTCTGTAAATAGTGCAACAGGCTGTTTGTGAGCTGTGAACTGTGGTCTGTGGTCTGTGATCTGTGATCTGTGATCTGTGGTCTGTGAACTGTGAACTGTGAACTGAGGGGCGGGAGCCATCATTTGTTAAATCACTATTCACCATCCACTTTTCACTATTCACTTTTCACCATTCACTATTCACTTTTCACCATTCACTTTATTGCTGTCAGCTTTCTGGGCCGACGAGGTCGCTGATGCGTTTGATGGCCTGGTCTATGTTGGGGACGCGGTCGCAGATGAGCGTCAGTTTGTCGGAGGTCTCGCGCAGATGGACATCGTTGGGGTGGCTCTGCACATATTTTATCATCCTGACGAAGTTGGGTGACTGGTAGAAGGGGTTGCTCGGGTTGGCGATGAGGTGGCAGATGAGCTTGCCCTGCTTCAAGACCAGCTTCTCGATGCCGAAATGGCGAGCCATGCGGCGCAGGGTGATGGTGCGGACCAGCTCTTCGGTGGGCTTGGGAAGGGGACCGAAACGGTCGATGAGACGCTTGCGGTAGGCTGCCAGTTCCTCCTCGGTCTCCAGGTCGTTGAGCTCCTTGTAGAGCAGCAGACGCTCGCTAACGCTGGTGACATAGTCGTCGGGCAGCAGCACTTCGAGGTCGGTCTCGATAAGGCACTCTTTGACATATTCCTTGCTCTCTTCGACCTCTTTGCGGAAGAGGTCCTGGAACTCGGTCTCTTTGAGCTCTTCGATGGCTTCGTTGAGGATTTTGTGGTACATGTCGTAGCCAATGTCGCTGATGAAGCCGCTCTGCTCGGCGCCGAGGATATTGCCCGCGCCACGGATGTCGAGGTCGCGCATGGCGATGTTGAGGCCGCTGCCAATAGAGGAGAACTCCTCGATAGCTTTGAGGCGCTTCTGGGCGTCGTCGGTGAGGATGCGGAAGGAGGGGATGAGCATGTAGCAGAAGGCCTTGATGTTGCTGCGGCCCACGCGGCCACGCATCTGATGGAGGTCGCTGAGGCCGAAGTTCTGGGCGTTATTGATAATCATCGTGTTGGCATTGGGTATATTGAGGCCGTTTTCGATGATGGCGGTAGCCACAAGCACATCTATGTCGCCTTCGAGGAAGCGCATCATGGTCTCCTCGACTACCTTGCCGTCCATCTGGCCATGGGCCACTCCAACGCGGGCGTCGGGCACCAGACGGCTGACGAGGCCCGCCATCTCCGGCAGGTTCTCGACACGGTTAGAGATGAAGAATGTCTGTCCGCCACGAGACATCTCGAAACGGACGGCGTCGCGGATGACCTCTTCGTCGAAGATGCAGAGCTCGGTCTGTATGGGCTGGCGGTTGGGCGGCGCGGTACGGATCACGCTGAGGTCGCGGGCGCCCATGAGGGAGAACTGCAGGGTGCGCGGGATGGGCGTGGCTGTGAGGGTGAGGCAATCGACGTTGACCTTCATCTGGCGCAGCTTCTCCTTGGCGGCGACGCCGAATTTCTGTTCCTCATCGATGATGAGGAGCCCGAGGTCTTTGAATTTTAGGTTCTTATTGGTGATGGCATGGGTGCCGATAAGAATGTCTATTTTGCCCTCCTCCACACGTTTGAAGATGGCGTTCTTCTCCTTAGTGGTGCGGAAGCGGTTGAGGTAGTCGATATTCACGGGGAGGCCTTGGAGGCGCTCGCGAAAGGTGTTGTAGTGCTGGAAGGCGAGGATGGTGTTGGGCACCAGCACGGCCACCTGCTTGGAGTCGCAGACGGCCTTGAAGGCGGCGCGTATGGCCACCTCAGTCTTGCCGAAGCCCACGTCGCCACAGACGAGGCGGTCCATGGGGGAGCTGTCCTCCATGTCGTGCTTCACATCCTGCGTGGCCTTGTTCTGGTCGGGGGTGTCCTCGTAGAAGAAGGAGGCTTCGAGCTGTTCCTGGAGATAGCTGTCGGCACTGTAGGCGAAGCCTTGCGAGGCCTTGCGCTTGGCATAGAGCTCGATGAGGTCTTTGGCGATGTCCTTCACCTGCTTCTTGGTCTTCTGCTTGAGCACCTGCCAGGTGTTGCTGCCCAAGCGGTTGAGGGTGGGCGTGGTGCCTTCCTTGCCCACATAGCGGCTGATTTTGTGGAGGCTGTGGATGCTGATGTAGAGGGTGTCCTCGTTCTTGTAGATGAGACGGATGACCTCCTGTGTCTTGCCGTTGTTGGTTATCTTCTCCAGCCCGCTGAAACGGCCCACGCCATAATCGACATGCGTCACATAGTCGCCGGGCTTCAGTTCGAGGAGCTCTTTCAGGGTGAGTGCCTGATGGGCGTCGCGGATGTCGTGTACCTTATATTTATGGTAGCGTTCGAAGATTTCATGGTCGGTAAAGCACACCAGGCGTTCGTCATCATCCACAAAGCCGTGGCTTATCTGGCAGGGAAGGAACTCGATGCCGTCGAGCGAGCTGCCGTCATTGTCTTCGATAGCGCCTCGTCCGTTCGGCTGACAGCCAGCCGCGCTCATTGGAAGGACCTTCCGGATGCCCATGGCAGAGGTGGGGCTGTCTTCGTAGGCCTCCATGAAGACGCGCTCCAGGCGGCGCTGCTGCTGCTCGTTGGCCACGGTGACCATCATGGTGTAGCCCTTGTCGCGGTATTCGCGCAGGGTGCTTATCAGCATCTCGAACTGCTTGTTGAAGGCAGGCTGCGGGACGGTGTGGGTGGTGATAGTCTCGATATTGTTGAAATAGCTGCTGTTGCCTGTCTCGATGATGCGGCAGTTGAGGAGGTGCTTGAGGAAGAGGTTGCCCGAGCAGTAGTGCGACTCGTCGCGGCCCATGTTGGCGAAACGGGTCTCTATGTTGTCGGCCACAAACATCAGCCCCTGCACCCACACCATATCGTCGTTAGCGAAGTAGTTGAGCAGCGGCACTTTCTCTTCCACCACCACCTTCTCCTGCGGCTTGCGTGCCAAGTTGGGGAGGATGCCCACTTGGTCGAACTGCTTGATGGAGAGCTGTGTGACGGGGTCGAAGGTGCGGAGCGAATCGACGACATCGTCGAAGAACTCTATGCGGAAAGGATATTCGTTGGCGAAGGAGAAGACGTCGATGATGCCGCCACGGACGGCATACTGACCAGGATCGACCACGAAATCGACGCGCTCGAAGTCGTACTCCTGCAGCGCGTCTATCAGGAAGTCCATAGTCAGGGCTGCGCCACGCGCCACAGTGAGGGTCTGCTTGATGAGTGTGCGGCTCGACACCACCTTCTCGCTCAGTGCCTCGGGATAGGTCACCACGACGAGGCTCTGCTTCGACCGTTTGGCGGTGCCAAGCTGGTTGAGGCGCTTCACCACCTCGCTGCGCTGCAGCACGTTGGCGTTGTCGGTCTGGAAGAGGTCGCCGCCATCGTCATCGTCGGATGCCGAGGAGGTGACGACAACGCCCTCCTCTGTGGTATGTGCCACACGGCGCTGTTTGCGGTAAGAGGCGGGGAAGAGCAGGGCGCGCTTCTGGTCCATGTCGGCGTCAGACTCCTCCAGCATGGTCTCAATATCGTTCAAGAGGTAGTATGCCTCCTCTTTGGTGCCGGCAATGAGGAGCTGGCCGCGGTCGGGGTGGCGCAGCGCCATGGCGGCAGCCACCACAGCCGGCATAGAGCCCGTCATTCCGTTCACATGCACACGATTTGTCCCCTCGGCAAGAAGTTTGTCGAGCGTCTCTACGATATGAGAGTCTTTATATTTATCTACCAGCAGCACAGCGAAGAAGGTAATGTATCATTAAGTTAAAATGAAGAATAAAGGAATAAAGAGTGGGGCGGGAACCGTTGTGCGGGAGCTTACTTTTTATTTCTCATTCATTAAGGTATCTTATCGATTATCTGGCTTCGGACGTCGTCTGATGGCGGTTCAGCACGAAGTGTATGGCATAGAGGTACGTTCCTTCGGCATCTTCTTCCGAGCCTGAAATGTCCCAGATGAGCTGTTCTTTGTCGAGCTTCGTGACTCTGTACATCTCATCGGCGCCGAAATAGAGCGTGTCGTTCCTCAGCTCATACTGGAGCGTGTCGGTGAAGGCGCCCTCATCATAATAGTCGGTCTCCAGTATTGCCGTGCCGTCCTCCAAGAAGGTGTAGGAGGCAGAACGCAGGATATCGGAGGCGGGGTAGTCGAACTCATAGGGGTCGATTGTGGCAACCCACTGCTCATGGAAGGTGGAGGCTTCGCAGTCCATATCCCAAGTGCCAAGGAGCAGCTCGTCCATAGTGGGCTCATCCACGACAGGAGGCTGAGGGCCATCGGGTTCCACAGGCTCTTTGGTACACGAAACCATCATCACTGTTGCCGCGAAAAGCGCAGCCAGAAAAAACGAAATCTTCTTCATATAATCTATTTTTTTATCTATTAACGCAGCACGTCTGGAAATATTATCAAGTCGATGAATAAAAGTTATGATTATCCGCAATTGCTGCTAATAAATGGTGGATTTGAGGTACGCACGGGAGATAGCGGATTTTTAACATTTGGAGTTAGGAATAAGTTTCTTTTCAGTCCTTACTTTGACCTTACTTTGACCTTACTTTGACCTTACTTTCTCCCTAAGCAGTATATGTTAAAAATTACTTTGGTGGGTGGATTTTTTTAACATTTCGGCTGTTTGGGGCTGAATGCTGAAATTCTTATAATAAAAAGACTCGGATTTCCGAGACAACAGGACAATTGATATAAGTTAAAAATGAAGAATAAAGGAATAAAGAGTATGGCGGAAGCCGTCATTTGTCAATTCACAGAAATCTCTCTCGTCACCCCCTGTCGCCCCATTCCTTCCAAAATTTTCCAATCTTCAGTCCTCATTTCACAATATTTTTCTTCCTCTCGCGTTATGAGAATTGATATAAGTTAAGAATGAAGAATAAAGGAATAAAGAGTGGGGCGGGAAGAAAGAGCCAGTGGCTTTTTCGTGCGGGAGCTTACTTTGGTTCTCCGCTTCGCTATCGAAAGTCCACTGGACTTTCTTCATCTTTATTCATTAATTTTATTATTCAAAAAGATTGAATATGATGGATAAAATCACAATAATCTGGGCTGACGACGAGATTGAGCTTCTGAAGCCCCACATCCTCTTCCTCCGCGAGAAGGGCTATGACGTCATCCCGGTGATGAGCGGCAGCGAGGCCCTCGACGAACTGGATGAGAACCCGAACAAAATCGACCTTATCTTCTTGGATGAGAACATGCCCGGCCTTAGCGGCCTTGAGGCCCTGAGCCGCATCAAGTCGCAGTATCCGCAGATTCCCGTAGTGATGATCACCAAGAGCGAGGAGGAGAACCTCATGGACGAGGCCCTCGGCAGCAAGATCAGCGACTACCTCATCAAGCCGGTGAACCCCAATCAGATACTCATGGCCATCAAGAAGCACACGGAGGCCAGAAGGCTGCAGAGCGAGAAATCGACCTCGAACTATCAGCAGCAGTTCCGCGAGATTGGCATGGAGCTCTCCGGCCGCCTCGACTACGAGGAGTGGGCACAGCTATACCGCAAGCTGGTCTATTGGGACTTGGAGCTGTCTTCGACCGACGATGAGAACATCCACGAGATTTTCTCTGCCCAAAAGGCCGAGGCCAACCAGCTCTTCTGCAAATACTACGAGCGCAACTACACCGACTGGCTGACGGCTGGCGGAGGCGACGAGAAGCCCCTCCTCTCCCCCACCATCCTCCGCGAGAAGCTTTTCCCGCTACTGCGCGAGGAGCGGCCCACCTTCCTCATCGTCATTGACAACTTCCGCTACGACCAGTGGAAGTTTCTCCAGAACTCTATCGAGCAGCACCTCCAGACGGTGGAGGACTCCATCTTCTACAGCATCATCCCCACCACCACGCAGTTTGCCCGCAACGCCATGTTCGCCGGCCTCATGCCTGCCGAGATTGAGAAGAAGTACCCCAAATACTGGGTGAACGAGGACGAGGAGGGCTACAAGAACCAGTTCGAGAACGAGCTCCTCGACGAGAACCTACGCCGCAACGGCCTCAACATCAAGCACACCTACAGCAAGGTGCTCAACGCCCAGTACGGCCACAAGCTGGCGGAGAGCATCCCCAACCTCATGCAGAACAAGCTCAACGTCATCGTCTATAACTTCATCGACATGCTCTCCCATGCCCGCACCGATTCGGACATTGTGCGCGAGCTGGCTGCCGACGAGAAGGCCTACCGCTCCGTGACCCTCAGCTGGTACCAGCATTCGCCTCTTGCCGAGGTCTTCAAAGCCCTGGCAGGCCGCGACGCCAACGTGGTCATCACCACCGACCACGGCTCCGTGCGCATCGACCGCCCCGTGCGCGTCAAGGGCGACGCCTCGGTGAGCGTCAACCTCCGCTACAAGCAGGGGCGCCTCCTCGACTACAACGCCAAGGACGTCTTCGAGGTGAAGGACCCCGCCAAGGTCTTCCTTCCCCGCCGCCACATCACCTCGCCCTATATCTTCTGCCACGAGAACGACTTCTTCGCCTACCCAAACAACTACAACCAGTATGTGCAGTACTACATGAACACATTCCAGCACGGCGGCATCTCTATGGAAGAAATCATGATACCTTATATAACGCTGAAGCCCAAATAATGTAAGTTAAGAATGAAGAATAAAGGAATAAAGAGTATGGCGGAAGCCGTCGTGCGGCAGCCCACTCTTTATTCTTTATTCTTTATTCATTAATTTTATTATTCAAAAAAATTCATATCACAAAATAAACCTTTAGTCCATGAGACATCGCATCCTCAATATCACAGCAATCATTGCCATTATGGCTTTTTCTGCGTCGGTCTGCCAGGCGCAGTTCCAACTCGTCAACCCCAGCTTCGAGAGCTGGGAGAGCACAGCCGCCAACGCCAAGCCTACGGGCTGGAGCTCCTTCCCGCAGTCGGACGGCTCTTTTGCAAGCCTCGCCAGCACCCCGCAGCACTATCAGCGCAACGGCGGCCGCCCCGGCCATAGCGGCAGCAAGTACCTCACCATCTACACCCGCTCCATCCTCGGCATCAAGGCCAACGGCAACATGACCACAGGCCGCATCCACGCCGGCTCGATGTCGGCCAGCAACGCCAACAACTACAACTACACCTCACGTAGCAGCAGCTACAACCACCCCTTCACAGGGCATCCCGACTCGATGTATGTCTGGGCCTCGTTCTACGCCCAGAACGCCTCGTCCCACGCCGCCATCAAGGCCTATATCCACGGCGACAGCGACTTCAAAGACCCCAACGATACAACCGACCACAACAGCTTCTGCGCCAAGGCCTCGACGGAGTTCGCCCGCACCACCTCGTCGGCCACCACGCCCCAGTGGGTGCACCTCCAGATGCCTTTCGAGTATATCGGCACCACCTCGGCCAACTACGTCCTCATGTCCATGGCCACCAACGCCACCCCGGGAGGCGGCAGCGCAAACGACTCGCTCTCAGTAGATGACATCGAGTTCATCTACAGCGCCTGGCTCGACAGCATCTCGCTCGATGGCGAGCCACTTGCCGACTTTGACCGCAGCGTGCTGGACTACAGCCGTTCCTACCCCACCCTCGCCGACCTCAACGCAGTCTCCGTGGTCGTCACCACACAGTCACTCTACGCCACAGCAGCCCTCTCAGACGCCTGGCTGAACGACACCACCCGCCTCTTCAGCATCGAGGTCACCTCTGAGGACTCCCTAACCGTGAAGACCTACACGCTCACCCTCACCGCTCCGCAGCCCGTGTTCGACTGCCCCGCGCCCGACAGCGTCTATCTCCTCGACCTCAACCCCACCGATGTGCGCTTCTCGTGGACTTTCTCGGCTGACGACTCCATGGCACTGAACACACCGTTCCGCGTCCTCGTCACGAGCAGTGCCGACACGGTATTTGACGAGGAACGATACCTCGCCGAGTTCACCTCCGTGGCCGACCTCATGCCCAACACCTCATACACAGCCTGCGTCTATACGCTCTGCGACAGCCTCCATGCGAGCGAGGCTGCCTGCCTGTCCTTTACCACCCCGGAAAATGAAGAGCCCACCGCTATCGAGGCTGTGACCTCTGAGAGCTGGAGCATCTACCCCAACCCCGCTACTGACCAGGTGCAGATTACAGGCCGCACGGCGATAGAAGAGGTTCGCATCACCAACCTCGTCGGCCAGGCGATCCTCACCCTCACCCCCTCTCAGCGCTCGACCCAGTTCTCAACAAAAGAACTACCCGCCGGCCTCTACATCGTCAGCATCCGAACCGCCGAAAGTCTGACCACCAAGAGGTTAACCGTGATGAGAGACTAAGGCAACAGCCACTTGAATTGGGAATTGAGAATTGGGCAGAAGCCACTTTTCGCATTCCGCAATTCATATTTAACATTTTTTATGATACCTTTTTGCAGCAAAATAGCCGTTTTTGCGTCTTATTAATATGAAACGATTTTTTGCAATTATTCTGCTATTGGGTGCCAACCTCTGCCACGCGCAAGTAGATACCGTGTTCTGGTTTGCCCTACCCGCCGTGAGCAGTCCTGAGAGCATCACACACCGCCTGGAGTTCCAAAGCTACGACACGGCGGCCACCATCGTTGTGGAGAAGATCTACTCGTCCGCCTCCACCTACGACACCTTCAGCATGGGCGTGCAGCAGCACCACCGCTACCTCCTCGGCAACCCAGGCAGCTACACACCCAACAGCGCACAGTATCGCGGCATACACGTCCACGCCACGGCCTCGGTGAGCTGCGTGTATGACGTGTTTATCGACGACATGCGCACCCTCGGTGAACGCTACTGCCTCAAAGGCAGCACCGCCCTCGGCACCCACTTCCTCGTGCCCGCCCAGCACGACATGATTGATTATTACTACCTGCACAACAGCATCGAGCTGATTGCCACCGAGGACAGCACCGTGGTCGTCTTAGAGGTGCCTGTCTCAAGACCTGGATGGGATACGCCCTCAAGCTGGACATACGACACCCTATTGCTGCAACGCGGACAATGCTACATCGCCCGCAACGATACCGTGCCCGACAGCACGGGCAGCGGACTCTATATCTGGTGCCGCCACGGCAGCCTCAACGGCACCATCATCCGTTCCAACAAGCCCATAGCGGTGAACAGCAGCGACGAGGGGAACTACACCATCTACGGCGACATGCCCGCGCCTTCGGGCGACCAGATTGTGCCCGTCCACTTCCTCGGCACCCAGTACTACTTCTCGCGCGAGGCGATGCACGCCCCCTTCCTCGGCAGCTCGGCAGCATACGACTCCGTCTCCTTTATGATCACCGCGCTCTACGACAGCACCACATACCATTGGACGGCGGGATGGGGCGGATCCGGCACCCTCTGCCGTGGCGTATATCGCCACACTATCCCATACGCGGGCTCGGGCTACATGAGCTACTTGGGTGGCATCGAAAGCGACAAGCCCATAGCCGTCTATCAAGTGCTGTACCACAACAAGCGGCCCAGCGCCACCCCAGTGCCCGCCTTCGACTGCACAGGCTGGCGCCAGATTGCCGCCACCTGCCCCGTCGATACCGCCTCGAAGTTCAACTACATCTTCTTCGGATCAGAGAGAGCCTGTGAGCATCTCCTCGAAAACGGCAACCCGCTCCCCTCCGACCTCAACCATTCCATACAGAGGCACTTCGACTCATCCTTCGTATGGCCCTATTGGGCATACTACACCGACTCCGTCGAACGCCTCCACGTCTCGGTCGATACCGGCTGGCTCCACGTCTATACCTACAAGTTCGGCGAGGGCAGCCGCTTCTACACCTGCCACAGCCCCTTTGCCCCCGAGGCCTACCTCAAGTTCGACATGGGCTTCACCGAGTTCAACTCAGGCGACAGCATCCATTTCCGATACGCCTATCGCAACGTGACGAACCTCCATTTCACAGGGCCTAACAGCAACATCCGCATCCCCACCCCAGGCGACAGCATCGTCATCCTCACCGACGCACGCTCCACAGGCTGGTACTACCTGCAGGGACGCAGCGTGGGAGGCTGCCACGACACCCTCCTCGACTCGGTCTATATCTTCGTCCGCCCCGCAAACAACGAGGTCTATGACACCGTGGAATACCAGCTCTGCCGCAACCAGCTGCCTTTCACCATCAACGGCTGCACCTTCGACACCGCTGGCAGCTGCAACCAGCGCTACGCGGGCAGCCACGACTGCGACAGCATCGTCACCTACATCGTCACCCTCCTGCCCGACAGCGACACCACGCTCTACGACACCATCGACGGCCGCCACCTTCCCTGGAGCTATCGCGACAGCACTTTCTCCAGGCCTGTCAGCAACTTCCTCTTCGTTGACCAAAACATTCTCGGCTGCGACAGCGTGATCCACTACAACCTCCACATCATCTGGCGAGACACTATCTACTACTACATCTGCCCGAGCCAGCTGCCCTTCACCATCCCTATCGACCACGGCCCCCACTCGGCCATCGAGCCCCTCATCTTCTATGACGAGGGCACACAGAGCGTGACCATCTCGGACGGCAGCGGGACGGACAGCCTGCTGACCTACATCGTCAGCATCATCCCCAACAGCGAGGCGCACATCTACGACACCATCGTCGAGAGCCAGCTGCCGTGGTTTGCCTGCGACACCCTCTTCAACGACACCATCAACGACTACATACACACCACCTACAACGAGGCGGGCTGCGACAGCACCATCCACTACAGCCTCTATATCTATTGGGACGGCGACCACTGCGACACAGCACTCACCTTCGGCAACGTCGTCACGCCCAACGGCGACGGCGTGAACGACCGATTCACCATCGGCGGACTGATAGAGAACAACTGCTTCAAATACAACGAGCTCACCATCTACGACCGCTCAGGTCACCAAATCTATCACCGAAAGAACATCTCACGCGAAGAAGACTGGTGGGACCCCGCCTCCGAACGCATCCCCGCAGGCACCTACTTTTTCATCTTCAAAGCCCACGGCGTGAATATCTACACCCAGCACCAAGGGGTGATAGAAGTGCTTCGGATGTGAACTGTGAACTGTGAACTGACGGCTCCCGCCTAACTATCAATTTTCAATTAAGAATGACTGCACAAAGACTTACCATACTGATGCTGTTGCTGGCTTCCGCCGTCCTGGCACAAGGCCAGACCCATACCACCATGGGCACCGACTTCTGGGTGGGATTTATGCCTAACAACCGCCAAAGGCCCAGTTCCAACCCCAACACCCTCTCACTCCTCATCACCGCCCCCACGGCGGCAACAGGCACTGTGAGTTGCGGAGGGGACTCATTCACCTTCACCGTCCCCCCTGACTCGATGACACGGGTGACCATCCCAAGTCGAACCAACTATTTCAACACCAACACGAGCGGATTGCACGTCACAACCAGCCAGCCCGTGTCGCTCTACGCCTCTAACCATACCAACTACAGCCACGACATCACAGGTGTGCTGCCTACGCCCACACTCGGAACCGACTATGTGCTACAGTCTTATCAATTCCATGGTAGTGGTGGTGTTGATAACCAGTTCTGCATCATCGCCACACAGAACAACACCACCGTGCATTACCAACTTGGCGACACGGGTACAGCCGTCCACACCATACAGCTTCAAGCAGGACAGGCGTTCCAATGGGAGGAGAACCTCGACCTTTCGGGGACGCATGTGTGGACCACGGACTGCAACAAGCCGATAGCGGTCTTCTCTGGTCACGAGTGCGCCTACGTGCCAAGCGGCTACGCTTCGGGCGACCATATCTTCGAGCAGTCCATTCCCATAGACTATTGGGGTAGGCACTTCATCGTCACTTCCTCAATGGGTCGCAGACACGACCTCCTGCGGGTGACCGCCCTCACCGACAACACCACCTTCACCTTCGCCGACACTACCTGCACGCTACAAGCCCGCCAGACTGCCGAGATAGACATCCTGAGCGACTCTCTGCCCGCCGCCTACTTAGAGAGCGACAAGCCCGTGAGCGTCTTCCTCTACCTCACCGGCCAGCAATACGGCAGCCACATCGCCCAAATGGGCGACCCCTCGATGCTGGTCGTCCACCCTATCGAACAGCAGCTGAGACAAATTGCCTTCAGCACATTCGTCTCCACCTACTCTACCTACCACTACGCAAACATCACGACTGAAAGTTCGACAATAGGTCACATCACTCTCGACGGCACCCCCATCTCCGACACAGCCTTCCACCCCATTCCTAACCATCCAGATTATGTTTACACACGCTTGGCAATCAGTCCTGGCAGCCATACTTTGGCATCCTCATACGGCGGCTTTAATGCTCACCTATACGGTATCGGGCAGGCCGAGAGCTACTCATACGCATTGGGGGCATCCCTCGATTCCTCCAACCCTTTAGCATGGGTGAACGGCACCCCCTCCATTCAGCTGGACAGCACCAACAACCGATTCTGCCCGGGCGACACCTTGCATTTCCGCGCCATGACGGTGAACGAGGACAGCACCCAGATTGTCTGGCATCTGGGTAATGGACAGACCTCGTCAGAAGCCGAAATCGACATGGTCTATACGATACCAGGAGACTATACTGTGACCGTCATCTTTACAACAGTTGCAGGCTGCCGAGGCATTCGGCAGGACACCCTCACGCTCCCCATACACATTCAACAGTTCCATAATACCATGTGCGACACCTCAGTGTGCGGAGACGAATGCCTGTGGCGCGGACAGACATATACCGCCATAGGATCCTTCTCACAGTACGACGTGAGCGACACCACGAATTGCCAGTTGCTGACCCTCAACATACTGAACTTATATCCACGGGCAACACCATCTATTGCAACAAGCGAGGACTGCGACAGCCACCTCATATTACTATTCGCACGGGGAGATGGAGACTTCTACACATGGACAAGTTCTCCTAACGACCCAGACCTCATGGGGCACGAGCACGACTCGGTTATCGCCACCTCGCCCAGCGGGACACGCACTTACAGCCTCTATATGGCCTACTCTTTCGACACACTCTGCGGCACCACCATATCACACACCAAACCCGACATCCTCAGCAGCATGGCTTGGCTCAACGATATATCCGCCACGATGTTAGACGGCACCAACAACCGTTTCTGCACGGGCGACACGATACACTTCACCGCCTCGGCGGCCTACGAAGAGCTGACACAAATCTCTTGGAGAATCCATTTCGACGAATCCTCTGCAAGTGACCCTATCATTCTTTCTGCGGAAATCGACACGACCTTCCTCGCCCCGGGAGACTATACGGCAACCGCCTATTTCTCATACGAAGACAGCTGTCTAGGAACTTACCGCGACAGCGTACTCCTGCCCTTCACTATAATGGCACGGCAGCAATGGGTGACGGATACCGCAGTCTGCGGCGATAGCTGTGTATGGCGAGATAGCGTATATTACACCTCTGGCGTCTTCGGACTTTACGATGAAGCCGACACAACCTTCTGCCCTAGGCTGCTGACCCTCAACCTCAGCCTCATCGCATCGCCTATGGCCGCCATCATAGACAGCTTTGCCTGCGACAGCCGTCTGATGCACCTCACCGCACAAGGCACAGGCGACAGCTATCGTTGGAGTTGCACACCACCAGATTCGGCACTCGCCGGACACGAGCACGACGCACACATCACCACATCAAGTGCAGGCGAACGGCTATACACCCTCTATCTCCACTACTCCTCCGACACCCTCTGCGGCAGTACGGCCACATACCTCAAACCCGACATACCAGTCCTGTCGGCAAACGCCTTAGCAAACCCCGAGACAGCCGATGCAGAACACACCCAGATAACTCTCACCGACATCAGCACAGGTGCAACACAGCGCTGCTGGTATCTGGATGGCACGGCGTGGAGCACCGACTCCCTCACCCTCTTCTCCTACAACATACAGCGCGATTCCATGACCGTCCTTCTTGTGGTAGCCGACAGTTTCGGATGCTCCGACACCGATGTGATTGTGCTCCACAGCCGAATGGCAGACTTCTGGACGCCCAACACCTTCACACCAGACGCACCCACCAACAACCGCTTCACTATTAGCAGCTCCCGTCTCCCATACTTTGAATTATCCATCTTCACACGATGGGGCGACATGATTTGGCACAGCACAGACATCAACGAGGGTTGGGACGGCACCTACCACGGCATCCCCTGTCCACAAGGCACATACGTATATCTCTGTCGCTACCGCCATCCCGAAAACGGCATCCAACACCGTACTGGCACCGTGACACTATTACGGTGATTAGTGGCTATGTGGGCGGGGCCAAGTATGGCTCTGCCACAATTATCAGCTAAAGAGTCGCAGCACGGATGGCTTCGTCCCAATCTTTATTCTTTATTTTTAATTCTTAATCGTCACCTACGGCTCTTCAAACTCAATCATGTCTTCGGAACCAGCCTAAGCTTCTTAATTCGGACTCAACGATGGGGGGAGATGAGCGCAGCTCACAGCCAACAATAGGTCCACAGATAGCGCAATCGAAACCCTCTTCATGTTTTCTGTGAAATGTGAAACGATTGGCAGCCACCAATCATCATCTTCAATCAGACGCCTCGCATGGAGAGGGAGATTCTATGGCGGCGGAGATCGACTTCGATGACCTTCACTTTGACATGCTGGTGAAGATGCACCACCTCGGAGGGGTCGTTGACACGGCGGTCGGCCAGCTGGCTGATATGCACCAGGCCGTCCTGATGCACGCCCACATCGACAAAGGCGCCGAAGGCGGTGATGTTGGTCACGATGCCAGGAAGCACCATACCCTCTTGGAGGTCTTCGATGCGGGTGACGTTCTTGTCGAACTCGAAGACTTCGAAGCGCGCGCGCGGGTCGAGGCCCGGCTTGTCGAGCTCCTTCATGATGTCCTGCAACGTGGGCAGGCCGCAGTCGGCGGTGACGTACTGCTCTATATTGATTTTCGACCGCAGTTCCTTGCTCTGCATGAGCTGTTCGACGGTCGCTCCCGCATCCTTGGCCATGCGCTCCACCAAGGCATAACGCTCGGGATGCACGGCGCTGCGGTCGAGCGGGTTCTCGCTCTCACGCACACGCAGGAAGCCGGCGCACTGCTCGAAGGCTTTGTCGCCGAGGCGTTCCACCTTCTTCAGTTCGGCACGGCTCCCAAAGGCGCCCTCGCGGTTGCGATAATCTACAATCTTGTCGGCCAGCGAAGGACCGATGCCGCTCACATAGCTCAGCAGCTCGCGGCTGGCTGTGTTCAGCTCCACGCCCACGCTGTTCACGCAGCTCACCACCACATCTTCGAGGCTCTCCTGTAGAAGGGTCTGGTTGACATCGTGCTGGTACTGTCCCACGCCGATGCTCTTGGGGTCTATCTTCACCAGCTCGCTGAGGGGGTCCATCAGACGGCGGCCGATGCTCACGGCGCCGCGGACGGTGACATCGTAGTCGGGAAACTCGCGGCGTGCCACCTCGGAGGCACTATACACCGATGCGCCGTTCTCGCTAACCATGACGGCGATAAGCTTTTGTTTGAAATGGCAGCGTTTGACCACCTCCTCGGTCTCGCGGCCTGCCGTGCCGTTGCCGATGGCGATGGCCTCGATGTGGAAAGCCTCGGCCAAGGCTTCGAGCTTGGCGATGGCGGCACGTTCCTCACGCACGGAGGTGAAAGGATAGATGGTCTCGTTGTGCAGCAACTGACCCTGCGCGTCGAGGCAGACGGTCTTGCAGCCCGTGCGGAAGCCGGGGTCGATTGCCAGAATGCGTTTCTGTCCTAACGGCGAGGCGAGCAGCAGCTGCCGCAGGTTCTCGGCAAAGACGCGGATGGCCTCCTTGTCGGCCTTCTCCTTGAGGAGGTTGTAATACTCCGTCTCGATGGAGGGGGCCAGCAGACGCTTGTAGCCGTCGCGGACGGCGAGGCGCACCTGCTCGGACGACTCGTAGCGGCCGCTCACAAACTGGCGTTCCAGCGCCTCGTAGGCGGGCTCATCGTCATCGGGGACTACATGGACGCGCAGCACGCCTTCCTCCTCGCCACGGAAGAGGGCGAGGATGCGGTGCGAGGGGGCACGCATGGCGTTCTCCTTCCAGTCAAACCACGACTCGAACTTGCCGCCTTCCTCCTCCTTGTTCTTCACCACCTTGGAGGAGAGCATAGCGGTGCGGCGGAAGATATTGCGCACTTTGGTTCTCGCCTGCACGTTCTCGTTGACCCGCTCGGCGATGATGTCGCGAGCGCCGGCCAGAGCCTCTTCAACGGAGTTCACCCCCTTCTCGGCGTTGATATACTTCTCCGCCATCTGCTCCAAGTTGCAGGAATACTGTTTCTGAATCTCGTTGGCGAGAGGTTCGAGGCCGCGTTCCACGGCCATGGTGGCGCGGGTGCGACGCTTGGGCTTGTAGGGCAGATAAAGGTCCTCAAGCTCCGTCATGGTGGCGGCATCCATTATCTTCTTCTCCAGCTCCGGAGTGAGCTTGCCCTGCTCGGAGATGGAGGCGAGGATGGCCTCGCGGCGCTTGTCGAGCTCTTTGAGCTTGATGAGGAGGTCGCGGATGGCGGTGATCTGCACCTCGTTGAGGCTGCCCGTCACCTCCTTGCGGTAGCGGGCGATGAAGGGCACCGTGGCACCCTGTTCGAGAAGTTCTATAGTTTTTTCCACCTGGCGTGCGCCAAGGTTGAGCTGCTGGGAGATAATGGCTGCGTAATTCATGGAGAAAAGTTTGGAAGATTTGGAGATTTGGAGGATGGAAGGCGAGCCTGCTAATCTACCAATTCACTCATCTTCAAATCTTATAATTAATAATGTTAAGACAAAAAGAGCCCGCGGAGTGCGGGCTCTTTTCTATCTCAAAGAAAAGTTATTTAACAATTTTCTGAGTGGTGACACCGGCGTTGGTGATAACGCGGACGAAGTAGCAGCCATTGCTGAGGTTGCTCATATCGACGGTGTTGGTGGTGGAGGTCATAACAACGCGGCCGTTGAGATCGAGGACGTTGACTTCCTGGAGGCCTTCAGCTTCGATGTTGAGGACGCTGACGACGGGGTTGGGGTAGATAGCAACGTTGGAAACGTTAGCATTGTTGATGGCGTTCTGACCAGCGGCGACAGTGAGGTCGTCGAAAATCAGCCAGTAACCGTCAACGCTTTCATAGTGACGGAAGCCGAGGCGGATGGTCTGACCAGCGAACTGAGAGAGGTCGATGTGCTTAACGGTGAAGTTAGCGCTGGTAGGAGTCTCAGTGTGGATAGGAGCGTTAGCGGTGAAGTTGCTGGGCTCAGCACCAGTGGTGGAGACATAGATGGAGTACTTGTCACCATACATCTCGCTGACACCACCGACATAGTAAGTCAGGTTAGCACCATTAGCGGGGATAATAAGTTCGGGGGTGATCATCCACTGGTCGGGAGTGAGGATGCCGATACCATTGATGTAGGAAGCAGTTCCGATAGCGCCGCTGCCACCATGTACATACTGTGAGCCAGCCCACATTTCAAGATCCCAGTTAAAGCCGTCGCCATCAGCATCGACAAAATTCCAGCAGCCGAAGTCTTCATTAGCTTCGAAACCACAGGTGAAGGGGAGGTTGCGAGGATCGCAAGAAACAACGTTGACGTTCATGGTTCTGGTAGCGGTCTCGCCGTTGAGGGTAGCGGTGAGGGTGACAGCGTAGGTGCCGCCAGCAGTCCAAGTGGTGGTAGCGGTAGCACCAGTAGCGGTAGCGGGATTGCCGTTAGCGAAGGTCCAGCTGTAAGAAGCAGCAGCGGGGCCGACAGCGGTGAAGGTGACAGGAGTGTTGGTGGAAGCGTTAGCGGGGCCATTGAGCTCGACAGCCATAGCGGGAGCGGTGACAGAGGTGGTAGCGGCAATCATCCAAGTGTACATGAGGGAGGGATTGAGCTCATAAACGGGGCTCCATTCGCCGTTGAAGCAAACGAGGCTGCCGTTGGGGTCGCCAGTGAAGTCGGTACCAGCAGCGGGATAAGAAGCATCAGCGCAGGTGAAGACAATCCAAAGGTCCTTAGCGCCGTTGAGCTGAACCTGATCATAGATGGAGAGGGTGTTGTCGCCAGCGGCAACAGCGTATGTGTACTCATAAAGCATGTCGCTGTTACCAGGGGTGGCACCAGGATTGGTCTGATAGACATCGAGGGTGTAATGAGCAGCCTCGTTAGCATAGACCTTCACATTCTCAAGATAGTTGCGGCCACTCATGAAAGAGGCAGGATATTTAGCGCCCCAGGTGATTTCGCCACCAGTTCCGACGGAAGAGACATAGCTGCCGCCCTGAGTGTAGGACATCTCATCGCCCCAGGTCCAGTCGATAACATTGACATTGAGGGTAGCGGTGGTGGTGCCAGTGGTGTTGGTGACCTCAAGGGTGACCTGGTGGTTGCCAGTGGTAGCCCAAGTGGTGGTAGCAGCAGCGGTGTTAGCTGTAGCGGGGGTGCCGTCTGCGAAGGTCCAGCTGTAGCTGACAATAGGATCAACGCTGATGATATCAGCAGTGAAGTTGACGGGGTTGCCGACAACAGCGGTGGTGAGACCGTTGATGCTGACAATAGGAGCCTGGCCGGCGCGAGGAGCCTGACCAATCAGACCATTGACGATGCTGACAGCCTGAGCGGGAGCAGTGCTGGTGCCGAAGCCCCAGTCCTCACCATACAGGGAGCAGAAATAGCCAGAGGGAGTGATCAGATACACGCTGGGAACATAGCCTTCATAGAGAGAAGCGCAAGTGCTGAGGCAGCTTGCATCATCGATGATAGGATAGGTGACGGGGTTGCCGTGGCTGTCGAGCGTCCAGTTACCCTGGGTGGTTGCGCTGCTGCCAGAACCGTTGGTACCGTAAATCTGAGCGGTGGTGTTGCCATCTTCAATTTCAACCCAGATAACCTGGATGGAATCTTCTGCATCGAGAGCTTCGAGGATACCAGTAGTGTGGAGGCTCCAGCAGGGACCGCACCAGCAGCAGGAGTAGTCAACCACCACGCTGATACCAGCATCGAGGTAGGACTGAAGGCTGACAGGGTTGCCGTTGATGTCAGTAGCGGTGAACGGAGCGGCAATCTGACCCCAGGCGGGAAGAGTAGCGGCGCCCTTAGCGGGGTTAGCTTCGCGGCACTGAGGAGCGCGCTGGAACTGTGCGAAGGAAGCGGAGCAAGCCAGCACAGCAAGCATAACTAATACGATTTTCTTCATTTTTTTTCTGTCTCGTTATAGGCCATCAGACTCATCGGCTTTGATTATTAATTAATTAAACGAATATTTCTAACAATTTTCCGAACTTAATCAAGATGCAAAAATACGATTTTTTTTTGATATAACAAATTTTTCAGCACATTTTTTTCAACATTTAATCCTCCCCCTCACCCCAAACGCTGATATCCGCGCAAAAAACCTAAAAAGTCATATTAGGCAACTTCTATAAATTCAAGAAAATTAATGATAATAAATTTTTTTTTACACGAATTTCCATGAATTATTCACGAATTTATTCATAAATTATTGTGATATGCGGACTAACTCAGAATGCCACCGGCATTCTTCGCATTGAATTTTTAGAAGTTTCCTTGAGGTGAATTACCATAAATCGCACGCAAATTAATTCGTTGTTTAATAACAATTTATATGATTATCCGCAATCACCACTAATAAATGGAAGATATGTGATGCGTCAGCCTCCCCTTTCGGAACGCATGGAAGCGGAGCGTCCAAGAGCTCGCTCTTGAGACCGTAGCGGAATGCGTCACGGAGTAAAGGGGCTGGGGGTATGTTTCGATAAAATAATTCCCTATAGAAAAACATTTGGG